>JAHEJV010000097.1 GCA_024638705.1 Deltaproteobacteria bacterium | reverse complement strand
GCCAGCACGATGTCGTTCACCGTGCATCCGAGCACGCCGCGCAGCTCGCGGACGTCGTCCAGTGGCATCGTCAGCCAGTCGATCCGGCGGTGCGGACTCAAGTCCCCGTTGAGCGGCGTCTCCGAAGCCGGCTCGAGGGCGAAGCGACTCAGCGTCGAATCCGAGTCCGACGTGCTCGGTCGGCAACGTCGTGGTCGGCAACGTCGCCGTCGGCAGCGTCGAGGAAGCGGGTTCTGAGTGGATCGGCGTGGAGACCAACGCGGCAACGAGAAGGAGGAGCTTGCAGCGGACCATGCGTGGCGTGGGGTCAGGTCAGCCGCGCGTGCCGTGCCTCCGCGCTTCGGAACTCCGCGCTCCCGACCGCCGCGCCTCGTCGCGCAGGGCCGGGCCGGCGCGCACCTCGACATCCCGCGGGCCGAGTGGTTCGCCACACTCCGAGCACACGATGCCGGCGTGCATCACCTCGCCGCAGCCGCGGTGGACGTGTTCGATCGGCTTGCCACGTCCGTCGTCGTGCCAGCGGTCGCCCCAGCGCACGAGCGCCATGATCAGCGGGTAGAGATCGACGCCCTTCTCGGTGAGTCGATACTCGAACCGTTCGGGACGCTCCTGATACCGGCGGCGTTCGAGGATCCCCGCCTCGACGAGCTTCGCGAGCCGATCCGCCACGAGATTGCGCGCAGCGCCGGTGCGCTCGACGAAATCGCCGAAGCGACGCGTGCGCAGGAACGCCTCGCGCAGGACGAGCAGCGTCCAGCGATCCCCCACCTCGGACAGCGCGCGCGCCACCGAGCAGGTCTGGTCTCCGATCTCGTCCCATTTCACGCGCGCGGTCTCCCCGTCCGGCATCTGGATGCCTTCTGCGGCTTGCTTCAGTGAACCGGATATGGTTTCGTTTTGCAACTCACTCGGACGCGCACGATCGCGAAAGGCCCCGCATGCCCCCCACCGTCGAGTTCTTCTTCGACTACGGCAGCCCGTTCAGCTACCTCGCCAACGCCCTGATCCCGAACCTCGCGCAGCGCTACCGCGCCGACCTCGTCCATCGACCGATGCTGCTCGGCGGCGTCTTCAAGGCCACCGGCAACCAGTCGCCCGCGGCCGAGCCCGTCGTTCCGAAGCGCGAGTACACCGGGAAGGCGATGCGCCGCACCGCCGGGCATTTCGAGATCCCCTTCGAGGGCAACCCGCACTTCCCGATCAACACGCTCGGCCTGATGCGCTGCGCCGTCGCCGCACAGCAGTCGGGAGACTTCGAGATCTTCCACCATGCGGTGTACCCGGCCTTCTGGGTCGAGGGGCGCGACCTCGGCGACCCGGCCGTGATCGCCGACGTGCTTACGAGCGCCGGCCTCGACGCCGCGAAGATCGCCGATCTCGCGACGACCGACGCGGCGAAGCAGACCCTGCGCGCCAACACCGACGAGGCCGTGTCGCGAGGTGCCTTCGGCGCTCCCACGTTCTTCCTCGACGACGAGATGTTCTTCGGCGTCGACCACCTTCCCTATCTCGAACGCGCCCTCGAGGAGACTTCCCGATGACCCACGTGCATGTCGATCCGTCCGTTTCGAAGACGCCGCTCGCGCTCGACGCGAAGGGGCTGCCCACCGTCTGCGTGCTGTGCAGCCACAACTGCGGGCTCTCGGTGGACGTCGCCGACGGGAAGATCGTGAAGGTCCGCGCGGACGAGAACAACCCGATCACGAAGGGCTACGTCTGCAACAAGGGCTTCTCCATCGCGAAGTACGCTCACCACGACCAGCGCGTCCTGCATCCGCTGCGGCGCCGCCCCGACGGCTCCTTCGAGCGCATCGACTGGGACACGGCGATCACCGAGATCGCCGCGAAGCTGAACGAGATCCGCGAGCAGCACAGCCCGAACGCGATCGCGCTGGCCGGCGTCGGCGGCCAGGCGAACCACATGGACGGCAACTACGCCCTCACCTTCCTCCAGACGATCGGCTCGCCCTTCCTCTTCAACGCGTTCGCGCAGGAGAAGACCCAGCACTTCCTCGTCGGACAGTGGATGTTCGACTCGACGCCGCAGTCCTGGTTCCACCCCGACATCGAGAACACGCGCTTCCTGCTCACGCTCGGCACCAATCCGCGCATCTCGAACCGCGGCCACGCCGCCAACGACACCTTCAAGGCGATTGCCGAGAACCCGGACGTGCAGCACTGGGCGATCGACCCACGCGAGACCGAGACGACGCGCCAGGCCGACCGTCACCTCCAGACGAAGCCGGGCAGCGACGCGTATCTCCTCCTCGGTATCGCCGCCGCGATCACGCGCGGCGAGGGCCTCGCCGACGCGGCGTTCATCGAGCAGCGCACGCGCGACTTCGCCGTGATCCAGAACGCGCTCGCCGAGGTGGATCTCGAGGAGATGGCGCGCCGCTCGGGCATCACCCGGGAGCTCCTGGAAGAGACCGCGCGCGAGCTCGCCACCGCCGAGTCGGCCGCGATCATGTGGGACCTCGCCGTCGAGCACCTCCCCTTCAACACGTTGATCTCCTACCTGATCCACCTGATCTCGTCGCTCACCGGCAACGCGGGTCAGGCGGGGGGCAACACCTTCATCGAGACGATGTCGCCGCCCGAGTGGAACCCGAAGCGCAACGCCGAGCCGCCGCGCACGCGCGCCGCCGGCATCCGCGGCATCAGCGCGATCGGCGGCTTCCCGATGTTCTCGCCCACGCTGCTCTCGGAGGAGATCACCGTCGATCATCCCGAGCGCATCCGGGGCCTGATCGTCGAAGGCGCCAACCCGGTGCTCTCCTACTCGGACGCCCATGCGTTCCGCGAGGCGCGCGCGAAGCTCGACCTGCTCGTCGTCGTCGAGCCCGCGATGACCGAGACGGCGCTGCTCGCCGACTACGTGCTGCCGACACCGTGCGGCTACGAGAAGTGGGAGATCGCGGGGTTCCCGAAGAACTATCCGCAGATCGAAGTGCAGCTGCGACCGCCGGTGATTCCCGGACCGGAAGAGGCGCTTCCCGAGCCCGAGATCTACGTGCGGCTCTCCGAAGCGATGGGCCTCGTCGGACCCGTCCCCGATGCGCTGCGCGAGCTGGCGCCGGCGGCGACGACGCCGGAAGGCGCGGCCGCGTTCTTCGCCAAGGGCCAGGAGCTGGCCAGCAACCGCGCCGAGCTCCTGTTCTGGGCGTACCGCACCCTGGGCGCCGAGCTGCCCGCGCCCTCGCTCGTGGCGGTATGGGTGCTCTCGCTGCAGAACGCCTTCGGTCGACGCGATTCGGTGCTGCGCACGCTCGGCGCCGACTGGAAGGAGAAGGGTCCGTTCGACCTCGCGATGGAGATCTTCCGCCGCATCCTCGCGCATCCCGAAGGTGTCGAGATCGCGCGCACCGTCGACGCGTCGGAGAACCTCGACGCGCACACAGGCTACGAGGACAAGCGCATCCGCCTCGCCCCGGCCGAGATGCTCGAGGAGATCGCACGGGCGATCGACACCGATCTGCCGACCGACCCCGACTACCCCTTCGTCCTCGCGAGCGGCCTGCGCACCCAGTGGAACGCGAACACGATCCAGCGCGATCCCTCCTGGCGCAAGGGACGCGGACCTCACTGTGCGCTGCACCTCGCGCCGGACGACGCGGAAGCGCTCGGCGTCGCCACCGGCGACACCGTCCGCATCCGCACGAAGCGCGGCGAGGTGACCCTGCCCGCCGAAGTCGACAAGAAGCTCCAGAAGGGCCACGTCTGGATGCCGAACGGGTTCGGGATGGCCTACCCGGACGCGAACGGCGAACTCGTCGTGCAGGGCGCGAACCCGAACGACCTCTCGGACGCCGCCGACCGCGACCCGATCACCGGCTGCCCGCACCACAAGTACACGCTATGTGCCGTGGAGAAGGTCGAGGCGGCCGCGGCGTGAAGACTGCGATCGGCGTCGGCGGCCCGGCGTCGGGCCGTCCGGGCGACTTCGAGCGATTCGCGAACTTCGCCACCTGTGCCGAGAAGCTCGGCGTCGACCAGGCGTGGAGCGCCGAGGCGTGGGGCTACGACGCGGTCACGATCCTCGCCTACCTCGCGGCGAAGACCGAACGCATCGCGCTCGGCTCCGGGATCCTCCAGATCAGCGCGCGCACGCCGAGCATGACGGCGATGACCGCGCTCTCGCTCGCGGCGGCGAGCGGAAACCGCTTCCTGCTCGGTCTCGGCGCGTCGGGTCCGCAGGTGGTCGAGGGCCTGCAGGGCCAGTCGTTCGCGCGCCCGCTCACGCGGATGCGCGAGACGATCGAGATCCTGCGCATGGCGTTCCGCGGGGAGAAGCTCGCGTACGAGGGAAAGCACCACGTGCTGCCGCTTCCCGGCGGTGAGGGCAAGGCGCTGCGCATCTCGCAGCCGCCGAACCCGGAGCTGCCGATCTGGCTCGCCACCCTCTCGCCGAAGGCGCTCGAGCTGACGGGCGAGCTCGCCGACGGCTGGCTCGGCACGTCGTTCACGCCGGAAGCGGCCGAAGCGCACTTCGCCCACCTGCGCCGCGGTGCGGAGCGCGCGGGACGCCGCCTGGAAGACCTCACCCTCGCCGTCGGCGGCGCCTTCGCCGTCACCGACGACCCGGAGCCGTGGATCGCGTCGATGAAGCCGCGCATGGCCTTCCAGCTCGGCGCGATGGGATCGGCGAAGACGAACTTCTACAACGACGCCTATCGCCGCGGCGGCTTCGAAGACGTGGCGATCGAGGTGCAGCGCCTGTGGATCGACGGCAAGCGCGACCTCGCCGCCGAGCGCGTCCCCGACGACATGATCCTGCGCACGAGCTTCCTGGGCGACGAGGCGACGGTGCGCGAGCGACTCCGCCGCTACGCCGCGGTGGGCATCGACGTCCTGCGTATCGAAGCGCTGGGAGCGGACACGACGGCGCGCCTCGACGGACTGGGCCGCGCGGTCGAGCTGGTACGGGAAGCGAGCGGCTGACCCGGCGTCGCCCCGCTCGAGACGCCTACTCGCGAACGGTCAGCACGCCGTCCGACCCGAGCGACGCCTTGCGGCCGCAGAACTCCTCGCGCGTCATCGCCTCCGCCGCGTCGCGGTCCGGCACGTTGCCCCAGGCGCGACGTCCGTCGGACAGGCGGCACGCGACGTGGGCCACGTTCGCGCCCTTCGCGTCGTACATCACGCTGTACGCCTCGATCGACACGTCGCCCTGGTGATCCATCGCCACGCCCCGCGTCGGCAGCGCGTCCACCTCGTCCTGCACGTTCTCGTGGGTGAAGGGACGCTCGGGCGGCTCGGTCGAGTAGACGCAGAGGGCGTGCTTCGTGAGGAAGCCGCCGTTGCCGGTGACGAGCCCGCGCGACCCCGGGTCGTCGCGCAGCACTTCGGCCATCCGCGCGATGCCGTGCATCGTGTAGTTGTTCATCGGGCCGCCACCGAAGGTGAGCCCACCGGTGACGGTTAGCGGCTGGGATTCGTCGAGGCCGAGCTCGCGCGCCGACACGCGCACGGCGATCGGGAAGCAGCTGTAGAGATCGCGGTGATCGAGCTCCTTCGCCTCGACGCCGGCACATTCGAGGGCGCGCGCACCGGCGATGCGGATCCCGGGCGACTCGCAGAGCGAGTCGCGCACCGAGACCGCCATCGTGTCGTGTGCATCTGCGGCGGCGTGCGGGTAGACCCACTTCTCGCGCGGGACCCCGAGCTCCCGGGCGAGCTCTTCGTGGGTGAGGATCAGCGCCGCGCCCATGTCGACGCGCGAGTTCGAGTTCATCAGCATCGGATAGGGGAAGCTGACGGGGCGATTCTCGGGCCCGGGCGTGCGAATCTCCTCCGCCGTCCTGGCCTCCCGGATCCAAGCGTTCGGGTTCTTCGCCGCCACGGCGGAGAAGCCCGCCCACAGCTCGGAGATCTTGCGCAGGTGCTCCTCGACGGAGTCGCCGTCCGCGGCGCGCCGCGCGATTTCGAAGATCGGATACATCTGGATCGGCTGGAGGATGCCGCGCGCGCGCTCGGCCTCGTGCCACATCGCGAGGTCTTCGCCGATCCACTCGTCGGGCTCGCCCGGTGCGTCGCTCCAGGCCGTCTTCTTTCCGGCCTTCTGGAGGCGCGCCCAGGTGCGACCGCCCTCGGCGCCGGTCAGCACCGCCACGTCGAGGTCGCCGCGCTGGATGTCGAGGAAGCTCTGCGAGGTGGCGCTCTGGCCGTAGTTGCCGCCGTAGTGGGTGAGCGCGGTCTTCGCGCCCGGGCACCCGATCCGCTCGGCGACGACGCGTCCCGGGTCCGCATAACGCCACATTCCCCGGATCACCCGCACGGCGCCCGCGCGCGAGAGCAGCTCGCGGCTGCCGGCGTCCTCGGCGGCCTGCTGCACGGCGTCGACCATCAGCTCGAGCGGCTCCTTCGCAGCATCGAGGTCCTCGGTGCGCTGGAGCACCTGACCGATGCCGACCAATACGGGAACACGGGGCTTCGTCACGGGGATTCCTCTTCGGTCCGGTCCTGGGGCGGAGGAACGGATGACTCGGCGCGCGATCATAGGCGACCCGCTCCGGCCGTCGGTTCAGTCGTCGTCCTCGTCCGCTTCGACGCGCCGCACCCGCACCCGCGCGATGCGCGTACCCGACACTTCGAGCACCTCGACGTCGAAGCCGTCGAGCGCCACCCGGTCGCCGCGCCGCGCGGGACGCCCGAGCGTATTGAACACGGTGCCGCTCAGCGTGTCGCCGCGGTTGGCCGGGAACTCCCAGCCGGTCTCGCGGCAGAAGTCCATCACCTTCACGCGACCGATCGCCTCGTAGAAGTCGGCGTTCTGGATGATCGACTGGAGCTCTTCGCGGTCGTGCTCGTCGCGGATCTCGCCGACGAGCTCTTCGAGGATGTCCTCGGCGGTGACGAGGCCTCGCGTGACGGCGTGCTCGTCCTTGACGATCGCGAGGTGCGTGAAGTTGCGCTGCATCTCGGCGAGCAGCGAGAGGATCGGCTTGCGTTCGGGCACGCGCAGCACCGGACGCAGGATGCTGCGCACGTCGCCCTCCCCGGACTGCACGAGGCGGACCAGATCCTTGAGGTGCAGGATGCCGAAGAGGCGGTCGATCGACTCCTCGTAGACCGGCACGCGCGTGAAGCGCTCGGCGAGCATCTGCTCGAGCAGTTCGCCCGCCGAGAGGGTGAGCGGCAGCGCGATGATCTCCGTCCGCTCGACCATGATCTGCTCCACGGTCATCTCCGCGGCGCGCGCGGTGGCGGCGATGATCGCGGTAGGCGCCGTGCCGGGCTCGCCCGGGATCTCGCGTGCCATGCGCAGGACTTCTTCCGCGCCGAGCTGGGCGTCGCCCTCGTTGCGGCCGGTGATGCGCACGACCATCGGGTCGATCACCCGCGCGAAGGCCTGGTGCACCGGCCACATCAACTTGTGCAGGATGAAGAGCGGCAGGGCCACGATCCGGGACACGCCGAGCGGGTGCGCCGCGGCCAGCGCCTTCGGGAGCACCTCGCAGAACACGAGCACCGTGATCGTCATGAAGACGGTCGCCGCGACGACCCCGCGCTCGGGCCCGAGCGCGGCGATACCGATCGCCGACGCCACCGCGGCGCCGAGGATGTTCACCACGTTGTTGCCGAACAGGATCGTCACCAGCAGTCGCGACGTCGATTGGAGCAGGGACTTCGCCGCGGGCGCGATCGGCTCCACCTCCCCGTCCGGACCGGGCTCGAGGTCGGAGGGACGCAGGCGCAGCAAGGCGGTCTCACTGCTCGAGAAGAACGCCGAGCCCACCAGACAGGCGAGGACGACGAGAATGGCTTCCATGGAGTCTCCCTTTGGACCCCATTGGATAGTCCAGTCCGCGCCTCCGTGCGGGGCTCCACGTTCCGACCCCTACGCGCCCGCCCCGGCGCCCGGAGAATCCGCTTGAAAGTGCCGGATCCCGCGTGACACCTTCTCCCGGACCGACCGAGAACTCCCAGGAGAACCGAGCCTTGCCGCACGCGACCTACCCCGAGTACTTCGAGCAGTGGGCCGGCGAGACGCCGGACGTCGTCTGGCTCCGGGAACGCCAGGGCGACACCTTCACCGAGTGGACCTGGGCGCGCGCCGCGAGCGAGATCGACGCGGTCGGCGCCGTTCTCGAGAGTCGCTTCGGCAAGGGCGAGCGGATGGCGATCCTCTCGCGCAACCGCGCCCACTGGTTCCTCGCCGACTTCGCGATCATCCGGTCGGGCAATGTCGCGATCCCGATCTTCACGACGGTCCCGGCTTCCTCGGCGCAGTACGTGCTTGACTTCTCCGGTGCGAAGGCGCTCTTCCTCGGCGAGGCGGAGAACTGGGCGGCGGTACGCGAAGTGGTGCCGGACGGCGTCACCCTCGTCGCGCTGCCCGGCGTCGAGATCGAGGACGAGCACGTCTCGTGGGACGACCTGCTCGCCGAGGGCGCCGGCTCCGCCCCGAAGCACGAAGCGTCGCCCGACGACCTGCTGTCACTCGTCTTCACCTCCGGCACCACCGGCGTGCCGAAGGGCGTGATGCAGACCCACACGTCGATGATCGAGCCGATCCACCGCTTCGAGAAGGCTTTCGCCGTACGCGAGAACCCGAGGTTCCTCTCCTACCTGCCGCTCTCCCACATCGCCGAGCGCCAGCTCGTCGAGGGCTATTCGCTCGTCGATCACGGCACGGTCACCTTCAACGAGTCGCTCCCGACGCTGCTGCGCGACATGACCGATGTCCGTCCGAACTTCTTCTTCGGGCCGCCGCGCATCTGGGAGCAGCTCCAGGGCATGGTGCTCGCAAAGCTGGGCTCCCAGGACGTCCTCGATCGGCTTCTGGCCGAGGACGAGGCCGACGCCCGCGCCCAGGTCGACGCGATCCTCGGCCTCGGCGATTCGGACTACTGCCTCACGGCGGCGGCGCCGACGCCGCCCGCGCTGATCGAGTGGTTCCGCGGCGTCGGGATCGAGCTGCTCGAGGGCTTCGGCCAGACCGAGGCGATGGGCCTGGCCGGCAATACGCGCGCCGCCTACCGCGTGGGCTCCATCGGACGGCCGATCGAGGGCGTCGAGTACAAGCTGAGCGACGAGGACGAGCTGCTGATCCGCGCCAAAGGTCTCTCGCCCGGCTACTACGAGATGCCGGAGAAGACCGCCGAGCTCTACCAGGACGGCTGGCTCCACACCGGCGACAAGGCGCGCGTCGACGAGGACGGATTCATCTTCCTCACCGGTCGCGTGAAGGACTACTTCAAGACGATCCAGGGGAAGTACGTCGCGCCGGTGCCGATCGAGAGCGACTTCGCCGACAACCCGTCCACCGCCCAGGTGTGTCTGCTCGGGCGCGGTTATTCGAAGACGGTGATGGTGTGCGTCTTGAACGACCTGGCGATGGAAGGCGATCGCGCGGCGGTCGAGATGACGCTGCGCGAGAAGGCGAAGGAGATCAACGCCTCGACGGAGAAGCACGCGCGGATCGGCGCGCTCATCATCACGACCGAGCCCTGGACGATCGAGAACGAGGTGCTGACGCCGACGCTCAAGATCCGCCGCGAACGCGTCGAGGCGCGCTTCGGCGAGCTGGCCGAACGTCTCGCCCGCGAGGGCGCCGAGCGCGGTGAGCTGCTCGTCGAGTGGGCGTAGGCGCGACGTCGTGAGCGTGCGCGCGTCCGTCGTGCTCGCGGTCGCCATCGGGACCGGGAGCGCGCTCGGGACGTTGCTTTGCGGGTGCGCCCTCTCTTCGGCCCCGCCCGCCATCGACCCCGCCAAGGTCGTCGACCTCTCCTACGTCTACGACCAGGGCACGCTCTACTGGCCGAACGCCGGCGGCTTCCGCCACCGCAAGGACGGCTGGGCGATCAACGACGCCGGCTGGTGGTACGCCGCGGGCGAGTTCACGTCGGCCGAGCACGGCGGCACCCACATCGACAGCCCGGTGCATTTCGCCGAGGGGATGCAGCACGTCGACGAGATCCCGGTCTCGTCCCTCGTCGGCCCGGCCGCCGTGATCGACATCGCGGCGCGGGCGGCCGCCGACCGCGACTACCGGGCGACCCCCGAGGACGTGCTCGCATGGGAAGCCGAGCACGGGCGGATCGCGCCCGGAGCGATCGTCGTCTTCCGCAGCGGCTGGGGCGCGCGCTGGCCCGATCGGCTGCGTTACCTCGGCGACGACACCCCGGGCGACACCCGGAACCTCCATTTCCCCGGACTCGCGCCGGCCACCGCGGAGCTGCTCGTCGAGCGCCGCGTCGCCGGCGTCGGCATCGACACCGCGAGCCTCGACCACGGCCCGTCCACCGGGTTCCGCGTCCATCGCATCCTCGGGGCGGCGAACATCTACGGGATCGAGAACCTCGCCAACGCCGAGAAGCTTCCCGCGACGGGCGCCACGCTGATCGCGCTGCCACTGCGCATCGCCGAGGGCTCGGGCAGCCCGGCGCGCGTGATCGCGGTGCTGCCCTGAAGACTCCTAGCGACGGGGCAGCGGGATCAGGACGCGAGTGCGCGCGGCGTAGTCGGCGAACGCGGGTCGTCGCGCGGCGCTGCGCTCGTCGAGAAGCGGGATGCTCACGCCGAGGAAGAGTCCGATCATCGCGACGGGCCCGATCACGACCCACCACACGCCCGGCGCCGCCGCCACCGCGAAGAGCCACAGCGAGACCCAGAAGCCGATCTCGCCGAGGTAGTTCGGGTGACGCGCGTGCTTCCAGAGCCCGCGCTCCATGATCTCGCCGGGCTGCTTCGTCGCCCCGAAGACGCGCATCTGCTCGTCGGCGGCGAGCTCGAGGGCGACCGCGGAGATGCCGACGACCGTCGCGACGCCGTCGAGCCAGCCGAAGCCGGCATCGCCGAGCGCGAGCGCGGGATAGAGCGAGAGGCAACCGAGCCACACGACGACCGTCGGGACTCCCTCGACCGCCAGCAGATAGACGAGCCAATCGGGGACGGGCCATTTCTGCTTCATGTCGACATAACGCCAGTCTTCGTGATCGAGCCCCGTCCAGCCGACGCCCCAGTTGACCGTGAGCCGGATCGCCCAGAACCACACGACGATGTGCACCGCGATCTGACGCGGCGTGAGCGCGTCCGCCTCCGAGAGTCCGGTGAGCCAGAGCGCGGCGAAGGGCGGCAGCACGCTCCACCAGGCGTCGAAGACGGAGCCGTTGCCGACGTGGAGCGTCGCGACGAAGGTGACGCCGGTCGCGGCGGCGAAGCCGGCGAGCAGCGCCCACGGCGGCGATGCGTCGACGAGCCCCCACACGATCCAGGCCGCGGCAATGGCGAGGACGTACACGATCGCGACGTAGCGGAGCGAGCCGGTGCGGTCCGGGCGGTACGGCATGGAGGAACGTTAGCCGCTGCGCTCCCCGTGGCGAAGCGCCCGGTGCTGATAGAGCGCGCCGTCGACGAAGCCCAGTCGCCGGTAGTAGGGCCGCGTGCCGACCGCCGAGATGACCGCGAGCGTCGCGTAGCCGGCGTCGCCCGCGATGCGCGCAGCGGCCTCGACGAGCTGGCGTCCGAGCCCGCCGTGCTGCGACGCCGCCTCCGAGCGATCGCCGAGGCGCAGCGACGCGCCGTAGACGTGCACCTCGCGGATCAACGCGGCGCCGGCGAGCTCGGGAGGCGCCGCCTCTCGGTTCGACTGCGCGTGCGGCAGCGTGAGGCGCAGGAAGCCGGCGAGCCGGTCGTCGGGCGTCACCCACTCGAGGAAGCGCTCCTCCCCGACGGAATGCGCGTAGCCTGTCTCGCGCAGGGTCAGGGCCGCCGCCTCGGCGCCCTCCCCTCGCACCTCCCGGGCGCGGATCTCCGACACGCGCACCCCGCGCGACGCGAGCGCGCGCTCGGCCACCTCGCGCAGATTCGCGGTGTGCGTCCCCGCCGCGACGTCGTGCGCGGAGAAATCGCGGATCACCCGCGTCAGCCGACACCAGCGCGGCGTCGCCGCGATGCACTCCGCGACGAGCTCGGTGAGGGTCGCATCGTCGTAGGCCTGCCACTCGCCGCGCGCGTGGTGCTGCGCGAGCTCCGCACTCTCGATCAGCATGCAGGGATAGAGCTTGAGCTCGTCGGGACGGAAGTCGGCGTCCTCGAACAGACGGCGGTAGTCGGCGGCGTCGCTCGTCGGCGTGGCGCCGAGCAGGTTCGGCATCCAGTGCGCGTGGATCTTGAAACCCGCTGCGCGCAGGGCGCGGAAGGCGCGACGCGTCGTGGCGACGTCGTGGCCGCGCTGGTTCGCGGCGAGGACGGCGTCATCGAGGCTCTGGACGCCGATCTGCACCTTCGTCGCGCCGAGCCGACGCAGACGCGCGATCTCGGCGGTGTCGATCCGGTCGGGGCGGGTTTCGAGCACCAGCCCGACACAGCGGGACGCGGCCGCCTCGTTGCCCCGCTGCGCCGCCGCGAGCGCTTCCCAGCTCGACGCCTCGCTCTCGTGCAGGAGCGCGCCGCGATTCGTCGCACCGAGATGACGCGTCACCGCGCGGTTGTAGGCGCCGTCGCCGAGCGACCGGCCGTCGAGGGGCGCGATCTCGCGATAGCGCGCGTTCGCCGCACCGGCGGCGGCGCGCCCGTCGACCCCGGCGCCGAAGTCGTTCATCGCCTCGAAGGCGCGCCGCACGAACCAGCGCTGATAGTCCTCGGGATAGTGCGACCATGTCCCGCCGAGCACGATCAGCTCGACCTTGTCGGTCGGGTGGCCCATGCTCCGATAGGCGTCGAGCCGGTTCCAGGTCTGGAGATAGGGATCGAAGCGGTTGTCTTCGGCCCGCTGCGCACCGGGCTCGTCGGCCAGGTAGCTCTTGGGCATGCGCACGTCGTTGGGGCAGAAGATGCAGGTGCCGGGACACGGGAACGGTTTCGTCAGCACCGTCACCGGGGTGACGCCGGAGAGCGTCCGCACCGGGCGCAATCGCAGCCGCGAGAGGAAGGCCGCTTCGTCCTGGCCGCCGCGGAACGCGCGGAAGCCGGCGATGATCTCGGTCTTCGAGAAGAGCCCGCGGCCTTCGCGCGGATGGCGCTTCACGATCCGGTCGAGGCCTTTCGCATCGAGCGACGGCGCCGCCATCACCGCGTCGATGATGGCGAGCAGCGCCTCGCGATGGGGCGCCGGATCGAAGTGCGTGGCGTGGCGCAGGGCGGCGGGGTCGGCGCGCGAACGACGCTGGCGTTCGCCCTGCGGCCTCGGAGGAGACGGCATCGGGAGCCTCGGTGGCGCGTCAGCATATCGAACGCCGCGGCGCGCGAGCGCGCTGTGATGAACGAAGCCACGCTGCGCGCGCTGTCCGCGATCAACACCTCCTTCTACGCGGAGCACGCCGATTCCTTCCGCGGCAAGCGCACGGTCCCGTGGCCGGGTTGGGAGCAGCTGCGCCCGCTCCTCGCGTCGTCCGGGACGCCGCTGCGCGTGCTCGACGTTGGCTGCGGGCACGGGCGCTTCGCCGATTTCCTGGCCTCGGCGCTCCCCGACACGGCCGTCTCCTGGTGCGGCGTCGACGCCAGCCGGCCCCTGCTCGATGCGGTCGACGCCCCTGGCCTCGCCGAAACGCGCACCCTGCGCGCCGATTTCGCCCTCGATCCCGGGATCCTGCCGCGCGAGCGCTTCGACTGGATCGTGCTCTTCGGCGTACTACACGGCGTTCCCTCCGCCGCGCGCCGCCAGGCCCTGCTGGCGGCCTGCGCCGAGCGCCTCGCGCCCGGAGGGCGGCTGGTCTTCACCACCTGGCGCTTCCTCGACGACCCCCGGGCGCGCTCCCGGCGGCTCGAATGGAATGTCTACAGTTCCCGCGCACCTATGCCGATCGATTGCTCACAGCTGGAGGCCGGAGATG
>JAHEJV010000096.1 GCA_024638705.1 Deltaproteobacteria bacterium | reverse complement strand
ACAGCGGCAGCGTGAACGCGTTCTGCGTGCCGAACAGGCGCCGCAGTGCGTCCTGCACGTCGTCGAGCAGGGCGAGGAAGGCGGGGTCGAGGTGACCGACGAGGGGCCGGCTCATCGCCTCGAGCACACGCGGGTGCACGTTCGACGGTCCGGGGCCGAGCAGCAGACGCTCCGGGAGATCGATTCGCATCGCCGGATGGTACCCTCCGGCGCGCCCGCCGGAACGTCCCCGAGCCAGGAGCGAAGGAATCGCATGACCGCCGCCCGCCGATCGTCGCGCCGCCAGGGATTCGATCGCGGATGGAAGATCGTCGCGGCGCTCTTCGTGTTGGGTGTCGCCGTCGTCGCGTGGTGGATCGGGACCCCGCCCTCCGATTCGATCGCGCCGCCGCTCGACGAACACGACGCCGAGTCGCGCGCGCGGCTCGAGGCCGTCCTGCGCGAGGGCGAACGCGAAGAGCGCGCGCGTTGAGCGCGGTTCGCGACCGGATCGCCTTCGAAGCCGAGGAGCGCGAGCGGCTCGCTTCCTATGCCGTCGCGAGCAGCGCGTCGCGCGGTCGCGTCCATCCCGAGCCCGAGCACCGCTACCGCACGGCGTTCGCACGCGACCGCGATCGCATCGTGCACTCGCGCGCCTTCCGACGCCTCGAGTACAAGACCCAGGTGTTCGTCTACCACGAGGGCGACCACCTGCGTAATCGGCTCACCCACACGCTCGAAGCGAGCCAGATCGCGCGCACGATGGCACGTGCGCTGCGATTGAACGAAGAGCTCGCGGAAGCGATCGTGCTCGCCCACGACCTCGGGCACACGCCCTTCGGTCACGCCGGCGAGCGGGTGCTCGCGCGCCTGATGCAGGAGCACGGAGGCTTCGACCACAATCGCCAGAGCCTGCGCATCGTCGACTGGCTCGAGGATCGCTACCCGGGGTTTCGCGGGTTGAATCTCGGCTACGAAACGCGCGAGGGCATCCTCAAGCACGGCTGTCACTGGGAGCATCCCGTCGTCGTGCCCACGGCGACGCGGCAGCCGTGTCTCGAGGCGCAGATCGCCGATCGCGCCGACGAGATCGCCTACACCAACCACGACCTCGACGACGGACTTCGCTCGGGGCTGCTCTCGCTCGAAGAGCTCGACGCGATCCCGCTGTGGCGTGACGCCCATCGCGAAGTGAGCGAACGGGCGGCGTCGCGGCCGTCGGTGTGGCGCGCCCAGACGGTGCTCGCGTTGATCAACCGGCTGTCGAACGACCTCGTCGAGCACACGGCGGCGCGCCTCGAGAAGGCCGCGCCCGCGGACGTCGACGCTGTCCGGGCGACACCGGAGCGGTTCGTCGCCTTCGGCGCGTCGCTCGGCCCCGCTTTCCTCGAGCTCAAACGCCACCTCCGCAAGGCGCTCTACGAACATCCCCACGTGCAGATGCGCAACGCCCAGGCCGAGCCGGTGATCGGCGATCTGTTCCGCGCCTACGCGTCGGGGCGCAAGCCCTTGCCCGACCACGTCCGGGCGCGCTGCGACGAGGACGGCGAGATGCGCGCGATCGCCGACTACGTCGCCGGGATGACCGACCGCTTCGCGCTCGCGGAACACGCGGCACTCACGGGGGCGGCATGAGTGACGTCGGCGCGATCGCGAGCACCGACGTCCGTGTGATCCTGGTGACGGCGCCCGACGCCGATTGCGCGTCGACGATCGCGCGGACGCTCGTCACAGAGCGTCTGATCGCCTGCGCGAACGTCGTCGCCGGTGTGCGCTCGATCTACCGCTGGGAGGGCGCCGTCCAGGAGGACGAGGAGGTGCTGCTCGTCCTCAAGACCACGACGGATCGCTGTGATGCGGTGGCGTCGCGGGTGAAGGCCCTTCATCCTTACGATCTTCCCGAGGTGATCGCGCTCCCCGTCGACGGAGGCAGCGCCGACTATCTCGCCTGGGTGAGGACGGAATCCAGCACATGAGCGCCGCCGACGCGGAAATCGGGCTGCCCGAAGCCCTCGAGCGCGCGGCGAGCGCACTCCCCGACCTGGCGGACGCGATCCGCCCCGCCAACGGCGACCCGGGGCAGCTGACCGATGCGCTCGATGCCGAGTCGGCAGGGCGCGTGCTGGCCTGGCTGCTCGAGCACGAACCGGCTTCGGGTGGCGAGCTGGCGCTGTTCTGGGCCGACGAGCTCGAGGACGCCGGTCCGCTCCTCGCGCTCGATCCGAATGCGTATCCGAAGCCGGCGCGGAAGGCACTGCGCCGGGCGCTGCATCGCTTGCGCTCGCGCGGCGTCGACGTGCCGACGGCAGCGACCCCGAAGACGGTCGCGAAGCTCGCGCCGATGGACGAGGCGATCGACGAGGCGCGCGTCACCGGCCTCGACCCGTCCGGCGCGCGCATCCTCTATCTCGCAAAGGACCGCGCCGGGGGCGGCGTGCGGATCTTCCAGGCCGTCATCGAGGCGAGTCGCGGCGTCCTCGAGCTCGAGGTCTTCGAGGCGGGACGCGCCCGGGCGCGGCGCTTCCTGCGCGACACGGAGAAGCGCGAAGCGTGGCCCGCCGCGGCGCTGCCGCCGGTGACGGCGCGTGCGCTGATCGCGGAAGCGGCGGCGAACCAGTCGCGCGAGCGCAGCGCACCGCGCGCCTTCGTCGAGTTCCGCTCGCGGCTCTGCGATGCGCCGCCGGACACCCCGACGCCCGCCCAACTCGTGCGAGACGAGCTCGGCGACGATGCCGTCGCCGGCGACGAAGCGCTGGCTCGCGTGGCGGGCTGGTTCGAGGGCGGCACCGTCGGGCCCTGGCCGCCGGCGCGCGAGCGCGTCGACGGATTGATCGAGCGGCTCCAGGAGATCGCGAAGAGCGTCGTCGTCGCGAGCGGCGCGGCGCGCGAAGAGCAGGTGGAGTCGGTGGTCACCGATTCGCTCGCGGAGATCTTCGGCGAGGACGAGCGCGATCGCGTCGCGCGCTGTCTCGACGAGACCGCCTACGTGTGGTGGAAGACGGGTCGCGAAGCCGACGCGCGGACCGCGCTCGCCGGGGCGACCGGGTTCCGGACGATCGCGCCCGAGGCGAATCCCGCGGCGCGGAAGATGATCGAGGTGTTGCTGCGTCCGGCGATCGAGAACGCGATCGCAGGCGAAGCGCCGACAGACACCGAGGCGACGCCCGAGGGAGCGGAAGGCCCGGACTGAGCCGGCGGCGAGGCGCGAGCAGGACTTCGCGTGAATTGGAGGTTTCGAGCCAAAACGACGGTTCGAGAATGGAAAGATACGAGTGGAATCGGGGAGATGGATCGCGGCCTGCCCGGCAGCCTGCTACCTCGTAGCCCGATTCTCAGCGAATCCTGGCGAACCTCGATTCTGGGACGTCTGGGAAGAGAGGAGCGTGGAACAGGGAGGAGCGACGCGGCCCGCGTCGCGCGGTGAGGCGGGGCTCCAGAGGGAGTCCAGACGCCGACCGGGACGAGCGCGCTCCGAGGCGCGTCTCCCGCCCGATCCCCCGATCCCGCTCCCGAGAGGAATCCGAACCCACACGCAGGCCGCGGCGATCCCGCCGGCCCGCGGAGGATGGACATGAGACGCCGCTTCACGCGAGGTCGCCGACGCAACGGCGCCTCGGACGCCGAGCCGATCGACGCCACACGCTGGCTGCCCCGAATTCTCGAGCGAGGCGTCGTCGACGCCACGAGTCTCGAGCCGATCGAGTTGCCCGGGATTCCTTCCCACTTCGTCGTACTCGGATCCGGACAGGACGCCGTCGGCAAGCCGGTGATCGTCGCCTTTTCGCCCACGCGCGGAGCCGACGCGGCGTTGGCCGCACTCGCGGTGGGTGCGCGACGCCAGGTGGAGGACGAGCCGGAAGCGTCGCTCTACGCGGTGGCGCCCGATTGGAGCGCGGCCGACCGACGTCGCCTCGCGCTGCTCGCGCCGCGGATCGACTACGCGGCTGTCGCCGCGAGTGGGGTCGCCGAGAGCGGCGTGCGCGTCGCCGCCGAGCCGCCCGAAGCGGCGTCCTGTGAGCCCGCGCTCGTGGCCGGACTGCTCGCGCGCGCCGACGAACGGGCCCTCTTCGATCGCGCGTTGACCGCACTCGGCGGTCTCGCCGCGAAGCACGGGGGCGCGATGCGGGGCGTGAGCGATCGCGTAGAGCTCGTCGTGATGGCGCGTCGCACGGCATCGTTGATGGCCGAGACGGGTCGCATGCGGATCGAAGTGCACGAGCCCGAGCGCGCGACCCTGGCGCTCGATTCCGGCGAGAGTCTCGCCACGGCGCTCGACCGTCTCGAGGGTCTGCTGCGCAAGCTGCTGAACGATCGGCGTCTGCGGACCTCCGAGGCGGGCATCCGCACGGCGCTCGCGCCGGTGCTGGAGCGCGCGGCCGAGGTCGGGCCCAGCGCGCGCTGGCCCCGGGTGCGGGGCGAGGGCGCTCCGCTCGACTGGGTGGCCTTCGACGCCAACGGTCGCGTCATCTGCGGCGCGATCCGCGAGACGCTGTCGCTGCCGGCGCTCGCCGAGATCCTCGACGCGGTGGTGGACTCGGCACCGGTCGCTAGAGAGCTGGCGCGGCGCGCCGGGCGTCCGGCACAGGCGGGCCGTCCAGGGCTCGCGCTGGCCGCCACCGAGTTCGAACCGGGCGTGCTCGAGGCCTGCGCGGCGAGCGGCGTCGGATTGCAGGTGTTCGAAGCGGCGACCCGGCGCAATGGCGACTGGGCGCTCGAGGCGAAGACGTTGCCCGAGCTTCGCGCGGGTAGCGGCCTGGTCGCGGCAACGGTCGCGCCGGTCTCCGACGTGTCCGAGCCGGACCGCGCTTCCGGGGCGGATCGTGCTGCCGACTCGGCCGAGGCCTCCGACGAAGAGCCGCGTCCGCGTCGTTCGCGTCGCCGCGGTCGGAGGTCCGGAGGGAGCGGAGCGGCCGCGAAGGAGAGCCGCGCCGCGGGCGAATCGAAGGGCGACGGCTCCGCGCCGTCGGCCGCCGGCTTCGAGGAGGTCTCGCTCTTCGACCTCGACGAGGACGCCCCGGCCAGCGAGAGCTCCTCGGAGGGCGAGGGGCAGAGCCGGCGGGGCCGAAGACCACGACGCCGAGGACGGCGCGGCCGCAGCCGCGAAGGTCGCTCCGAGGAGGGCGCGTCGAGCGAAGAGGGCGACGGAGCTTCGAACCATGGGCGCCGCCGCCGCTCCGGCGGCGGGGTGCGCCGCTCCGCCGCGGCGGATTCCGACGACGCGGACGAAGACGATCCGCTCCTCGACGACGACGCGATCGCGCCGCTCGCCGCGGACGCTCCCGAGCTCGAAGAGGAAGACACCGACAGCGGGAGCTACGAGGACGAAGACGACGACGGCGAGGCCGATCCCGAAGCCGACCGCACGCGTCGCGAGCGCGAGCGCCGGCGTCGCGAGCGCGCGGCGAAGCCGCCCGAGCCGCCGCCCGCGCCGCGCCGTCGCGCGGCGTTTCTCGTGCACGCCGATCCGATCTCGGTGCTCACGGCGACCGTCCTCGCGCGCGACGTAAGGCTCGTCGAGAGCTTCCGGATCTATCCGCAGGACGACCTGATGACGTTCTTCCGCAGCGTCGCCACCGATCTCAAGGAAGGCACTCCGATCTTCCTGGTCGGCTTCGCAGCGTCGCAGCCCGCACGCGACACGTTCCAGGCGGCGGCGCTGTACGCGGGCCGCCTCGACTGGTTCGATCACCACGAGTGGCCGCCGGAAGACCTCGAGACGCTTCGCGCGACGATCGGGGCCGACCACGTGCACGTGGTGCCCGGCGCCGAGTGTTCGCTCGCGTCGGTGATCGCCGCGCGCACCCGGCGCAGTCGCTTCTCGGACAAGCTGGTCGAGCTGATCACCGGGCGCTTCAGTCAGCACGACTACGAGCGCTGGGGCCGCTGGTGGTGGCACCGCGCTGGCGAGATCGCGAAGAACCCCGGCGAGCGACGTCCCGACATCGACGCGCTGCTGGCGGGACGTCCCTCCGACCTGGCGCGTGCCGTGGCGAAGGAGCCGGAGCCGCCGCTCCCGCCCGAGCTGACCTTCGTGTCCGAGCGCGACTTCCGCCTAGTGCACTTCGGGGGCTACTCGATGGTCGTGGTCGAGGTGCCGGACGGGCTCGACCTGCACCTGACCGCGCGCATCGCCCGGGAGCGCTACGACGCCCAGATCTCCCTGGCGACGCGGCCGGCGAAGGATCTCGTCGTGCTCGGCGGCGACGACACGCGCGTGAAGCGCGGGCTCGACCTCGGCGGCATGACGGCACACCTCGCGTCGAAGCACGCCTGGGTCGAAGCGCTGCCCGACGACGACCACGTCGCCCGCATGCACGTGCGTCGCCTCCACGACGAATCCGGCCGCTTCGATGAGCTGATCACCGAGATCGCGATGGGGCGTTCGATCGTGGAGGGGTAAGCCGGCCTCCGACCCCGCCCACCTCCCATGACCGAAGCCAACCTCGTCGAGATCTTCTCCTCGTTTCAGGGCGAGGGGCCGCACGTCGGCTGCTCGACGCTCTTCGTCCGTTTCGGCGAGTGCGATCTGCGCTGCCGATGGTGCGACTCGGCGCATACCTGGAAGCCCGCGGCGGCGTGTCGCGTCGACGCCCCGGGTGGTGCGCGCGAGCTCCCCAACCCGCTCGCCATCGACGACATCGTCGCAGCGTGTGAAGCCTTCGACCTCTCGCGTCACCGCTTCGTGAGCCTCACCGGCGGCGAGCCACTGCTCCAACCCGAAGCGGTGGATGCCATCGCAAAGGCGTTGGGCGCGCGCGGACCGCGCATCCTGTTGGAGACCCACGGGCTGCTCGATGCCGCCCTCGCGCGGGTCGTGGATGCGATCGATGTCGTCTCGATGGATTGGAAGCTGGCCAGCGAAGTGCGCCGCGCGGGAAGATCGACCCGCGATCCACGAGAACCCTTCGACGCCGAGCACGCGCGGTTCCTCGAGATCGCACTGCGTGCCGAAGAGGTCTGCATCAAAGTCGTGGTGGCGCCCTCGACCGAAGACGAAGAGCTGGAGACGATGGCGCGGCACGTCGCCGCGATCGACCCGGCGATTCCGGTGATCCTCCAACCGGTGACGCCGGTGGGTCCGGTGGAGGCGGCGCCCGACCCGGAACGCGTACTCGCGTGGCTCGCGAGCCTCGAGCGGACGCTCCACGACGTGCGCGTCATCCCGCAGACCCATAAACAGGTCGGTGTCGCATGAGGCATCCGGCCGCTCAAGCGTCCCGGAGCGGGTGACGAAGAAAAGGGGCGCAGGGGGGCGAATGGTCGGGAAGCGTACGAAGGACCGGAAGAAGCGCCGCATGCCCTGCGAGGTCCATGTCGGCGGTCGGAAACACTCCGGACTCGTTCTCGATCTCTCGCCGACCGGACTCTTCGTGCAGACCAACGCGAAGACGAGCCCGGGCCAGTGCTTCGATCTCCACCTCTCCACCGGCTCGGGCGACCTGGTCCGTCTCGTCGTCGCGGTGGTGCGCAAGAAGGTCGTTCCGCCGCGCCTGCTCGCGCTGGCCCAGGGCGGCGTCGGCGTGCGGATCAAGGATGCGCCCGAGGAGTACTTCACGTTCCTCGAAGAGCTCGGGCTTGCGGGGGAGAAGACCCAGCGTTTCCGGGTGCGCGTGAAACAGATCTCCGGTCCGCGAACGCGGCGCATCGAGGTCGAGGGAGACGATCGTTCGTCAGCCGAGAAGAACGCGCTCGGCGAACTCGGCGAAGGCTGGAAGGTTCTCGACGTCGCCGAGGTCTAGCCGTCGCGCGTCGGGGTGCTAGGCGGCCTTCGATCGCAGGGACTGCTCGAACGCGACCAGCGCTTCCCGGCTGCTCGCGTCCCGCGCGCCGAAGCGCTCGGCCAGATAGGCCTCGGTCAGGACGCCGAAAGCGTCGGCGGCGGGCGCCGGGAGTGCGTCGCGCACCTCGTCCGCGAACGCGCGCGCAGACTTCGCCTCGTGTCGCGAGAGGCCGCGCCGCGCCAACAGGCGAAGCGCACGTCGGTAGCCGGCGTGCGCGTTCTCGGCTCGATGCGACCGGCGACGCCAGAGCCATGCCGTTCCGAAGGCGATCCCCGCGCAGGCGCCGACCGCGACGATCAGCTCGCGACGTGCGAGCGCATCTCGCCAGGCGAACGGGCGCTGCGAGGAGGGCGTCGCGTTCTTCTCGCGATCGCGCCACGCCAGCCAGGCGCGCTTCATCGCGCCGATCTGGTCGGAGCGATCGAAGCCGACGATCCGTTGGTACCACCAGAGCTCGATCGCGCTCGCGAGGTCGGCGATGCGCGCGGCGAGCGAAACAGGGAGTTCGGCCCGCGCGCGCAGGTCGGGGGGCGTCGGGTCGTAGCGGACCCAGCCGGCCTCTTCGTAGTGGATCTCCACCCAGGCGTGCGCGTCGCCGTGGGTGACTTCGATGAAGCCGCCGATCTCGTTCTCGCGACCGCCGGCGAAACCGTTCACGAGCCGGGCGGGCAGGCCTACCTCGCGGGCGAGCACGACCATCGCCGAAGCGAAGTACTCGCAGTGACCGGCGAGCTCGCCGAGGACGAAGCGCTCGATCGGGGACGCCGCATCGGCGGGCGCTTCTTCGGACGGCGTCGTCGGCGTGTCCGTGTAGAGGCCATTCTCGATCAGGTGGCGCTCGATCGCGCGCGCGCGATCGGCGTCGGTCCCGGCGCCGGCGACGATGCGTCGGGCGAGTTCGCCGACGGCGGGGGAGAAGCCGGCGCGCGCGAGCAGGACGTCGGCCCGAGGCGGCGGAGGCAGGGCCTCGTCGGCGCGCAGGGCGTCGTCGTCCGGGATGGTGCGCGCGCTGCGCACTTCGTAGCGGACGCGTTCATCGGCTTGACCGGCGGCGTAGAGTCCGCCGGAGACGTCGCGCTCTAGTCGGCGCAGCGTTCCCTGGACGGCGCGCGGGGCGCCCATCCGGAACACGACGCCGCCTTCGACCGGCTCGCGCACGATGCGCTGCACGAGGTCGTAGCGATGGGGTTCGTGGCCGAAGGTGACGCCGCCCTCGGCGCTGCCGGGCACGCTGGCCCGCTCGGGCGGGGTGATCGACCAGGTCCGGCCATCGAAGCTGTCGAAGGCGAGGCCTCGCCAGTAGGCCTCCTGGGTCGACGGCGCCTTGCCCTCGAGGGTCTCGACGCGCATCACCACGCCCGAATCGCCGCGGATCCTTCCCAGCGTGCCGAGCTCGACGCGGTCGGAGAAGCCGGCCTTCGCAAAGACGCTGGCACCCGCCGTGCCGCGGACGACGCTCGACTGCAGCCGGGGCAGGGTCACGAAGAGCACCATGGCGAGCACCACCGAGAGAGCCGACGCGACGAGGGTGGTGCGCAGCAATCCCGGCGTGAACGCCTGGACCAGCTCGTGGGACTGGCCGGCCTCGAGGGCTTCGCTGCGCAGCGTGTGGACGAGAAGAGTCCACACGGTCGCGAACACGAATCCGATCAGGAGCGGCGTGAAGAACACGCTGTCCGTGAGGTTGGCGGCGAGGACGACCTGGAAGAGGGCGAGTGCGACGAGCAGATACTCGGTGCGCCGCGGTCGGGCGTCGATCAGCTGCAGCCCCTGGGTCGTCGCGGCGAAATGGGCGAGCGCGATCGTCGAGGGCTCGCCGCGCAGCGCGACGAGAATCGTCCCGAGCGTGATGCCGAACATGCCGACGTTCAGAATCCAAGGGTTGGATTGCCAAGGGAATGGATCGAGGCGGCGCCACAGGGAGACGACGATCGCGACCATCTGGGCGAGGATCGCCCACAGGTCGAGCTGCTGCGTGATCCAGAGCGAGGCGCTCGCGATGCCGACCATCACCCAGGCGGAGGTCGGGCGCGGATCGCGGACCGCGACGCGGAAGTTGCGGCGACTCACGCGGCGGCGTCCTGCAGCTCTGCTTCCGATGCCAGCGGAGCGTTCGGCACGACGCGTGCGAGGAAGCCGAGCAGGCGCGCGCGTTGCTGCGCGCCTTCCCGCGCGTCGAAATGATCGTGGTCGGTGCGCAGCGCGACTCGCAGCCCTTCGTCGAGGAAGGCTGCGACCTCCGAAGCGCTCCCGCGCACGTCGCGCTCGAAGGCGTCGCCGGCCGCGCGGTTCGCCGTGCGCAAGCGCACTTCCACTTCGGCGCGATGCTCGCTCTCGACCTCGCGGACGAAGAGATTGCGGGCGCGCATCGAGACGCGCCAATCGATGCGGCGCGGCGGATCGCCGTCGGCGAAGGGCCGGACGCCGCCGACCTCGCCACCCTGACCGCGTGGGCCGGAGACGGTCTCGCCCGCCTCGCGCGCGCCGCCGAAGTCGGGGGGCACGGTGATCGGGTCGATCGCGGGATAGACGAGGACCCGCTCTTCCGCGGCGATCGCGAGGGATTTCGAGAACAGCCCGAACGGGAAGCGCGTCGAGACGACGAAGCCGGCGAACTCGAGCGGACCCCGACGCGCCGGGCGCAGGCGATAGGTGCGCGTCTCGCAGGCGCCGGGCTCGATCCGCAGCGCGAAAGTGCGGCCGGCCGGGGCATCGGCGTCGTCCGCCCCGATGCGGAGGCGGTCCTCGACCACCACGGCGTAGGCGGCGACGCGGCTCTGGGTGTTGTGGATCTCGAGGCTGACGAATCCCTCGTGCTCCGCGTAGAGCTCGCGCGGGACGCGCCGCCGGACCGCGACGCCGCGCAGCGCCGACTCGGACAGGACGCCGGAGAGGACGAGGAAGGCAAGCATCAGCGCGAGCACGAGGTAGAGGAGGTTGTTCCCCGTGTTGAGCGCGGCGAAGCCGACCCCGAAGGTGAGTCCGAAGAAGGTCCAGCCCGCGCGCGTGGGTCGTAGCCGGCGGGGCGGGCGCAACCAACGGCGCAAGCGCGAGAGCGGGACGCGCGGGAACTGCGACTTCGGCGATCGCCGCTTGCGGGACGCGCGCGGGGTGGCGGCTCTGCCTTCCGCAGGATCACCGTCGACCGGGAGGGACATCGCGTGACCGCCCTTGTCTAGAGCGGAACGCTCGTGCGGTCCAGGATCTCGCGCAGGATGCACGCGGTCTCCTCCGCTCCCCCGCGGTGCAGCGACCGCGCGTCGAGGGCGATGCGGTGGGCGAGCACATCGACGGCGAGGTCCTGAACGTCCTCGGGGATGCAGTAGTCGCGACCGTCGAGCAGAGCGCGCGCCTGGGCGGCGCGGCGCAGTGCGATGCCGCCACGCGGCGACACGCCGATGGCGATCGCCTCGTGCTCGCGCGTCTCGGTGATGATGTCGAGGACATAGGAGACGAGGGCGTCGTGGAACTTCACGCGCCCCGCGACCTCCTGGATCGCGATCACTTCGGTGTGATGCACCACCGGCTCGAGCTTCGGCAGCGTGGTCGCCGCCGGGTCTTCGCGGAGCACGGCGGCCTCTTCGGTCGGATCGGGATAGCCGATGCCGCGGCGGATGGTGAAGCGGTCGAGCTGCGACTCGGGCAGCGGGTGCGTGCCGTGGTGGTCGAGCGGATTCTGGGTCGCCACGACGAAGAAGGGCTCCGGGAGCACATGGGTCGTGCCGTCGATCGTGACCGAGCGTTCAGCCATCGCCTCGAGCAGCGCCGACTGCACCTTCGGGCTCGCGCGGTTGATCTCGTCGGCCAGGACGACGTGGGCGAAGAGCGGTCCGGCCTGGAAGCGCATCTCGCCGGTCGGGAGCCCGTTGTGCGTCTCGGGGATGACGCTGCCCACCAGATCGGCCGGGAGGAGATCGCTCGTGAACTGGACCCGGCGAAAGGTGGCGTCCATACAGCGCGCGAGGGCGTGGGCGAGGGTCGTCTTGCCGACCCCGGGCACGTCCTCGAGCAGCAGATGTCCCCCCGCGATCATGGTTTCGACGGCGCGCCGCACGACCTCGGGTTTTCCGCGCAGCGCGCGTCCGACCTCGTCACAGAGCCGTTTCGCCCGGTCCGACGCCTCCTCCAGCGAGAGCGTCCGGGCCGGATTCTCGTCCGCCGCATGCTGGGTGCCCACGGAGGCTTCTTCGGCCGGTTGCCCCCCGGGCTGGAGGCTCCCGCGGGCGCGCGCTCGTGCGACGCACGCCGCTCAGGGCGCGGGATCGGGGCCGATCAGCGCGTGGCGGGGTTCGTCGGCCTCGGCGGCCCGTCCGACCGCCGCGACGAAGGCCGCGAGATCGCCGCCCAGGTCGGCGAGAACGGTCGCCAGGCGCGGGGTATCCGCGTGATACGTGCCCGAGAGTGCGAGGCAGGCGTCGTTCAACCGGACGCTCGCGACCCAGGCTTCCGCATCGACCTCGGCGGGGGCGAGGGCGGCGAGTCGGAGCCGCGCCGAATCCTCGAGCGCGACGCGCCGGGCGGCCCGCTCGGCGCCCTGCGGTGTGTCGGCGTAGAGCGTCTCCACCTCGCGGCGCAGGGCGAGGATCTCGGCACGGACCCGGCGCACGCGCGCCACTGCGTCGCGCTCGCGGTCCTGCGCTTCGGACCCGTCGCGCTCGGCGTAGAAACGCACGCGCGCCTCCTGCCCGAAGAACGCGGCGACGCCCTCGTTGAACTCGGCATCGCCGGGCACGAACACCGACGCGTGGAGGAGCTCGTGCAGCACGGTCTCGACGAGGACGGGCGGTGGCTGGCGCAGCATCGGTCCGGTGAGCGGGTCGTCGAACCAGCCGAGGGTCGAGTAGGCGCGCACCGGAACGACGCAGACGTCGAGTCCGTCGGCGCGCAGGGTGTCTGCGTGGGCATGGGCGCGCTCGGCGTCGAAATAGCCGCGATAGGGCACGCTGCCGACGATCGGGAACCAGGAGGTGACCGGTTCGACGGCGCCGGGCCGCGTCGCCACGACCGTCGTGACGAGGGCATCGCCGGGCCAGGGCGCATAGCTCGTGTACTGGCCCCCGACCTCGAGTCCGAGCGTGTCTGCGAAGCGCCGGGCCTCGCCGACGAGAGCGAGCTGCGCGCGCAGCGCGTCCGGCGTGCTCGGATCGGCGTCGACCTGGGCGACCGGCGTTCGCGCCCAGAGCAGGCGCATCTGCCCGCTGGCCACGTGTCCCAGGTAGCATCCGGTCGCCATGAACGAAGAGGCGAAGAGTGCGAGGATCGTCGCAACGCGTTTCCACTGCGTGATCGCCGGCGCGCGCGACGTGGCGACGGCGGAGGTCGCCCTCGCCGAAGCGATGGCCGCGGGGGCCTCGGGAGCCGAAGAATCGGAGGACGGGCAGGGCGGTGTCACGCTGCGTCTCTACGCCGACGCCGCTTCGCGCGACGAGGTGGTGAAGGCTGTGGCGCGCCGCGTTGGAAGGCAGTGCGTCCGCGTCGAGGAGGTCACCCCGCGCGATTGGTCGGAGGAATGGAAGCGAGGTCTGCGCGCGACCCTCGTGTCGCCGCGCCTGCGCGTGCGACCCTCCTTCGACGCGAGTGCGCCGGCGCCCGGACAGCGCGATCTGGTGATCGATCCGGGCCAGGCGTTCGGCACCGGCGGACACGAGTCGACGCGGCTCGCGTTGCGTTGGATCGATGCGCTGCGCGGCGAGCTCGACGGAGCCGGCGGCGTGCTCGACGTCGGCGCCGGCACGGGCGTCCTCGCGCTGGCCGCGCTCGTGCTCGGCGCCGAGCGCGCCGTGGCCTTCGATCTCGATCCGCTCGCTGCGCCGGCGGCGCGTGAGAACGCCGACGCGAACGGACTCGGCGGGCGACTCGCACTGTTCACCGGGCCGGTCGAAGCACTTGCCCCGACCACGCGCTTCCGCGGTGTCGTCGCCAACATGCTGCGCCGCGAGCTCGAGCCGGTGCTCTCCGCGTTGGCCGCGCGCGTCGCGCCCGATGGCTGGCTCGTGTTCTCGGGGCTGCTCGACGACGA
>JAHEJV010000095.1:464-13784 GCA_024638705.1 Deltaproteobacteria bacterium | reverse complement strand
GGCGTTCCGCCTGCATGAGGGCGCCTGGGTACCGTGGAGCCGCGCGTCCTTCGACGTGCAGCGGATCCGGCGCGTCGCGGCGATCGGACTTCCCGTCGCGCTCCAGGTGTCCTTCGAGATGTGGGCCTTCGGCGCAGCCGCGCTGCTCGCCGGACGCCTCGGCGCGACGCCGCTCGCCGCGCACACCGTCGTGCTGAACATGGCGGCGCTCGCGTTCATGGTGCCGCTCGGCATCTCCCAGGGCGCGGCGACGCGGGTCGGCAACCTGATCGGCGCGGGTCGCCCCGAATCGGCGCAACGCGCAGCGTGGGTCTCGATCGGGATGGGCGCGAGCGTGATGACCGTTTCGGCGCTCGTGTTCGTCATCTTCCGCCACTGGCTCCCGCGCATCTACACCCCCGACGTCGACGTGATCGCGGCGGGCGCCGCGATCCTCCCGATCGCAGCGGCCTTCCAGATCTTCGACGGCACCCAGGCCGTCGGTTGCGGCGTGCTGCGCGGCATGGGCCGGACGCGTCCGGCGATGATCTTCAACCTCGTCAGCTACTGGGTCCTGGCGCTGCCGATCGGCGCCTGGCTCGGGCTCTCGCGCGGCTATGGACTCGCCGGCATCTGGGTCGGGCTCGCCCTCGGACTCGGCGTCGTCGCGACGCTGCTCGTCGCGTGGATCCGGGTGCGCGGACCCGCCGTCGACGGCGGCCCGCTCGCCGCGGCGCATCACGTCTGAGCGTTTCCCCATCGCCCTGCTCTATGCTGCGCGCCGTGTCGGCAAACGCGGAGAGCGCAGAAGAGACCGTCGACGTCCTGATCATTGGCGCCGGGGCATCGGGCGCGGCGATCGCCTGGAGCCTCGCCGACACGCGCATGCGCATCGTCTGCCTCGAACAGGGCGACTGGATGAAGCCCGAGGAGTATCCGAGCACCCGCATCGGCTGGGAGCTCGAGCGCTTCGGCGCGTTCGGCCTCTCGCCGAACGGCCGCGGACGCCGCGAGGACTATCCGATCAACGACGGCGAGTCGCCGATCCGCGTGTCGAACTTCAACGCGGTGGGCGGCAGTACGATCCTCTACGCCGCGCACTTCCCGCGCTTCCATCCCGCCGACTTCCGCGTCCGCAGTCTGGACGGCGTCGCCGACGACTGGCCGATCGACTACGACACGATCGCGCCCTGGTACGAAGTCAACGCGAAGATGATGGGCGTGGCCGGGCTCGACGGCGACCCGGCGAACCCGCCGAAGGACCTCCCGCTTCCCCCGGTGAAGCTCGGCGTCCTCGGCGAGACGCTCGCGCGCGGCTTCAACGATCTCGGCTGGCACTGGTGGCCGTCGGACAGCGCGATCGCGACCGAAGACTACGAGGGCCGCGCCGGCTGCATCCACCTCGGCCCGTGCCTCATGGGCTGCGCCCAGGGCGCGAAGGGCAGCACCGACGTCACCTACTGGCCGCCGGCGATCCGCGCCGGCGTCGAGCTGCGCACCCACTGCCGCGTGCGCGAGATCACCACCGACAGCAACGGCATGGCGAGCGGCGCGATCTACTACGACGCAGAAGGTCGCGAGCGCCGGCAGAAGGCGGAGATCGTGATCCTCGCCTGCAACGGCGTCGGCACGCCGCGCATCCTGCTCAACTCGGCGTCGGCCGCGTTCCCCGACGGCCTCGCCAACACGAGCGGCCTCGTCGGCAAGAACCTGATGTTCCATCCGTACGGAATGGTCACCGGCTTCTTCCCCGACGCGCTCGAAGGCTACAAGGGCCCGACCGGCTGCTGCATCATCAGCCAGGAGTTCTACGAGACCGATCGCTCGCGCGGCTTCGCGCGCGGCTACTCCTTCGAGATGGTGCGCGGCATGGGTCCGGTGGGGACGGCGCTCGCGACGATGTCGACGGGCCGCTTGCCCTGGGGCACGGGACACCACGACGCCTACGCCGAAGTGTTCGATCGGTCTGCGGGCATGGTCGTCATCTGCGAAGACCTCCCCGAGGAGACCAACACCGTCACGCTCGACCCCGACCTCGTCGACGCCGACGGCATCCCCGCGCCGAAGATCACCTACCGACTCTCCGAGAACAGCCAGCGCATGCTCGAGCACGGCACCGCGCGGGGGCGCGAAGTGCTCGAAGCGGCCGGCGCGAAGGAGACCCAGGTCGACGCGCCCCTCACGCCTGCGGGCTGGCACCTGATGGGCACCGCGCGCATGGGCACCGACCCCGGGAGCTCGGTGACCAACGAGTGGGGCCGCTGTCACGACGTGAAGAACCTCTTCATCGTCGACGGCAGCCTCTTCGTCACGTCCGCGGGCGTGAACCCGACCAACACGATCCAGGCCCTTGCGCTCTACATCGGCGACCGCATCAAGGCCAATCTGGCGAACCTCTTCGACTGATGACCGACACGACCTACACCGACGCGCAACGCGCGACCTTCGACGCGGTGCTCGACACGATCGTGCCGCCGGATGCCGCGCGCGGTCTTCCCGGTGCTGGCGAGATCGGCATCGCCCTGCAGCTCGAACGCGACGAGCCCGCACTGACACCGCTCATCGCGAAGGCCACGGCCGAGCTCGACGCGCTCGCGCGCGAGCGCGGCGCGCCGGAGTTCGCCGCTCTCGCAGCCGACGCACGCGAGGACGCCCTGCGCGCCCACGCCGAGACCGATGCCAGCGGTTTCCTGCCCGGGCTGCTCTTCCAGGTGTACACCCGCTACTACGTCGACCCGCGCGTCATCGGGGCGCTCGGGATGGAGGCGCGCCCGCCCTTCCCGAAGGGCTACGACATCGCACCGTCGGACTTCGACTCCCTGCTCGCGCCGGTGCGCGCGGGACCGAAGCGCTACCGCGAGGTGTAGAGGCGAGCCGCTACTCGATCGCGCCGGCGATCACCAGCTCGGTGATCTCGTCGTCGGAGAGGCCGAGCACCTCGTGGAGAGCGTAGTCGTTGTCCTGGCCCAGCATCGGCGAGGGGCGATCGAACACCGCGGGTGTGCGCGAGAAGCGCATGCGCGAGTGCTCGTAGGGGACGGGTCCGACCACGCGGTGCTCGAGCGTCACGAAGTGGCCGCGCGCCGCGAGCGTCTCGTCGGCGAAGCCATCCTCGCTCGACGCGACGCGATGCACCGGAACGCCGCGCGCTTGCAGCCGCTCTTCGAGCGACGCGTCCCGCTCCCCCGCCGTCCATGCACCGATCGCCCCGTCGAGCGCTTCGCGGTTTGCGAGGCGCGCTTCCGCCGTCGCAAAGCGCGCGTCGGACGCCCAGCCACGCCCCGCCTGGTCCGAGAGCGCCTGCCAGGTCTCCTCGTCCGGCGCGGCGATCGCGATCCAGCGGTCGTCACCGACGACGGGGTACACGCCCGACGGCGCGTAGTGCGGCGATGCGTTGCCGTGCGCGGTGAGGACGTGACCGTTCACGGCGGCTTCGAGCACGGCCGGTGTCAGGTAGTGGATGCTGCACTCCGACTGGGAGAGATCGATGTGCTGTCCCTCCCCCGTTCTCCGACGATGGTCGAGCGCCGCGAGCAGCGCCGCGGTGGCGAAGCGCGGCGCGACGTAGTCGGTGTAGGCGAGGAAGGGCGCCGCCGGAGGCCGATCGGGCCAGCCGGTGACGAAGCCGAAGCCGGCGAGCGCCGCGCCCATCGTCCCGTAGCCGGCGAGCGTGCGCTCGGGTCCGGTCTGGCCCGAGAGGCAGCTCGACAGCATCACCAGACCGGGCTTGCGTGCGGCGAGCGTCTCGTAGTCGAGCCCGAACTGCGTCATCGCCTTCGGCGAGTAGTTCTCGACGACGACGTCCGCCCAGTCGACGAGTCGCAGGGCGAGCTCGCGCGCCTCGGGCGTGCGCAGGTTCAGCCCGAAGTTGCGCTTCCCCGCGTTGACGTTGGCGTAGTTCGCCGACCGCTCGTTGCCGGGAACACCGTCCTTGAAGGGCTGGCCGACGCGCAGCGCGTCGGCGGCCGTGCTCGATTCCAGACGGAGCACGGTGGCGCCGTAGTCGGCGAGGACCCGCGTGACCGCGGGCCCGGCGAAGACCCAGGTGAAGTCGAGCACGCGCAGGCCTTCGAGGGGAAGCCGGCTCTGGCCGTCGCCCGTCACGTCGGGCGGCTCCCTGGCCTCCCCGAGCACCTCGTCGGTGTGCTCACCGAGACGTGGCGGCGGGCGGTGATAGGCGATCGGCGTCCGCGACATCTTCGCGAACGGCCCGGGATAGGGAACGTCCTCGCCGAGATCGGCGTGGCGCAGCGGCGTCCAGAACTCGCGCTCGGCGAGCTGCTTCGACGCGAGCAGGTCCTTCCCGTCCGAGAGCGGCACCACCAGCACCTTCCGCTCGAAGGCCGCGGCGTAGAGCTCGGCCTTCGTCTTCGTGCGGGTGAAGGCCTCGATCGTCTCCATCACCTTCTCGTGCTCTTCGAGCGAGATCGTGCCGGCGACGAGCGGTCCGCCGTAGGCCATCCAATCGGTGTCGCGCAGCTCCCGGCTGCACGCGCCCTCTTCGTACATCCACTCGAAGAAGCGCGCCGTGGCGAGACCGATCGGCGCGCCGAAGAGGAAGGTCAGGTTCACGTAGCCGTCGCGGCACGCGTAGACGAAGCGCAGGCGCGCGTCGCCGACCTTGAGCCCACCGCCGACGCGGTTCATCTGGCGATCGCCCCAGCCGTGCGAGAGCAGCGTCGATTGGGTGGCGATCATCATCGCCGTCTGCGCCGACACGTCGATGTGCTGGCCGAGCCCCGAGCGCTCGCGTTCCGCGAGTGCCAGGAGCGCGCCCATCGCCGCCTCGCCGCCCGCGTGGAGGAAGGCCTGGGGGATGCTGCAGGTGAGCGGCGCGCGGTCTTCGTCGCCCGTGAGCCACATCACCTGGGAGGCCGCAGTGACGGTGAGGTCGGTCGCCGCCCACGCCGCCTTCGGACCGACTTCGCCGAAGGGCGTGATCGAAGCGTGCACGAGTGCGGGGTTGCGTGCCGCGAGCGTGTCGTAGTCGAGGCCTCTCGCCTCGCGCTCTTCGGGCAACCAGGCGTCGAGCCACACGTCGGCGCTTGCGGCCCGTTGGCGAAGCGCATCGCGCCCCGCCTCGGTGTCGAGGTCGAGCACGAGAGAGCGCTTGCCCCGATGCACCGACCAGAACGCGAGGCTGCGGTCGGGTCCGGGCACGTCGTTCGCGAAGGGCCCGAGGTGGCGCGTCGCCGCGCCGCCGGGCGGCTCGACCAACACGACGTCGGCGCCGAGGTCGGCGAGCATCTGGCCGCCGATGCCGGCACCGCCATCGGTGAGATCGAGGACGCGCAAACGGGAAAGCATGCCGTTTCCTCCGCCGCGCCATCTTACGCGCGGCGGAACACCACCGTGCGATTGTTCGCGGGCATCGTCACCACCTCCTCGAGCGCAAAGCCGCGCGCCGACGCCTCCTCCGCGACGTCCTCGAGATCGCGCACGCCCCAGCTCGGATCGCGCTCGCGCAGGCTCGCGTCGAACGCGGCGTTGCTCTCCGCGGTGTGCCGTCCTTCTTCACGGAAGGGCCCGTAGAGAACGAGCGGCGCACCGGGAACGAGCCGTTCCGATGCTCCGTCGAGAAGCGCGAGACACGCCGTCCACGGTGCGATGTGGATCATGTTGATGCACAGGATCGCGTCGGGCTCCGTGTCCAGAGGCCAGGGTCGCGTGTGGACGTCGAGTGCGATCGGCGCGAGCAGGTTCGGCAGCGACGCCTCGTCCCGCCAGGCCGCGATACTCGCGCGCGCGGCCCGGTCGGGGTCGCTCGGTTGGAAGCGCAGCGCAGGGAACGACTCGGCGAAGGCGACGGCGTGCTCGCCGCTGCCACTGGCGACCTCCAGGGCGAGGCCGCGCTCGGGGAGCACCCGCCGGAGCACGGCGAGGATCGGTTCGCGGTTGCGCTGCGTAGCGGGCGCGAAGCGACGGGCGTCGTGCGGCACGCGCGTAGGGTGACCGATTTTCCGCGGCCGAAACCACCGGTTCCGGCCGAGCGCCGGATGCGAGTAGAATTCCCCTCGTTTGACGGCTCCTGCCGGGTGATCGTCGAGTCGAGCAGCGACGCGGTGATCGAGCTCGACGAGCAGGCGCGCACCTCGTTTCTCTCGGACGCGCTGTGCCGCACCTTCGGCTTCACCGCCGAACGGATCAGGGCGTTGCCGCCGATGTCGCTGCTCCACTCCGAAGATCGGCCGCGCGTGCTCGGCCGGTCTCACCTACCGGCGCGCCGGCGCCGTCGAGGTCAGCGCCCTGGTCGACGAGATGGCGCGCCTGGTCGCGCCGGCGACCGATGGGGTCGAGGTCACCTACGAGCTGAAGCGTTGGTGGAACGCCCCGCCCGGGTCGCGATCCGCACCGGGGAAGTCGCGCTGTCGGCTTCGCCCCCCAGCAGCAGCGTTCTCTTCGATCCGCCGGGGCCGGGTCGCTACGCCTGCGTCGAAGTGGAGGACACGGGCTGCGGCATGGACGAGGACACCCAGGCGCGGATCTTCGACCCGTCCCTCACGACGAAGTTCACCGGGCGCGGGCTCGCCGCCGTCCTCGGAATCGTGCGCGCCCACGAGGGCGGCGTCGAGATCGACACCCGCCCGGGCGACGGCACGAGAATCCGCGTCCTGTTTCCGATCGCCCGGATCGCGAGCCCGCCTGCACGCGCCTGAAGCGCTCCTGCACGCCCGCGAAGAGTGAGTCGAGGTCACCCGTTGGGCGCCTGGGGCTACTACGCTTGACAAGCCCCCCTCCCACGCCTTGCATACCGGACCGCCCCCACCATCGGCCCGGCCGATTCACGGAGATCTCCATGTCCAGGTTCTTTCCGATCGTCGCGACCGCCGCCCTTCTGTTCGCCAGCGCGGCCCACGCCGACCCGCGCCTCTACCTCGCCCTGCAGGGCGGCCTCTCGCTCGGCCACGACGCCGACGTCTCGGACCGACGCGGTCCGGTCAACGGCCAGATCCGTTTCGAGCACGCGAGCTTCAACGACCTCGACGACCTCGGCTTCACCGGTGGCGGCGGGATCGGCCTGCACATCGACAAGGACGAGCGCCACAGCTTCCGTGTCGAAGTCGCTGGCAACCACAACCGCCTCGAGATCAACAAGCTCGTCGTCGGCGGCAACACCGCGGCGCGCGGCGGGCACTTGGCCGTGAGCACCGGCTTCATCAACGGCTACTACGAGCACGACTTCGGCAATCTCGCCTGGTTCAAGGCCTTCATCGGCGGCGGGCTCGGCGTCGGCTTCGTCGAGCTCGGCGAGCCGCGCAGCTCGAGCCTGGTGTCGATCGACGACGACTCGACCGAGCTCGCCTACAACGCCACGGCGGGCGTCGTGCTGCCCTTCGGCGACCACTTCGGCCTCACCGCCGCCTATCGCTTCCTCGGAACCACCGAGGCCGAGCTCGATGCGACGCGCCGCGACCCGACGACGGGCGCCATCACCAAGGGCGCCGTCGACGTCGACGTCAACACGCACGACATCCTGCTCGGGCTGCGCGTCACGTTCTAGCGGGGCTGCCTGCGCGTCACGTTCCAGCGCGGCGGGCCGCGCCGTCTAGGGCATCCGCGTCGGGGCCTCCGCGGGCGGGGGCTCCGGCGCCTCTCGCGTCCATCGGGAGACGGATGCGCTGCCGGCGATCAGCGCGATGACGAGCCCGACCGCTGCGAGCAGGGCGAGTCGAGCGCTTCGAGAAGTTCGGATCATGATCGCAACCGCCGCCGTCAGGCTACCGACGCGTCCCCCCGATTCCCACCCTCTCAGCCCGCGAAGAAGGCCCGCTCGATCTTGTCGAGTGCGCCCGCCGGCACCTTCCCGTCGCCCGCTTCACGCGCGCCGTCGAGGAACGCCTGCATCGCCTCGCCGGTGAGGCCGCGTGCGTCCTTGCCGTAGGCCGCGAGGTTCTCGTCGATCCACGCGCCGAGCTCGGGGTCGCTGTCGTCGCCCTGGGCGCGCTTCACGAGCGCGGGCACGAAGCGTTCGGCGAAGTCGACCCGATCGTCCAGCGAAACCAGACCGGACACCCGCAGCGCGAAGCGCGGCAGGTCGACGCCGATCTCCCGCAGCATGTGCTGGGTGAGCGCATCGCCGATCTCGAGCGCACGGCGATCGCCTTCCTCCTTCTGCGCGGCGAGCGCCTCGGCGCTGGCATCCACGCCGAGCGCGGGCATGCGCACCTCGACGTAGGCCTTGTTCTTCGGCTCGGTGCCCGACGGGCGCAGGATCACGCGATCGCCGCCCTCGAGGCGCAACACCAGCACGTCGCGCGACGCGGCGTCCGTGCCCGAGACGATCGGTCCGTGGATCCCGCTCTCATCGAGGTGGTCGATCATCTTTTCGACGCGGCGGCCGGCGAGCTCGCTCGGCGGACGCTCGCGCAGCGCGGCCTGGATGCGGCGGATGTTCGCGAGCCCCATGGCGCCGGTCATCACCGTCGAGGTGAGCCGCACGGCGTAGTAGCCGTAGGCGAGGAAGATCTCGTCGAGGCGATCGGCGAGCGTCTTCCCTTCGCGCTTGAGCAGCGCGGCGAGCTCCGCGAGCAGGATCGCGGCACCGGCGGCGTCCTTGTCGCGGATCTCCGGGGTCACGAGCACACCGTGGCTCTCCTCGACCGCGACGATGAAGTCGTCGAGGGTGAAGCCCTGGCCGTAGCTCTCGTCCTCGATGCGCTCGAGGATGTTGCCGTGGTACTTGAAGCCGACGAGCAGGTCGCCGACGAGCGTCCCGCCGAAGGCCTTCGTGATCGGCTCGAGCAGCTCGCTCGTCACCTCGGTCTTCACCACCAGCGGCTTCGCCGGCAGACGCCCGTCCGCGGCGAGCTGCTCGAGCTTGTAGTGCGTGACGAGGCACGCGATCTCGTTCCCGTTGAGGAAGCGCCAGGTGCCGTCGCGCAAGCGCGCGCAGACGCCGATGCGATCGGCGTCCGGGTCGCAGGACATCACGAGGTCGGCGCCCTGCTCGCCCGCCAGCTTCATCGCCCGCTCCATCGACTCGCGCACTTCCGGATTGGGCGCGCGGAACGGCACCGCGGGGAAGCGTCCGTCGGGCTCGGCCTCCTCCGGAACCAGCTCGACGCGGAAGCCGGCTTCGCGCAGCACCGCCGCCACCGTGTTCACGCCCGTCCCGTGGAGCGGCGTGAAGACGACGTGGGCGTCGCGCGCGTCGGGCGCGAGCGACTGCGCGACGTTGAGCGAGACATAGGCCGCGTGCTGGTCGGACGGGATCGACTCGATGAGCCCGGCCTCGCGCGCTTCCTCGATCGGCATGCGCTCGATCGTCTCCACCGCGTCGACGAGCTTCGCGAGCACTTCGTCATGCGGCGGAACATGCTGCGCGCCGTGGCGGTTGTAGAACTTCCCGCCGTTGTCGTCGGGGTGGTTGTGCGACGCCGAGATGTTGAGCCCGGCCGATGCGCCCATCCGACGGATCGCGAAGGAGAGCTCCGGCGTGGACAGATACCCCTCGTCGGGCAGGTAGACGCGGATCCCCTTCGCCGCGTACACCTCCGCCGCGATCAGCGCGAAGTCGCGCGACGTGATGCCGATCAGCGGATTCGGGTGCTCCTTGCTGTAGACGCCGCGCAGGTCGTGATAGGCGCGCACGTCGTACACGACGACGACGGCGTGCTCGTCGCCCGCTTCGTGACGGCGCAAGAACTCGGCGTGGCCCTGAACGGAGCTCGCGAGGCTGAACGCATTGAAGCGATTGGTGCCGACGCCCACCGGGCCGCGCCGCCCGCCGGTGCCGAAGGGCAGCACGCGGAAGAAGGCGTCGAGCAGCGCGTCCCAATTCTCTTGCTCGACCAGCCACTCGAGTTGCGGCCAGTAGACCTCGAAGCTCGGCTCTTCGAGCCAGCGGCGCAGGTTGGCGTGCGCGGTGGCGCGGTCTTCGGCGCCCACCTCGAGCGCCTCGAACCCGCGCGCGCAGGCCGCGAGGCCGGGTGCGATGCGCTCGGCGCGGGCCGCGTCGGCGGCTCTCGAATCGGGACTTCCAGCGGTCATGCAACACTCCTGTGGGCTTCTCGGAGTCGCGCCACGAGGGCGTTCGCGGTCGCCTCCGGGTCGTGGCGGATCAGTGGATTGCGCGACGCGACGTCGGCGCGCAGGATCTCGGGGCCGCTTCCGCCGACCGGCAGATCGTCGACGACCGGGCTCGCGCCTTCTCTTGCGTACTCGCCGAGTCGCCCGTCGGGCAGGCTTCCAGTGTGCACGAGCACGAGGTCGGGCTCGCGAGCGCAGCGGCGCGTCAGCTCTTCGACGTGGCGGGACGCGCTCCACCCCCAGGTCTCGCCGTACTTCGTCATCAGGTTCACCGCCACGACGAGCTTCCCACGCGCGTGCCCGATCGCCTCGGCGACGCCGTCGACCAGCAGGTTCGGCACCAGGGAGGTGAAGACGTCGCCCGGCGCGAGCACGATCGCGTCGCTCTCGCGGATTGCGTCGAGCGCCACCGGGTTGGCGCGGGCCATGGGTTCGAGCCAGATCGCCTCGATCGGCGGCGGCGGCCCCTCGCGATCGGGCGCGCGCTTGTCGATCGCCGCTTCCCCGCGCAGGATCGCGCCGTCGGCGAGCCGCGCGACGAGCTGGGCGTCGTCCCAGGTCACCGGGATCACCTCGCCGCGGATCTTCAGGATCTTCCCGAGCGCCTCGACCGCCGCCTTCTCGCTGCCGAGCGAACGCACGAGCGCGAGGAAGAACAGATTGCCGAAGTTGCGCCCCTCGAGATCGCCTTCCTCGAAGCGGAAGGAGAAGAGCTCGCGCAACAGGTGCGTCTCCTCGGACAACGCGACGAGACAGCGGCGCAGGTCGCCGGGGGGCAGGACGCCGAAGGCGTCGCGAAGCTGACCGGAGTCGCCCCCGCTGTCCATCATCGTGACGATGGAACGCAGGTGCAGCCCTTCGTGCCCGCGCAGGCCCGAGAGCAGATTGAAGCTTCCGGCGCCTCCGCCGATGACCGCGATCTCGAGTGCCACGCTGGTGTGCCCATCGGAAGGAAAAAGGACGGTCTTGAGGCAGGCGCCTAGGGCGCGTACCAGATGGGCGAGGTGTAGGCGCGCTCCTGGAGCGTCGCCGGGCCCTCGATTCCCGTGGGATCGAGCCCGAGCGCGAGCGCGTCGAAGAGCGCGTGCCGCGGCGTCGGAATCTCGAGCACGCGCACGTAGTAGAACGCGGACTGGGACGCATCGAAGTCGGGGTCGCGCCAAACGGTGACGAGGCGCGGACTGCCGATGTCGTTCGTGAATCGGCCGGTCGCCAGGTCGACGGTGTTGCCCACCGGCGGCAGGGTGCCGTCGGCGTCGGGCACGCGCTGGTCCGACCACGCGACGTCGTACACGTGCTCGTGCGAGGTTCCATCCGCTTCGACCCAGCCCTTCACGACCTGCACGCGATCGAGGTTGGCGCTCTTCGGGTCGCGCTGCGCGTGGATCAGGAAGCGTGGGACACCACCCGAAGGCGCTGCCGGAAGCACCGCCCCCATCGGCACGCCGCGCGCAGCACCCACCGAATCGATCGGCGCCTCGGCGTCGGACGCCTCGAAGTTCCAGCCGCCGAAGACGCGCACGGCGATGCGCGGCCCGGTCGTGGCATACACCTCGCGGCGTCGGAACGCGTCGAGGATGGCGGCGCGCGTGTTCGACTCGGCCCACACCGCCGCGAGCCCGGACGCCGACATCGACCAGCCCGTCGGACCGCCATCTCCGCGCCAGCCTGCTTCCTTCGCTTCGGGGATCGAGTCGCGCGCCATCTTCCCCCAGAAGTTCGGCTCCTCGGCGGACGCGATGCCGGTGTGCGCGTCGGTCGAGCCGATCAGGCCGAAGCGGTAGGGGTTCGCGCCGACCGCCGCTTCGATCTCGAGCCCGCGGCGCAGCCCGTCGCGCACATAGTCGCCGCGCTTCGCTTCGTAGGGCGGCGGATCGTTCTGGATGTAGTGGGGATAGAGCTCGAAATCGGCGAAGGGATCGTCGGGGGAGAGCTTCGGATGCGTCTCCGAGTCGCCCTTGATCTGCGTCGCCTCGACGACGGGCTCCCAGCGCGCGCGCGTCTTCGCCGATTCTTCCGTATAGGGCTCTCCGCGCAGCGACGTCTCGGCGAACATGTAGCCCTTCGAGATGTTCGAGTTGTGCGGGATCGCGACGAACTCGGCGCCGGTCGCCTGCGTCGTCTCGTCGAGCCACGCCCAGAGATCTTCGGGGTACATGCTGTGCACCGACGAATAGGGCTGGAACTTCGCCGCCGTCGTCGCGTCGGCGCTGGTGAACACGACGCGGTGCAGGTTCGCGCCGGCGGGGATCGAGCTCCACTCCCAGCCGATCAGCGCCGTGAACTTCCCCGGCTCGTGGTGGGCGTCGGCGATCGCGATCGCCTCCTGCCAGGTCGTGCGCTCCATCGTCTCGGAGCCCGGGAAGTCGAGCGTGCGACCCTGCTCGGCGGCTTCCTCGACCGACATCGGCTTCGGCAGGAACGAGAGGAACACCGCGGCGCCCTCGTCGTTCTCGACGGCGCGCTTCAGTTGACGTTCGGCGATCGCCGCGCGCATCTGCTGCCAGAGGCTCAGATCGTCGGTCGGAATGCCCCGCTGCACGGTGTGGCGGATGACGCCCAGGAACTCGGCATGGTCGGCGACGACGAGGAAGTCGAGCGGCGTCTCGATCTGCACGCGCGCGCGGTGGAAGGGATGGACGACCGGCAGGCCCTTCGCATAGCGGTAGGCGGTGTCGGGATCGGCAGACATGTTGCGATTCAGGAAGGCGTCGAAGGAGTTGCTCGAGTGGAGGTGGGTGTCGCCCCAGAGCAGCTCGCGGTGCTCGTCGGCGCCCGCGATCCCCCCGGTTGCGAAAGCGCCCAGGAACCCCGCCGCGATCGCGAATCCGATCCATCCTCGCTGCACATCCACCTCCTGAACGTCCCTCCGGACGTCGGCTCGACGAGCCCGCGCATGCTACCGCTCCCGGCCCCTCCGATGCGATCCGCATCGAGAACGCGCCCGGACGCGACGGAACCGGCGTTACCGACCTCGCGCGCGGACCGCGGCACGGGGGTATGGTGCCAGCGACGATCTCGCGAGGCGTTTCCGCGAGGGGAGAACCATGTCCAGAATCCGCGTGGTCCAGTGGTCGACGGGAGGTGTCGGGGCGATCGCCCTGCGCGTCATCGCCGAACGCGACGATCTCGAGCTCGTCGGCGTCTGGGTGCACGACGAGGCGAAGGCCGGACGCGATGCCGGCGAGCTCGTCGGCCAGTCCGCGATCGGCGTCACGACGACCTCGGACATGGACGCGCTGATCGCGCTGCGGCCGGATTGCATCTGTTATGCGTCGACCGGCGAGTCGCGGCCCGACGCCTGCATCGACG
>JAHEJV010000095.1:0-454 GCA_024638705.1 Deltaproteobacteria bacterium | reverse complement strand
AGGCCGGCATCCCGGTCGTCACGACCTCGGTGCCGGGCCTCGTCCACCCTGCCGGCTTCGACGCGAAGCACGTCGAGCGCCTAGAGGCCGCTTGCCGCGCCGGCGGCGCCGCGCTCTACGCGTCGGGGATCGAGCCCGGCTTCGCCGCCGATCAGCTGCCGCTCGTCCTCGCCACGCTCTCGCACCGGATCAGCTCGGTGCGCACGCAGGAGATCTTCGGCTACGCCGACTATCCGGTGCCGTTCACGATCTTCGAGGTGTTCGGCTTCGGGAAGCCGCCCGAGCATCGCTGCATCATGGAGCTGCCGGGCGTCCAGGCGTCGGCGTGGGCGCCGCCGGTGCGGATGGTCGCCGATCATCTCGGCGCGAAGCTCGACACGATCCGCGAGACCTACGAGAAGCGCACCACGGACCGACGCCTCGAGGTCGCCGCCGGCGTCGTCGAGCCCGGCAC
>JAHEJV010000411.1 GCA_024638705.1 Deltaproteobacteria bacterium | reverse complement strand
CTCCTCCCGCGAACCGAGCCCTTACCGGCCGGGAAGCCGGCAATTGCGCCTCAGCTTCCTCCCGGTGCACGCCGATGAGGGGTCGGGGTGTCGGGCCGGCGCTCCGACCGGGGGATTGCATGGGTTCCAGTGTCAGCGGAAGCGACGCCGATCGGCGCTGTCCGCGCCTGGCTCCTGGTTGGGAGGAGCAGGCCATGGCGCTGAACCCGGCGGAAGCATTCTTGCTCACACGAATCGACGGACATACGCCCTGGGCGGTGCTGCGTGACTTCGGCGCGATGTCGCCGGAGGAGGTCGACCTCGCGCTGGAGAGCTGGGTGTCGACGGGCCTCGTTCTGCTGGACGCGGAATCGCCCGAGTCGCCGCCCGCGCAGGACATCGAGGTCGCGAAGCCCGAGCCGCCGCCCGTCGAGCGGAAGACGGCCGACCTCACCTGCATCGACGACTCGCTCGACATCGACGCCGCCTTCCAGCAGCAGATCCTCGAGCTCGAGGCGAGCCTGGGACACGCCAGCTACCACGAGATCCTCGGGGTCGAGCGCGACTCCGAGCCGCGCGACATCAAGAAGGCCTACTTCCGACGCTCGAAGCAGTTCCACCCGGACCGCTACTTCAGACGCAACATCGGCGATCACGCCACGCGCCTCGATCGCATCTTCAAGCACATCGCGCTCGCCTACGAGCTGCTCTCCGATCCGACCACCCGCAGCGAGATCGAGCGCAGCATGGAATGCGAGCCCGAGCGCGCGAGCGAGGAGAGCGCGGCACGCGCGGAGAGCGCACAGCCGGACGCGGGCGGCGGCTATCGCAAGCCGACGCGGATGGAGAATCTCGAACGCCTGCGGCGGCGCTTCAAGATGCCGGAGAAGGCGCTGGTCGAGCGTCGTTTCCGCGCGCGTCAGTTCAACGACGCCTCGCGCGAGGCGGCGGCCAAGCAGAACTGGCTCGAGGCCGCGGCCAGTGCGCGCCTCGCCGTCGCCTTCGATCCGTGGAACCGCGATTTCAAGGAGCACTTCGCTTCGATCCAGGCCGACGTGCACGCCGTGCGCGCCGCCGAGTTGCTGGAGCAGGCGGCCGGCGCCGGTGCGAAGGAAGATGCACTGCGGCTCCTCGAGGAGGCGATCCACTACCGCCCCGCCGACGCGGCGCTGCACGCGCGCGCCGCCCGTCTGGCGCTCGATACGGGCGACAAGGATCGCGCCCGCGAGTATGCGGAGAACGCGGTGGAGCTCGAGCCGGAAGCGGTTTCGAGTCAGATCATCTTGTGTCGGGTGCTGCGCCGGGCCGGCGATCCGGAGGGAGCGCGCCGCGCGCTCTCGGCCGCCGAGAAGCTCGCGCCGAAGGATCCGGACGTGTTGGCAGAGCAGCGACAGCTGCGGGGGAAGTGATGACTTTCGGAGGCCTGCGATGAGTCGAGTGATCGGGATCGATCTGGGAACCACGAATTCGTGCGTCGCCGTCGTGGACGGCGGCAAGCCCGTCGTGATCCCGAACACGGGGGGCTACAAGACCAGCCCGTCGATGTTCGCGATCTCCCAGGATGGCAAGCGTCTCGTAGGGCATCTCGCAAAGCGACAGGCGATCACGAACGCCCGTCACACGGTCCACGCCAGCAAGCGCTTGATCGGGCGACGCTTCGATTCTCCCGAGCTCCAGAAGGCGACCGAGCTCTTCCCCTACGAGATCGTCGAGGGCCAGTCGGGCGAATCGCGCATCCTGCTCGCCGACAAGGCGTTCAGCTGCTCGGAGATCAGCGGGATCATCCTGCGCGAGATGAAGCGCGTCGCCGAGGAATACCTGGGTGAGCCCGTCTCGGAAGCCGTCGTCACCGTTCCCGCCTACTTCAACGACACCCAGCGTCAGTGCACGAAGGACGCCGGCAAGATCGCCGGCCTCGAAGTGCTGCGCATCATCAACGAGCCGACCGCCGCGGCGCTCGCCTACGGCGTCGGCTCGAAGGTGGAGGAGAAGATCGCCGTCTACGACCTGGGCGGCGGCACTTTCGACATCTCGATCCTCGAGCTCGCCGACGGCGTGGTCGAGGTGCTGGCGACGGCCGGCAACACCTTCCTCGGCGGCGAGGACTTCGACCGGCGCATCGTCGAGCACGTGCTCGAGATCTTCCACAAGCAGGAAGGCATCGACCTCCGCGACGACCTGATGGCGCTCCAGCGCCTCAAGGACGCGGCGGAGAAGGCGAAGTGCGATCTCTCCTCGATGGAGACGGCGGAGATCAATCTCCCGTTCATCGCGAACGACGCGAACGGCGCCCGCCACCTGAACCTCGAGCTCACGCGCGAGACCCTCGACGACCTCGTGGGCGACATCGTGAACACGACGATGAAGAGCGTCGCCCAGTGCGTGGAGGACGCGGGCCTCACGCCGGCGGACATCTCCCAGGTGGTGCTGGTGGGCGGTCAGACGCGCACGCAGCTGGTGCAGAAGGCCGTCACCGACTTCTTCGGCAAGCCGCCCAACCGCGGCGTGAACCCGGACGAGGTGGTCGCCATCGGTGCGGCGGTGCAGGGCAGTCTGCTCGTCTCGGAGGACAAGGATCTCCTGCTCCTGGACGTCACGCCGCTCTCGCTCGGTATCGCCACCTTCGACGGCGCTTTCGCGCCGCTGATCGATCGCAACACGACCGTGCCGGTGCGCAAGTCGCACGTGTTCACGACGACGCGCGACGACCAGAACGCCGTGAAGATCCGCGTCCTCCAGGGCGAGAGCGAACGCGCGGACGAGAATCACCTGCTCGGCGAGTTCGTCCTCGCCGACATCCCGCCCGCGCCGGCGGGCGAGCCCGAGATCGAGGTGTCCTTCGACATCGACGCGAACGGCATCGTCAACGTCTCGGCGCGCGACGTCGCGACCGGGGGCGAGCAGTCGATCGCGGTGAACACGACCGGGACCCTCTCCGACGAGGAGATCGATCAGATCATCGCGGAGAACGAAGACGTGGAGCTGCCCGGTGCCTGAGACGCGCGCGGTCGCACGGGCCGTTGGGCGGCCCGATTCGAAGGAGATGCGATGACACCGGTCAACCGGTCGCTGATGGATTTCATCGACACGCCGGTCCTCGTCGGTGATCCCGACGGGCGTGTGGTGTACGTCAACCCGGCGTTCGAGACCGACTTCCTGCTCGCGTCCGAGGACGTCGCCGGCCAGCCCCTGGCCAACGTCTTCGAGGGGGGCGGTCGCGAGGTGCTGCTCCACGCGGTGGCCACGATCTGCGATCCGAACGGGAAGCAGACCACGCGCTTCGCGATCATGGCGCAGGACCGGGGCTACAAAGCGCTCGCTTCCGCCGTCGAGGCCGAGGGCGGACGCGTCGGCGTGATCCTGCTGCTCATGCGGGAGAGCCCATTGGAGGGACGCATGCAGGCGTTCCGCCGTGAGGTGCTCAGCACGCTCGACGAGATCAGCGAGGTCTTCGACGCGCTCGAGTCCCACGCCGACGGCGGCGACGCGGACGCGCGCGGGTCGGCCGTGGACGACGGGCGCCGGTCGGTCGACCGGATCCGCAAGTGGGGCGAGGAGATCGCCGCGAGCCTCAAGGAGAGATGAGTCGCTCGGTCAGTCCTGCGACAGGCGCAGACCCTGGAGGCGGATGAAGCCGCCGGCGTCGCGCTGGTCGTAGCCGCCCGCCTCGTCGAAGGACGCTGCCGCGGCCGAGTACTTCGA
>JAHEJV010000006.1 GCA_024638705.1 Deltaproteobacteria bacterium | reverse complement strand
AACGACACCGCTCCCGACGCCGTCCGCGATCATCCAGCGGTGCACCACCTGGTATCCGCCGGCGCCGCCGGACGCGGGCGCCGGGAGGACGAGTTGCACGATGAGCACGCCCGCGAGGCCGGCGGCCGCCGGTCGCCGCGCGATGCCGGCCCACAAGCCTCCGCGAAGCATGAGCGCGAGCACCCAGAGCGCGACGCCCGCCGGCAGCAACGCGAGCCATGCCGGAGACCACTCGCGCCCATCGACGAGGATCGTCTCGTCGAGCGCGAGCGCTGGCGGCGTGAAGCTCGTCGAGGCGACGCGTTCGTCGAACACGACGATCTCGATGCGGTAGACCGTGTCGCCTTCGGCGACGTCGGTGGCGACGAGGCCTGCGCCGAGGAAGCGCCGCGTGACGCCGCCCGCGACCTCCCGGACGCGACGCCCGCTCGCGTCGTAGAACACTCGGAGGCGGTCGCAGCCCCCGGCAGCACTGCCGATGCAGGCCAGGCGCCCCGCCGAGTCGAAGCGGAAGTGGCGGTCGGGCGCGCCGCCCGGCCTCGTGATCGACGCGACGTTGCCCGCCGCGTCGTACGCATAGCGGGCTCCGGCGGCGAGGCGCTCGGTGATCGCGTGCGGCTTCGTCGGATGCAGGAACTGCTGCATCGCCCCTCCGTGCACGACGAGGTTGCCGAGCGCGTCGTAGCCGAAGTGCCGCGTCTCCCCGCCGTGCGTGACGCTCTGGAGGCGGTTGCGATGGTCGAAGGTGTAATTGCGGCTCGACGACATCTCCGGAAACGGGCTCTCGGTCGCGATGCTCAGCGCGTTGCCGAGCCCGTCGTAGGCCGCGACCGTTCGGGAGAACGTGTCCGCCGCTGCGCCGCTCCCCACGAAGGCGTCGACCACGCGTCGCCTGGTGTCGTGCGCGGGGTTCGCGGGCGCCGTGTAGTTCAGCGTGCGTGCGCCACCCGGAAATGCGAGCGCCACCGGACGACCGAGGCCGTCGTAGTCGATCGACCCGATGTAGGGCTGCGCGTCGGGATCGTCACAGTCGTCGCCCCGACACACGCGCGCGAGCAGAGGCCCGGCGTACTCGTAGCGAACCGGGTCGCCGAGCCCGTGGTAGCGCTCGGACGTCGTGCGGCCGAGCAGGTCGTAGGTGCGCAGCGCCGTGAGCGCGCGTCCCGGGCTCGCGACGCGCTCGGTGCGGATGCGTCCGAACCCGTCGTACCAGTAGGTGCGCGCATCGTCGCCCACCGATTCACCGCTCGCCTGGCGCTCGTCCGCGCGGTAGGTGACGACGACGTCGGGTTCGCTCGCCGGCGTGTCGATCGCGACGAGCCGATTCGAGCCGTCGTAGGTATAGACCCGTTCGAGTCCGCGCGCGTCGCGCGTCGAAGCGGGATTGCCGACCCCGTCATGGGTGGTGTGCGTGACCCCGGCGTCCGGATCTTCGACCACGACGATCCGCCCGAGCGTGTCGAAGCGGTACACCAGACGGTGGCGCGGGTCGTTCCAGCTCGTCGTCGCGACCGCGCGCGCGTCGTAGATCACCTCGGGTCCGCCACCGCCGAGATAGCCGTGCAGCGTGCGATCCGGGTCGTGACAGGCGACCGCTGCGAGCGAATCGAGCGTCGGATCGGGCGCGTTGGTGCACTCGTCGACGCCGACGACGCGACCGCCGTCGTGCGTGCGCCGCGTGAGATCGCCTTTCGCGTTCTTCGTCCAGGCGACGTCGAGCGAGGGCGGGTCGATCTGCTCCACGAGGCCGGGCTCCTGCACGAGCGGGTCGCCGTCGCTGCGGTCGAAGCGCGACAACGCGACGCCATCGGGCGATTCGACGCGAACCGTCCGACCCAGGGCGTCGCGCACGGTCACGACCGCGGGGAACTCGTCGGCGCCGGTGAGCCCGGAGCAATGCGGATCCGGGCCACACGCGATCGGATAGGTGGTGCGCGTCGTGCGCGCCGTCGGGTCGTGCCAGCTGGCGACGCCGCGATAGCGCGGGCTCCCGCCGGCGTCCGGCCCGACGTCCTCGACGGTCCGCCACACCCCGCCGAAGCCGTCGCCGATCGTCAGGGTGCGGATCGCGCCCTGCCCCGTCGCGTCGGGAAACGCCAGCTCTTCGAGGGAGGGCGGCAGCGCTTCGTCGTCGTAGACCGTCTCGGCGACCTGCACCTCGGGCCCGCCCTCGGGCAGCACGAAGACCGCCGTGGGACGACCGAAGGCGTCGAGCTCGATGCGGGTCCCGGGGACGTCGCGGTAGTCCGAGAAAGTCGCCCGCGGGACGCCGAACACCGGGTCCGGCTCGTAGCGCTCGACGCGCCCGAGCGGATCGCGCGTCGCGACGAGCACGCCATCGCTTTCGAGTGGGGCGTCGCACCAGGCGAAGCCACCGGGATTCCCCGCATGGCAGTACTCGCTGGCGTGGCCGTTCGCGTCGACCCGGCGCGCGACGTGGCCCTGCGCGTCGTAGTCGGCGGTCTCCACGAGGGGATCGCCGAGCACGGCGCCCGTGTCGCGGCGGGCGTTCACGCGCGTGCGGCTCGCCACCCGGCCCTCGGGCGTATGGGTGAAGGTCGTCTCGCCGAGCAGCAGACCGCGCGACGGCTCCTCCGTCGTGGTGCGCTCGACCAGGCCGACGAGCCAGCGATCGAGGTCCGCCGGTACCGGCATCCGGGTCGTCACGAGCGTGCCCGTGGGCCGTGTCGAGACGGTCTGCGACACGAAGCCGAAGCCGTGGTCGTCGTCGTAGGCGATCGTCTCGGAGCGCTGCGCGCCCGGCGCCTCGCCCGGCAGGGCGCCGTACTCGGTGGACGACGCACGTGCCACCACCCGGCCGACGCGCGCCGGCTCGCCCGGACCGGACGCGCTGCCGTCGCCCGCCCAGGCGCCGGTCACCGTCGCCGGATCGACGAGCTCCCACGTTTCGGTGTGGTGTTCGAGGACGACGTCGCCGTCGCGAAGGGTGCGCTCGGCGAGCGCTCCCGCGCGGCCGTGACTCTGGTAGTAGACCCGTTCGGAGACCGAGCCGTCGGCGAAGGTGACGCGCACGAGCCCGTGTCCGAAGCTCGAACGGTGTGACGGGCACCACGCGGGACGCGCGTAGGCGTAGCGGGTTGTCGCGGGTGTGCGGTTGGGGCCCGTCGTCCGGACGCTCGCGACCACGGGCGTCCGCGTGAAGCGGATCTCGGCCGTCGTCTCCGGCTCGACCGCCTGCGCGCGCGCGGCGGCTTCGGCCTCGAGCGCGTCGTCGCGCTGCGCGACCGCGGTCGTGTAGGTGTATTCGACGACGCCGCCGCGACCGTTGTCGGCGCGACGCAACAGGTCGGGCAGACGACTCGCCGAACGTCCCAGCACCGGCGCGCCGCCGTCGAAGGCGAGGATGTCGATCGCCCCGTCGCCGTCGTGGTCGAAGCGCTGGCCGAGACCGGCCGCGAACCGCCCGCTCGCATCGGGGAGCCAGGCGGCCGTCGCCGCGGAGGCGCGGTCGAAGAGCTGGAGTGCGTAGCCGCCCGCCGGGTCGGGTGCGTAGTAGTCGAGGAGTCCGTCGCCGTTCACGTCGACGAGGTCGGGAATCCCGCCGGTTTCGTAGACGTCGGCGACGTCGGGGACGGGCGTCGCGCCGCTCGGCACGTCGGGGAGCAGGGTGCCGGCGTCGGCGCAGACCCACCCGGTGACGGAGGCGCACCAGCCCGCTCCGGTGTTCAGCATCACCGCCTCGGCGAGGCTCGGCCCGAGCGGGTGCGGGTGCCCGCTCGCCGCGAAGGGGTCGCGCCACGCGACGTCGGTCAGCCCGTCGGCGTTGAGGTCGGCGAAGACGAAGCCTTCGTCCATCGAGAAGAACGACCCGGCCCCGACGTCGTGCAGGGTGTTCACGTCGAGCGGAGACTGCACGAGGTGGCGGTGGTGGAGCGGTGCGCCGGTGACCGGGTCGAGCAGGTCGAAGCGCGCGTCGCGCACCCATTCCCAGTCGCCGGACGCGTTGCGCCGCTGCACGAACGCGAGCGTGCGGTCCGGGTTGTGGATGCACTTGTCGTAGATCGCGCAGTTCGGCGTGTCGTAGGCGGGCAGATAGCGCGGATCGACCGGAATCTGCGCGAGCAGGTCGAGGCGGCCGTCGCCGTCGAGCTCGACGAACTCGACCGGGAAATTGAGCATCTGTCGGCAGATCGCGGGCGGGAAGCCATTCGCGATGTCGCGTCCCCACCAGCCGTAGTAGGCGCACGCGTCGTAGTCGTCGTTTCCGGGTGACGACCCGTAGTGGTCGCTGATCTCCATCGCCGCGAGCACGGGAAGCCCCGCCTCGAGGGACGGAGCGCGCTGCCAACCCGCGCCGTCGTTGAGGAACACCGCACGACCCGTCGCCTCGACGTACTCGTGCGGCGCGTTCGGGTCGGGGAGCAGCTTCACCCACACCCCGCCGACGCGCGACGAAGCCACGAGGTCGGCTCGACCGTCTCCGTTCAGGTCGACGATGCGCCAATGCGCCTCGACGCCGATCGTCTGGAGCGGGGCGTTGCACTCGGCGTCGTGCGTGATCTCCAGCGCGTTCACGTCGAGCGCGTAGAGGTGGGCGTCACGGCGGTTGAAGAACACACCGGTGGGAAGACTCGCCGGGATCGCCTTGCAGGCGTCGCCGCCGAGATGTCCGCCGGCGCCCGGCACGACCACGCGCAGGAGCGGCGCGTCCCAGGTGAGCGACGCGAGCGCCGCCGACCACGTCGGGTCGGGCGCGGACGCGATGCCCGCGCCGGTGTTCAGGTACACCTCGCGGCGGCCGTCCGCGGGGTTCGCGCACGGCCACGCATCTCCCGGCGCGAAGCACTCCGCGAGGATGCGGTCGGGGAGCCCGTCCCCGTTCACGTCGGCGGTCTCCGCCGTGGGACTCCCGTCGAACCACGCCCAATCGGGATCGGCCGCCCACTGGGAGCCATCGGGCGTCGCGAAGGCGGGGTCGCCCGGGTCGGTGTAGGCGAAGGTTTGTGCCGGGAGCGACGAACAACCCGTGAGCAGCCCGGGATGCGGCGGGCAATCGGCGCCGAAGCGCTGCACCGAGACGAGGCGCGAGCGGTGGGTCGTGTAGTCGGCGGCCGCGGAATAGCCGAGCACGAGGCGTTGGTGCACGAGTCCCGCGCTCGTGACCTGGATCTCGCGCAGGCGTCGCGTCGAGACGCGCTCGACGCCGCCCGGGAAGTCGTGGATCGGATCGGGGCGCGGCTCGTAGAAGAAGGCGATGCGGCGCGTGCCGTAGTCGATCGCGGCGAGGTCGGCGCTGCCGGGATCGCTGCGGTCATAGGCGACGGTGATCGCGTTGCCGAACGCGTCGCGCACTTCGGCGAGCTTCCACACGGCGACCGGGTCGGCCGGCGATCGGCCGACCCGGATGCGCGAGTCGTCGGTCGTTCCGAAGAAGAGGCTCGTCCCGTCGGGCCCGGTCACTTCCCAGCCAACGCCGCCCGGCGCCGCCACCTCACGGATACGGGCGAACGACTCGACGAAGGTGTGGTAGCGCCCCGCCGCGTCCGGACCGAGCAGCAGCTCGCCGTTGTACTCGAATTGCGGACAGCTCCCGAAGTCGTCGGGAACGCCGAAGCGCGCCGTGCAGCGGATCTCGCCGAGCGAGATCCGCCAGCCGACGCCGAGCGCGCCGTCGCCCTGTCCGCTCGCGTAGAAGAGCGAGAGCGGCGGGACCAGACCGCCCGGGCCGGGCGGAAGCTCGACGGGCAGCTCGAAGGTCGCCTCGCCGGTGTTCGCCGACACCGTCGCGTCCGCCGAACCCGCGCCTGCTGAACCCGCGCCTGCCGAAGCCACGCCCTCCTGCGCCGACGCATCGAACGCCGTGAAGAACATCGCCGTACACGCCATCGCGATCCCACCGATCCGCATCGACCGCAATCCGGCCATGCCGCCACCCCCAGGGCCCGCGCCATGCGCCGGCCCGCGTCATCCGGGGTGACGGAGCCAGGGATGCCACGAACGCCGCGGCCGGCCAAGGACCAGACGGCGTCGATCTGCAGCGAACCGGGTCGCGAAACCGAGGGCGGTGTCGGAACCCGTCGAAGCCCGATTCAGGCGGCGTTCTCGGTCGCGCCGCCGCGCAGCACCGCGCTCACGACCGTGCTGCCCACGGCCTGCGTGCGCTCCTCGTCGAAGTCGGAGAGCTTCATCTGGGCGACGAGCTGCGCATAGCCGATCAACAAGCGCGCGGCGGCTTCCGCGTCGACGCCCGGTGCGACGCTGCCCTCGCGCTGACCGCGCCGGATCGTGCGCTCCTGGATCGCGACGAGCCGCTCGGTGAGCGCGAGATAGCGCGGCCACGTCTCGTCGCGGACGGCGGTGCTCCAGTCGAGCCAGATGTAGGCGTGGTCGGGATGGGAGTCGATCGAGGCGCGGAAGCGGCGCCCGTGCTCCTGCACCACGTCGGGCGCCGGATCGTCGGAAGCGTGCACCTGCTCGGCGAGCGCGAGATAGAAGTCCTCGACCTCGGTCAGCACGGCGTCGACGAGGGCTTCGCGCGTCGGGAAGTAGAGGAACACCGTCGACACGGCGACGTCCGCCACGCGCGCGACGTCGGCGTGCACCGCGCGCCCCACGCCGCGGCGCGCGAACACCGAGAGCGCGCAGCGCACGAGTTGATCGCGCCGCTCTTCCGGCGGCAGCCGTCGTCGCGTTCCGCGCTTCGCCGGTGTCTTCTTCCGCGCGACCACGTCCGACTACTCCGTCGCCACCGAGCCGTTGCCGTTCATCGGTCGCTCGGGGGAAGCGCCCTTTCCGGCCGCCGCGGCCTCTTCCGCGACGATCTCGGCGGCGGTCTCCTGCAACGCCAGCGCAGGCTCTTCGTTCGGAGCCTCCGGTTCCGCGGTATCCGTGAGCGTGACGCCCGCGTCCTTCGCCAGGCGCTCGAGCGAGCGGCGCATCATCTCGGCGAAGAGCTCGACGTTGGGCACGATGTCGGGATCGGCGTTGAACGCGAAGTTCATCGCCCCGGCGTAGCTCGTCACCGCGATGCCGACGCCCATGCCCTCCATCAGCGGCACCATCGGGTAGATCGCGCGGACACGGGCACCGTGGAAGTAGAGCGGCACCTGCGGTCCGGGCACATTGGTGACGATCGTGTTGATCGGACCCGACAGCGCCTGGGCGCCGAGCGAGAGCAGTGTCGACGGCGTCCACTCGGCCACCTGCATCATCATCTCTACGCCGAGCGCCTGCCGCGACTCCTTCAGATCCATCGTCAGCTCGTGGATCGCGTCGAGCTGGGCGCGCGGCTCGATGCGGTCGATCGGCAGCGGGATGATCCAGGACGACACCTGGTTGCCGAGCTTCCCGCTCCCGCGCTCGGAGTCCTTGCGCGTCGACACCGGCGACGACACGCGGAACTCGACCGTGCTCGGATCGACGTTGCGCGAGAGCAGATACTCGCGGACGGCGCCCGTGACGATCGTCAGCACGACGTCGTTGATCGTGCAGTCCCAGGCGCGGCGGATCGCCTTCAGGTCGTCGAGGCGCGCCGGCATCCAGTCGAAGCGCCGGTGCGGACCGACGCGTCCGTTCATCGGCGTCTCGTCGGCGGAGGTGCCCATGCCGAGCGTGTTCACGATCGCCTTCGCCCGCGTCGTCAGCTCCTCGGTGAGATCCTCGGCGTCCGCGGTGAACTGGCGGAAGTCGCGCACGATCTGGAACGGGATCCCGGCCTGGCGCTGCACTTCGTCGCGCCACAGCTCGTAGCGCGACGGCGCGGGGCGAGGGTGGTAGGCCGGCGGCTCGGCCAGCTCGGGGACGTCGGGCGTGGGCGACATCTGGATGTAGGCGAGGTCGACGCCGGACGCGCCGTCGATCATGCAGTGGTGGATCTTCGTGATCATCGCGAAGCGATCGCCCTCGAGGCCCTCGACCACCCAGGTCTCCCAGAGCGGGCGCTTGCGGTCGAGCGGCTGCTGCATGATCCGCGCGGAGAGCGCCTTGAGCTGCTCGTCGGTGCCGGGCTTCGGCAGCGCGGTGTGGCGGATGTGGTAGTCGATGTCGAAGTGGGGATCGTCCACCCAGACGTGGTGGTTGAAGAACGGGATCTCGTGCAGCCGCTGGCGGTAGCGCGGCACGAGGTGGAGATAGGACTCGGTGGCGCGCTTGAAGGTGTCGACGTCGATGCCGCCGTTCTCGGTCAGCAGGGGGCCGGCGTCGCAGACCAGCGTCGACGCGACGTGCATCTGCACGTTGCCGCGCTCGAAGAGCAGGAAGTTGTTGTCCTGGGCGGAGAGTCGGTCGTAGGCGTAGCGGGGCATGTGTTTGGTCTCGTGTGGTTCGGCCGGTAGCGGCCGGTGGGGTTCGGGGTGGATTCGTCGTCGGCGCGTTCGCGCTTCTACTCGAGGGCGAGCATCTCGTCGAGCCCCTTCCGCAGGCACTCGGAGAGGAGCTGCGGATCGGGGACGGCGGTGCGATCGGCGTTCATGCCGAGGTGGCAGATGCCGTCGTAGCTGAACAGCGTGATGTTCACCGCGGCGCCGGCGGGCGGGCCGAAGGGGAACATGTGCTCGATCCTCGCGCCGGCCGTGTAGACGGGACGCCGCGGGCCGGGGACGTTGCTCGTCACGAAGTCGATCGACGTGAGCATCCCCTCCATCAGGTTCCGGGTCGCCGCGCGCGGCAGGCGGTTGATCACGCCGGTCACGTCGTCGAGGTAGGGGAGCGCGGGCTCGCGGCGCTGCTCGCGGACGCGCTCCTGGATCAACGCGACGCGCTCACGGGGGTCGACGGTGCCGACGGGCACGAGGAAGCGCGAGGGCGCGAACTGGTTGCCCGCCTTCGCCGCCTTCTCGCCGTCGCCGCGCAGGTTGATCGGCATCATCATCTGGAGCTCGTCGACGGGCTTGCCGTGGTGCTCGTGGTAGAGGCGCATGCCGCCGGCTACCGCGGCGACGAACAGGTCGTTGACGCTGCCCCCGGCGGCGAGCGCGGCGCGCTTCACGTCTGCGAGCGGGACGGTGAAGGCGTCGAGGGCGAGCGCCATGCCGCGGTCGCGCATCACCGGCGACATCGGCTCGGTGATCGGACGCAGCATGCGCCCGACCGAAGCCGCCATGTCGCGCGCGCCTTCGAGGGTGCCCACCGGATCGCTCGCCAGCGCGCCGAGCCAGCGCAGGGCGCCCCCCGCGACGCGACCGACGCGCTCGGTCTCGACGCTCACGCGATGCGCGAGGGCGTCGCGCAGGCGATCGGCGGTTTCCTTCGCTTCGGGCGCGGGAAGGTCGGCGAGGCGCCGCTTGCGCACGCCGGAGACCGCCGTCTCGCGATCGCGCTCGACCATGCTCTTCGTCATCTTCACCAGGCCGACGCCGTCCGACACCGCATGGTGCAACTTCATGATCGCCCCAGCGCGTCCGCCTTCGAGCCCGTCGATCAGATAGAACTCCCAGAGCGGACGGTCCTTGTCGAAGGCCTGCATCGCGATCGGTTCGGCGAGATCGAGGAGATCGCGCAGGTTGCCTTTGCCACCGAGCGTGAGCTTGCGCAGGTGATAGGCGGGGTCGAAGTTCGGATCGACCTCCCAGCGCGGCGGCGCGAGCTCGAGGGCGTCCTGCACGACGCGCTGGCGCAGACGCGGGATGTCTTCGACCGAAGCGGCGAGCATCGCCTCGAAGTCGCCGTCGTCCGGCATCCGGTCGAGCACCCACACCGACACGATCGTCGAGCGCAGACGCGGGTCGCTCTCGGAATGCCAGAGACCGGCGTCGTAGTCGCTCATCCAGTCCTCGAATCGAACGGGGGCGGATCGGGCGGATGCGCGTCGCTTGGAGGAGGTCGGCCGTTGGTCGCTCATCGGATGCTTCTCCGGTTGCGGAACGCCTGCGTGTCCTCGCCGCCGGATCGTCCGGTCGGCGGGTGGTGGCGCGGGATGGGGGACGGCGTCGTTGCCGACCGGATCACCAGACTCGATCGCGGGAGCGGATCGCCGGAAACGCTAATGATAGAGTTGTCAGCAAGGACGGCGGCAATGTGCCGGATCCCGGACCGATGTCAACAGGGGGAAGACGCGATCGAGCGTGGCCAGCGCGCGCATCCCCCGCGGGACGAGGGGTGCGGCGCGGGGTCCGTCGCGCCATCTTCTGCTCCAGTCCCTTGATTCCCCGACCATTTCCTGGAGGGCCTTCCCCCTTGGGCCTGCTCAAACGCATCTCGGGCGACGTGCGCTTCGTCGCCTCGATGGCGCGCACCGCCCGCGCCGTCGCCGCGCCCCGCGCAGACGCCAACATCACGTTCGCCGACCGCATCGAGGGGCACGTCAAGAAGACGCCCGACCGCACGGCGCTGATCCAGGACGACCGCGAGTTCTCCTACCGCGAGCTCGACGGCGCGGCGAATCGCTTCGCGCGCTGGGCCCAGTCGATCGGCGTCGAACGCGGCGCCGTCGTCGCGGTGCTGCTCGGCAACCGCCCGGAGCTGGTGATCGCCCAGCTCGGGCTCGCGAAGCTCGGCGCCGTCACGGCGCTGATCAACCACAACCTGCGCGGGAATGCGCTGGCCCACTGCGTCGAGGTGGCGAAGGCGCGCTGCGTCGTCGTCCACGCCGAGTTCCGCGAAGAATGGCAGAGCGCGGTGCCGCACCTGTCGTCGCCGCTGCCGGCCTACTCGCTCGGCGGGATCGCCCAGGGCACCGAGCCGCTCGACGAGGTGCTCGAGGACGCTTCGCCCGCCCCGCTCGATCCCCGCGTGCGCACCGGCCTCGAGGCCGGCGACCCCTATCTCTACATCTACACGAGCGGCACGACGGGTCTGCCGAAGGCCGCGCGCGTGAGCCACCTGCGCGGCATGAGCATGGCGGTCGGCGCGATCGCCGCGCTGCCGCTGCGTCCGGGCGACCGCATGTACGTCGCCCTGCCCCTCTACCACTCTGCCGGCGGCGGCATGGCGATGGGCGGCGCGCTGCTCGCCGGCGCCACCGCCGTGATCGCACCGAAGTTCTCGGCGTCGGCGTTCTGGTCCGACTGCGTGCGCCACGACGTCACGCACTTCCAGTACATCGGCGAGCTCTGCCGCTACCTGCTCAACTCGCCCGAGCATCCCGACGAGCGTCGCCACAAGATCAAGGCGTGCATCGGCAACGGACTGCGCCCCGAAGTGTGGGGTCCGTTCCAGGAGCGCTTCGGCATCCCGAAGATCGTCGAGTTCTACGGCGCCACCGAGGGCAACGTGGCGATGGTCAACTACGACGGGAAGATCGGGGCGGTGGGACGTCTGCCGAAGCTGGTGCGGCGCCTCACCGGAACCCAGATCGTCCGCTACGACGTCGAGCGCGACACGCACGATCGCGACGAGAACGGCTACTGCATCCCCTGCAAGCCGGGCGAAGTCGGCGAGGCGATCGGCAAGATCTCCGCCGTTGCGCGCTTCGAGGGCTATACGAGCGACGAGGCCACCGAGAAGAAGATCCTGCGCAACGTCTTCGAGGACGGCGACGCCTACTTCCGCACCGGCGACCTGATGAAGATGGACGACGAGGACTACTTCTACTTCGTCGACCGGATCGGCGACACCTTCCGCTGGAAGGGCGAGAACGTCGCCACCAGCGAGGTGGGCGAGGCGCTCTCGGTCGCCGACGGCATCCTCGAAGCGAACGTCTACGGGGTCGAGATCCCCGGCCAGGAGGGGCGCGCCGGGATGGCTGCGATCGTCACGGACGACGGCTTCGATCCCGAGGCGCTCTACGCCCATCTCGAGCGCGAGCTGCCGAGTTATGCCCGCCCGGTCTTCCTGCGCATCGGCAAGGAGATGGAGACGACCGGCACCTTCAAGCACCGCAAGGTCGAGCTCGTGAAGGAAGGGTTCGACCCGGAGAAGGTGTCGGACGCGGTCCTCGTCGCCGACCCGGCAGCGAAGAGCTACGTGCCGCTCTCGGCCGATCGCCACGCGCAGATCGTCTCGGGGGAGATCCGGCTCTGAGCGCCCCACTCTTCTCGCTGCGTCTGCGCCACACGGGTGTAGACTGGAAACGAACATGACCACCTCGGATCGATCCCGACGCGCACGCGTCACGCAGCTCTACTCGCAGTGGAAGCAGAACCCGGGAGCCCTCGATCCCGCCTGGGACGAGTTCTTCCGCGCGCTCGCGCCCGAGGCGCGCGCGCTCCTCGAAGGCCGGGCCCACGCGGGGCAGGCCTCCTCCGAGCCCGCGGTCGCCGGGGACGCCGACGCCCGGGGCGCCGCCCGCGACTCGATCGGCGCCCTCGCCCTGATCGACGCCTTCCGCACCCGCGGCCACCTCGAGGCGCGCCTCGATCCGCTCGGTCGCAAGCCGATCGAGCGCCGCCCCGAGCTCGATCCGGCGAACTACGGCTTCGAGGACGGCGACCTCGACCGTCCGATCTTCCTCGGCGGCGAGCTCGGCCTCGAGGAGGCGACGCTGCGCGAGATCATCGCGCACCTGCGTCAGGTGTACTGCGGGATCCTCGGCATCGAGTACATGCACATCCAGGATCCGGACCAGCGCGAATGGATCCAGCAGCGCGTCGAGGGGACCCAGAATCGCACCCACTTCAAGAAGGAAGGGAAGCTCGAGATCCTCGAGAACCTGACCGCTGCCGAGGCTTTCGAGAAGTTCATCCACCGCAAGTGGGTAGGCACGAAGCGCTTCGGGCTCGACGGGGCCGAGACGACGATCCCCGCGCTCGAGCAGATCGTGCGCAGCGCCTCCGAGCTCGGCGTCGAGGAAGTGGTGCTCGGCATGCCGCACCGCGGGCGGCTGAACGTGCTCGCGAACGTGCTGCAGAAGCCCTACCGGCAGATCTTCGCAGAGTTCACGGGCAACACCGCGGCCTACGACGACTACGGCTCGGGCGACGTGAAGTACCACCTCGGCACGTCGACCGACCGCACGATCAACGGTCGCAAGGTGCATCTCTCGCTCACCGCCAATCCTTCCCACCTCGAGGCCGTCGACCCGGTCGTGCTCGGCAAGGTGCGCGCGAAGCAGGACCTCCGCGAAGACACCGATCGCGCCAAGGTGCTGGGCCTGCTGCTCCACGGCGATGCGGCCTTCGCGGGCCAGGGGCTCGTGGCCGAGACCCTCGATCTCAGCGAGCTCGCCGGCTACGACACTGGCGGCACCTTCCACCTGATCGTGAACAACCAGATCGGCTTCACCACCGACCCGACGAGCGCGCGCTCCGGACCCTACTGCTCCGACGTCGGCAAGATGATCCAGGCGCCGATCGTGCACGTGAACGGCGACTACCCCGAAGCCGTCGTGCAGGTGGTCGCCCTGGCCACCGAGTTCCTGCTCCACTTCGGCAAGGACGTCATCGTCGACCTGTTCTGCTACCGACGTTACGGGCACAACGAAGGCGACGAGCCGATGTTCACCCAGCCGCTCATGTACAAGCGCATCGCCGAGCATCGGCCCGTGCGCGAGGGCTACGCCGGACATCTGCGCGAAGAAGGCACGCTCGGGGCTGGCGAAGCCGACGCGATCGTCGAGAAGTGCCAGACGCGGCTCGAGAAGGCCTTCCAGCTCTCGAAGGAGGTCGCGACCAGCACCGCCGACTGGCTCGAGGGCCCGTGGTCGGGCCTCGAACCGGTGCAGGGCTACGACGCGCGACGTGGCAAGACGGAGGTCGGCTTCGAGACGCTGCGCGAAGTGGGCCACGCGCTCACGACGGTGCCCGAGGGTTTCGCCGCCAACAAGAAGATCCTGCGCCAGCTCAAGGCGAAGGCGAAGGCGTTCGAGACCGGCGAAGGGATCGACTGGGCCACCGCCGAAGCGCTCGCCTTCGGCACGCTGTTGATCGAGGGGCAACCCGTGCGCCTCTCCGGCCAGGACTCGGAGCGCGGCACCTTCTCACAGCGTCACGCGGCGGTCTTCGACCAGGGGGACGAGCGCCGCTACGTGTTCCTCGACCACATCCGCGAGCCGCAGGAGAAGCTCGAGGTGCTGAACAGCCCGCTCGCCGAGGCGTCGGTGCTGGGCTTCGAGTACGGCTACTCGCTCGCCGACCCGCGCACCCTCGTGCTCTGGGAGGCGCAGTTCGGCGACTTCGCGAACGGCGCCCAGATGATCATCGACCAGTTCCTCACCGCCGCCGAGTTCAAGTGGCTGCGCATGTCCGGGCTCGTCCTGCTGCTGCCGCACGGCTACGAGGGCCAGGGCCCCGAGCATTCGTCGGCGCGCCTCGAGCGCTTCCTCCAGATGTGCGCCGAGGACAACATCCAGGTGGTCAACTGCACCACGCCGGCGAACTACTTCCACGTGCTGCGCCGCCAGATGCACAGAAGCTTCCGCAAGCCGCTCGTCGTGATGACGCCGAAGTCGCTCTTGCGTCACAAGCAGTGCGTGTCGCGCCTCGCCGACTTCGGTCCCAGCTCCTCCTTCCACCGCGTGATGTACTGCGACGAGAACCCGAGCGATCCGGCGGAAGCGCGTCAGGTGGTGCTGTGCAGCGGCAAGGTCTACTACGACCTGCTCGCCGCCCGCGAAGAGCGCGGCCAGAGCGACGTGCACTTCCTCCGCGTCGAACAGCTCTATCCGTTCCCCACGGACGCGCTCGCCGAGCTGCTCCAGCCCTATCGCCACTGCCACCTGGTCTGGTGCCAGGAAGAGCCGCGCAACATGGGCGCCTGGGAGTACATCGAAGACCTGCTTCGCGAGGTCGCGGAAGAGGCGGGCTGCGAGAAACCCGATCCGCGTTATGCCGGCCGCCCGACGTCGGCAGCCACGGCGACGGGCCTGCTCAAGCGGCACGAGGCCGAGCGGGAAGCGCTGATCGAAGATGCGCTCACCGTCGGCAAGCAGGCGGTCGCGCGGCTCGCCTATCGCCGCAACCGTCCGGCGCACGCGCGCTAGGAGAGAGGAGCCCCCATGGCCACCGACATCGTGGTCCCGGTTCTCGGCGAGTCGGTGACCGAGGCGACGATCGCCGCCTGGCTGAAGCAGCCCGGCGACGCCGTGCACGTCGACGAGCCCGTCGTCGAGCTCGAGACCGAGAAGGCCACCGTCGAGCTCGGCGCGCCGAAGGCGGGCGTGCTCAGCGAAGTGCTCGTCGGGGAGGGCGAGGACGTCGAAGTCGGCACCGTGATCGGACGCATCGACGCGAGCGCCAGCGCTGCGGCGGGCGATTCCGGCGGCGACGCGGGCTCGGACGACGACGCCGGTTCGGGATCGGAGCCGACGCCGACCGAAGAGCGCGAGCAGCCGAGCGCACAGGCCGAATCAACGCCGTCGGCCGACGGCGAGCTCGATCCCGCACGCGCGCCGCGCAGCGGCCCGGACGGCACCGTCACCGCGGGCGATCTCCAGAGCTTCCTCGGCGAGGGCGGCGACGCCGCGCGCTCGGGACCGGCCGCGCGGAAGTTGATGGCGGAGCGCGGCGTCGACGCCGGCGCGGTGCAGGCCTCGGGCCCGGGCGGTCGCATCACGAAGGGCGACGTGCTCGCGCACGTCGAGTCGGGCGGCGCGCGCCAGGCGCCTGCGCCGAAGCCCGCTGCCGACGCACCGCGCGAAGAGCGCGTCCGCATGAGCCGTCTGCGCCGCACGATCGCGTCGCGCCTCAAGGAGGCGCAGAACACCGCGGCGATCCTCACCACGTTCAACGAGATCGACATGACCGCGGTGATCGAGGCGCGCAAGCGCCACAAGGAATCCTTCGAGAAGCGCCACGGCGTGCGGCTCGGCTTCACGTCCTTCTTCGCGAAGGCCTGCGTCTCCGCGCTCAAGGCCGTGCCCGAGGTGAACGCCGAGATCGACGACGACAAGAACGAGGTGGTCTTCAAGCACCACTACGACCTCGGCATGGCGGTCAGCTCGCCGAACGGCCTCGTGGTGCCGGTGATCCGCGATTGCGACGCGCTCTCCTTCGCGGGCATCGAGGCGACCCTCGCCGAGCTGGCGTCACGCGCGCGCGACGGGAAGCTCACCCAGGACGACATGACGGGCGGCACGTTCACGATCAGCAATGGCGGCGTGTTCGGCTCGATGCTCTCGACGCCGATCCTGAACCGCCCTCAGTCGGGCATCCTCGGCCTGCACAAGATCGAAGAGAGACCGATCGCGCTGGACGGCGAAGTCGTGATCCGACCGATGATGTACGTCGCCCTCTCCTACGACCATCGCCTCGTCGACGGCCGCGAAGCCGTCACCTTCCTCGTCCACATCAAGGATGCGATGGAAGACCCGCAGCGCCTGCTGCTGGAGATCTAGTGATGAGCGACGAACGCTTCGACCTCGTGGTGATCGGCGGCGGGCCCGGCGGCTACGTCGCGGCGCTGCGCGCGGCGCAGCTCGGACTGCGTACGGCGTGCATCGACAAGCGCGGCGCCTACGGCGGCACCTGTCTGCACGTCGGCTGCATCCCCTCGAAGGCCCTGCTCCACAGCTCCGAGCACTACGCGGAGGCGAAGCACGCCTTCGCCGACCACGGCATCGGCTTCGAGAACCTCTCCCTCGATCTCGCGCGCATGATGGCGCGCAAGCAGGAGAAGGTGGACGAGCTGGTGAAGGGCATCGCCTTCCTGCTCGACAAGAACAAGGTGGAGACGATCTCCGGAACGGGTCGCATTCCGGCGGCGGGACGCGTCGAGGTCGAGCTCGAAGACGGCAGCACGCGCACGCTCGAGACCGAGCGCATCCTGATCGCCACCGGCTCCGAAGTCGCGCCCCTGCGCGGAGCCCCGATCGACGAGAAGCGCATCGTGTCGTCCACCGGCGCGATCTCGCTCGAACGCGTCCCGGAGAAGATGATCGTGGTCGGCGCCGGCGCGATCGGGCTCGAGCTGGGCAGCGTGTGGTCGCGGCTCGGCGCCGAGGTGACGGTCGTCGAGTATCTCGATCGCATCCTTCCCGGCATGGACGCCGAGATCGCGAAGCACACCCAGCGCATCCTCAAGAAGCAGGGCCTCGAATTCCAGCTCGGACGCGAGGTGAAGGGCGCCGAATCGAGCGACGCCGGCGTGCGCGTGACGGTCGCGACCCGGAAGGACGAGAAGGAGTCGACCCTCGAAGCCGACGTCGTGCTCGTCGCGATCGGCCGGCGCCCCTACACCGACGGCCTCGGCCTCGAGGAGCTGGGTGTCGAGAAGAACGAGCGCGGCTTCCTGCCCGTGAACGAGCGCTTCGAGACCAACGTCTCCGGCATCTACGCGATCGGCGATTGCGTCCCCGGCCCGATGCTCGCGCACAAGGCCGAGGAGGACGGCGTCGCCGCCGCCGAAGGGATGGCCGGGCAGCACGTGCACGTCGATCACGATCGCGTGCCGGGCGTCGTCTACACCTGGCCCGAAGTGGCGGGAGTCGGCGCGACGGAGGAAGAGGCGCGCGAGCGCGGCGTGGACGTGGCGATCGGAAAGTTCCCGTTCAGCGCGAACGCGCGCGCGAAGGTCACCGGCGACACCCAGGGCCTGGTGAAGATCGTCGCAGACGCTGCGACCGACCGCGTGCTCGGCGTGCACATCGTCGGCCCGCTCGCCGGCGACCTGATCGCCGAGGCGGTGCTCGCCCTCGAGTTCGGCGCGTCGTCCGAGGACATCGCCCGCACGTGCCACGCGCATCCGGCGGTCGGCGAAGCGGTGAAGGAAGCGGCGCTGGCCGTCGACGGACGGGCGCTGCACGCCTAGCGCCCACCGCGCGAAGGGGTCGTGCCGCCGAGACGTTCTGTCGATACCCCGGGAACCGGGGAGGGCGGAGACAGCGTGCGATCGAGCTCCCCGAATCGATTCCCCGATCGATCCCCGAGTCGGAACTGGGGCCTGCTGCGGCGGGGTCCGCCGCTCTCGCCCTCGCGAGTCTTGCAGCGCGGCCGTGCGATCCTGCGCGAAGAGGGCCCCCGCGGCCTCTGGTTCCTCGTCCTCGCCGACCTCTGCTACCGACGGCTGCTGCTGCTCGAGCGAGACCTCGAAGCAGCGATCCCGACGCTCGAGCCGCGCCTCCCCGTGACGTTCGGCCTCCTCGCACCCGACGACCTCGACACCTACCTGTGCTTCCACGACGAGGACGACCGCGACCAGATCGAGGATCGCTTCGCGCGCGGCGACGTCTGCCACGTGGCGCGGCACGAGGGCCGCATCGTCTGCGCGTGCTGGGTGTCGCGCGGTGAGCACTTCATCCGCTTCCTCCACTACCGCTATGCGCTGGGTCCAGCGGAAGCCTACTTCTGGGATTCGTTCACCGACCCGGCCGTGCGCGGGCGAGGCGTCGCGCCGGCGCTGGCGGTGCACATGCTCGACTGGGCGCGACACGAGGGCGTGACGCGGGTGACGACCGCCGTGTCGCCGGAGAACGCGGCGAACCTGCGCGCCCGTGCGAAGAGCGGCTTCCGGGTGTGCGGCCGGATCGCGTGTGTGAAGCTCGGCCCGTACGTCTGGCATCGCCACCGCGAAGGTGCGACGTGAGCGCAGCCGACCCGAATCCGGTGCTGGTCGACCTCGCGGCGTGGCGGGAAGACGAAGTCCTTCTCGCGGCGGCCGAGGATTGCGTGCAGGCGACCCAGGAGGCCTGGGAGGCGTCGGCGCGCCCGCCTGCCGACGCCGAAGCCGCGGCGCGCGCCGCCGCGCGGGTTCATCCCGATGCACTCGAGGCACTCCTCGCCGAGGGGCGCGACGTACACGGCATCGCCACCGACGCCGGCATCTCCGACGTGGTGACGTTCAACGCGCACCACGTCCGCGACGCCGTCCACGACGAGGCGGTCGCCCTGGCGCGACAACGGCTCGATGCCGTCGTGCGCGAGCGCCTCGCCCGGCACTTCGCCCCCTCGCCCGTCGACGTGCTCGACAGTGGCCACTTCCTCTACCCGCCCGGAACCTCGATGGGCTGGCACACCAACAGCGGAGCGCCCGGCTGGCGGCTCTACGTGACGCGCACCGACTCGCCCGGGAGCTCGTTCTTCCGCTATCGCGACCCCCGCGACGGGCGCATCGTCACCACGACGGACGACACCTGGAACTTCCGCCTCTTCCGCATCACCGCCGACGAGCCGCTCTGGCATGCGATCGCCTCGCAGACGAACCGCTTCAGCTTCGGCTATCTCGTCCTCGACGGCGCGCGCGTCGCGCGGCTCCGCCGTCGGCTGGCCCGACTCCTACGGCGTTAGCCGGCAATGCGGGCACGCGCGGACTCGCGCACGGCGACCCGAATCGCAGCGACGGTGTCGCCAGCAGTTTTCACCGAGGCCGCGGACGCTGCGCGTTCAACAGCGGCAGCCACTCGCCCGATCGTCGGCGACTCGTCTCGCCCGAACACGAAGGCGACGCTAACGTCGCCTTCCGTCGGTCGGGCGATTCACTCCGGCGTGACGAAGGCGGCTCGGGAGTGCGCAGCGTGAAATCGTCGTGGGCCGCAACGCTCTGCGCAGGGATGATCGCGCTATGCGTTTGCGCTGCGTCGGCGCAGTCCGACCCGGCGCCCGAAGCGCGGGGGAACCCGTCGGAGCGCCCCCGCCTCGGGCTCGTGCTCAGCGGCGGCGGCGCGCGCGGGGCCGCACACATCGGCGTGCTCGAAGTGCTGGAGGAGATGCGGATCCCCGTCGACGTGATCACCGGCACGAGCATGGGCTCGGTGGTGGGCGGGCTCTACGCCGCAGGGCTCTCGCCCGAGGAGCTCGGCGACGCCATCCAGGGCATCGACTGGGTCGCCGTCTTCGACGACAAGACCGACCGCCAGGATCTCACGATCCGGCGCAAGGAGGACGACCGCAACTTCCTCACGAACCTGCGCGTCGGCTTCAAGGACTGGTCGTTCTTCATCCCCTCCGGCATCGTCGAAGGGCAGAAGCTCGACTTCCTGTTGCGCACGCTCACGCTCGACGAGAACGGGCTCGCGCGCATCGAGAACCTGCCGATCCCGTTCCGCGCCGTCGCCACCGACATCGTCACCGGTGAAGCGGTCGTATTCAGCGCCGGCGAGCTCGCGGTCGCACAGCGCGCCAGCATGTCGATCCCCGCGGCTTTCTCGCCGATCGCCGGCGAGCGGGTCCTCGTCGACGGCTACGTCGCGAACAACCTCCCGATCGACGTCGCCCAGGAGCTCGGTGCCGACGCCGTCATCGCCGTCGACATCTCCACCCCCCTCGCCTCCCTCGAAGAGCTCGACAACGCCGTCGCGATCTCGGGACAGGTCTCCACCTTTCCGTTGCAGGAGCAGCAGGCGCGCCAGATCGAGCGCCTCGCCGACGGCGACGTCCTGCTGACCCCCGACCTCGGCGACATCGCCGCGGCGTCTTTCCAGCGCATGGAGGAGGCGATCGCGATCGGGCGCCGCACCGCGCTCGCCGCCGCCGAACAGCTCTCACGTCATTCGGTCTCCGAGGCCGAGTACGCCGCCTGGCGCGAAACGCAGCGCAGGCCTCCCGTGCGGATGCCGGTGGTCGACGAGATCCGCATCGACAACCGCTCCCTGCTCACCGACAGCGTCGTCTGGGCCCGCATCGGAACGCGCGAAGGCGAGCGACTCGACCTCGACCAGCTCTCCGACGACCTCAGTCGTCTCTTCGGCATGGACGCCTTCGAGCGCGTGCGCTTCGACCTCCACCGCGAAGACGAACGCATCGTCCTCATCTACGAGGTGCAGAAGCGCGCGCGCGGCGCCCACTACTACCGCGTCGGGCTGAACCTCGAGTCGGACATCGGAGACGAGGCCGTCTACAACATCGCGGTCCAGCACGTGTGGTTTCCGCTCAACGGCTGGGGCGGCGAGATGCGCAACGAGTTCCAGTTCGGCGACGTGCTGCGCCTGTCGAGCGAGTTCTTCCAGCCCGTCGATCCGTGGGGGTGGTTCTTCGCCCTGCCGCGCGTCTCCTTCGAGCGCCGCGACGTCGACGTGTTCGTTCGCCGGAATCGCGTCGCGCGCTTCGACGTCGATCAGAGCGTCGCGTCGTTCGAGGCGGGCGTGAACCTCGGCCGCGACGTCCAGGTGCGGGGCGGGATCGGCTATGTGGACGCAGACGCAAGCCGCAAGATCGGCGATCCGCTCGTGTTCCGCAGCGGCTCGATCCACGGCGGCGTCTATCAGGCGGCGTTCGAGTACGACAACCTCGACAACGCGAGCTTTCCCAACTACGGCGGGTTCGCGCTCGCAGAAATCACGATGTTCCGGGAGGAGCTGGGCTTCGACGAATCCTTCGAGGAGGTCACCTCCGTCGGCGCGATCTTCCACACCTGGTGGGGCAACACGCTCGGCCTCCGCTTCAGCTACGACACGGCGATCGGCGGGCGCGGACGCGTCGAGCGCCTGAACACCGTCGGTGGATTCCTGCGCCTGTCGGGCTTCGACCGCGGCTCGATCACCGGGCGGCATGCGGGCGTCGGGCAGGTGCTCGCCTATCGCCGCATCGCCTCGCCGGCAGTCTTCGCCTGGGAGTTCCCCGTGTACGTCGGCGGCGCCTTCGAAGCGGGCAATGCCTGGCGCCGCCGCAGCGACTTGGAGAACGATCTCCTTCTGTCGATGGCTCCGTTCTTCGGCGTCGAGACCCCGCTTGGCCCCTTCTACCTCGCCTACGCCTACGGCGAGGGCGGGCATCACCAGGGCTATCTCTTCCTGGGCCAGAGCTTCTAGGAGCGTTCAGTCGGTCGACGCCGGGCCGGCCCCGAACACGAGCCACACGCCTCGCCGTCGAAGCCGACGCCGCGGCGCGGCGGTGGTAACGTGCCCGCCCAACGCAAAGGAGATCGGGATGCAGGACTTCGAGGGCAGGATCGCCGTCGTCACGGGCGGCGGCACCGGAATGGGCCGCGAGCTGACGCGCCAGCTCGCCGAGGCCGGCTGCCACGTCGCGATCTGCGACATCTCCGAGGAGAACATGGCGCAGACGCAGTCGATCTGTGCGGCCGAGTCGCCCGGCGTGCGCGTGACGACCCATCTCGCCGACGTCTCCGACGAGACGCAGCTCGAAGCGTTCCGCAGCGAGGTCGCGCGCGAGCACGAGACCGATTGCATCCACCTCCTCTTCAACAATGCCGGCATCGGCGCCGCCGGCAGCTTCATCCGAGACGAACGCGAAGAGTGGGAGAAGACCTTCGACGTGTGCTGGAAGGGCGTCTATTACGGATGCCGGGTGTTCGTCCCGATGCTGATCGCAGCCGAAGAGGGACACCTCGTCAACACGAGCAGCGTCAACGGGTTCTGGGCCACGCTCGGTCCGCAGACGGCGCACACCTCCTACAGCGCGGCGAAGTTCGCGGTGAAGGGCTTCACCGAGGCCCTGATCAACGACTTCCGCGTCAACGCACCCCACGTGAAGGTGTCGCTCGTGATGCCCGGCCACATCGGAACGTCGATCATCATCAACTCGGCGCGCGCGCTCGGACGCGACCCGAAGGAGATGTCCGACGAGCAGCTCGCCGAGGCGCGCGCCTCGATCGAACGGCTCGGCTTCGAAGTGGGCGGTGTGACGGACGACCAGATCCGGCGGCTACTCCAGGAGCGCGCCGAGGCCTTCCGCGACGACGCGCCGATGACCGCGTCCGAGGCGGCGAAGATCATCCTCGACGGTGTGCGCGCCGATCGCTGGCGGATCCTCGTCGGCGAGGACGCGCACGTGCTCGACGAGATGGTGCGCGCAGAGCCCGAGGAGGCCTACGAGGCGTCGTTCATGGAGCGCTACGTGGCGCGGTCGGGCTGGAACATCGTCCAGACCGAATCGTGAGCGGCGTCGTTCGCGGCACGAGCCACCTGATCGTCTACGTCGCCGACACCGACGCGACGCTCGCCTTCTACGGCGCGCTCGGCGGCACGGTGGAAGGCGACGAAGAGCTCGCGACCCCGGCCCTCGACGCGATCTTCGGCCGCCAGGGCGTGCGCATCCGCGAGGCGTTCATCGCGATCGGCGGATCGCGTCTGCACACGATCGAGACACTCGACGTGCCCTACGCCGGGCCGAAGCGCGAGGCGCGCGTCCCGGGGATCGAGGGGATCTCGTTCGCGGTCGACGGCATCGAGGCGGCGCGCGAGGAGTTGGCGGGCGCGGGCCTTTCGCCGACGCCGGTGTTCGATTTCCTCGAGACGCGGATTCCCTGTCGGATGTTCTTTCTGGAGGACCCGGACGGGAATCGGGTGGAGATGATCGAGTACGTGTGAGCGCGGACCCGCTCTGATTCTCCGTTTCGTCCGGTGAGGTTCCGCCACCCGTGGTCCACGATGCGACCGTGTCGAACTGCTCGTCGAATCGCGCCATCCCGTCGTCGGAGCGATGCGCCAGCCGCGTCCGGCCGAGCGTTTCGACGACACGCCGTCGGCGATCCGCGGCCCGGCACCGTCGCTCGGCGAGCACACCGAGGAGGTGCTGCGGAACGCGGGTTACGACGGCTCGGAGATCGCCTCCCTGCGCGAGGCGGGCGCCCTCGGCGAAGCCTGATCGTCTATCCTGACGCACGCCGCTCGCACCGCGCCCCACTCGTCCGCAGGAGACCCCCATGTCCGACGCCATTCGTCCCTTCCGCATCGAAACCCCCGACGCCGCGCTCTCCGACCTCCGCCAACGCCTCGCCGCCACGCGCTGGCCCGAGAAGGAGTGCGTCGACGACTGGAGCCAGGGCATCCCGCTCGCCTACGTGCAGGAGGTGTGCGCCTACTGGGGCGAGAAGTACGACTGGCGCGCGCGCGAGGAGAAGCTCAACGCGTTTCCCCAGTTCATGACGGAGATCGAGGATCTCGACATCCATTTCGTGCACGTGCGCTCGCCGCACGAGCACGCGAAGCCGCTCGTCATCACCCACGGCTGGCCGGGGTCGATCGTCGAGTTCCAGAAGGTGATCGCGGCGCTCGCCGACCCGCCGTCCCATGGCGGCGATGCGGCCGACGCCTTCCACGTCGTGTGCCCGTCGCTGCCCGGCTACGGCTATTCGGGCAAGCCGACGACGAAGGGCACCGGCGTCGAGCGGATCGCCGATCTCTGGTCGCTCTTGATGCAGCGCCTCGGCTACGACCGCTACTTCGCCCAGGGCGGCGACTGGGGCGCGATGGTGACGACGTGCATCGGCATCCAGGACACCGAGCACTGCGAGGGCATCCACCTCAACATGCCGGTCGCCGGGCCCGACCCCGCGACGATGGACGACCTCACGGATCGCGAGCAGCATGCGCTGGCGAGCATCCAGGAGTATCAGGACGTCGACTCGGGCTATTCGAAGCAGCAGGGCACGCGTCCGCAGACGCTCGGCTACGGCCTCACCGACTCGCCCGCCGGCCAGGCCGCGTGGATCCTCGAGAAGTTCTGGAAATGGACCGACTGCGACGGCCACCCCGAGAACGTGCTCACCCGCGACGAGCTGCTCGACAACGTGATGCTCTACTGGCTGCCGGCGAACGCGGCGTCGTCGGCGCGGCTCTACTGGGAGAGCTTCGCGAGCCAGACGGCGGGCATGGCCGAGGTGAAGGCACCGACGGGCTGCTCGATCTTCCCGAAGGAGATCTTCCGCATGTCGCGCCGCTGGGCGGAGAAGCGTTTCACGAACCTCATCTATTGGAACGAGTTGGAGAAGGGCGGCCACTTCGCCGCCTTCGAACAGCCCGAGACCTTCGTGAACGAGGTGCGCAGCTGCTTCCGCGAGTTGCGCTAGCCCGAACCGGCCGCGATCGCGCGCGGCTGGGACCGACGTCCTTCGCCTGCTAGATCATGGGGGTGCACCCGTGCCCCAACTGCTCTGCCACCCTCACCGGCCACGCCTGCAAGATCCGCTGCCCGCGCTGCGGCTACTTCGAGAGTTGTTCCGACCTCGAACCGCATCCGCCGGTGCGGACGACGCCGCCACAGCCCCCGACGGGTGCTTCGACTCGTAACGTGCGCCAGAAGAGCCCATCCGACTAGGACGACCAGGAGAACGCCGATGCCCCCTTCCCTCCCCGCCGACCAGCGCGAGTTCCAGCAGTACGCGCGCGCGTGGCTGGCCGAGAACGCGCCGCCGCCCCCGCCCGAGCGGCTGCCGCTGATGTCGATCGAGGTGTCGACGGAGCCCCTGCGCGACTACCTCCAGGAGTGGCAGGGCCGCTGCTACGAGGCCGGGCTCGTCGGCGCCGACCTGCCGGTGGAATACGGCGGCGGCGGACACGAGGGCTTCCAGCGCATCGCCAACCGCGAGATGAGCCTCGCCGGCACGCCCTATTTCTTGAACGTCGTGGCGCTGGGCATGGCGATCCCCACCATCCTGGTGCACGGCACCGAGGAGCAGAAGAAGCGCTTCATCCAGCCCGCGCTCTCGTGTGAAGAGATCTGGTGCCAGGGCTTCTCCGAGCCCGGCGCCGGCAGCGACCTCGCCAATCAGCAGACCCGCGCCGTGAAGGATGGCGACCACTGGATCGTGAACGGCCACAAGGTGTGGACGAGCCTCGGCCACTTCGCGAAGTGGATGATCCTGATCACGCGCACGAGCAAGGAGCACAAGTACGACGGCCTCACCTACTTCCTGTGTCCGATCGAGGGACACCCCGGCGTGACGGTGCGCCCGCTGATCAAGATGACCGGCGAAAAGGGCTTCAACGAGGTGCTCTTCGAGGACGCGAAGGTCGACGACTCGCTGCGCCTCGACGACGTGGGCAAGGGCTGGACGGTGGCGATGACGACGCTCACCTACGAGCGCGGTGCCGCCGAAGGCGCGGGGGGAGGCGGCGGCGATCGCACGAACCCGATCGATCGCCTGATCGGACTCGCCCGCGAGAGCTGGCGGGGCGGCGTGCGGGCGTCGGACGACGCGGTGACGCGCGACGCCATCGCCCAGCGCGCCATCGTGCACGAGGGCATGATGCAGAACGTGCGCCGCATGCGCGTGCCCGCGCTCTGCGACCACCCGATGCGCATCCCGCTGCAGATGAAGCTCACCGGCTCGGAGTACGCGCAGCACAACGCGCGCACCGGTCTCGACATCGCCGGCGTGCACTCGACCCTCTACACGCTCGACGAGCACGCCCCCGACGGCGGCCACTGGCCGCTCGCGTACATGGACTCCTACGGCCACACGATCGCCGCCGGGACGAACGAAGTGCAGCGCAACATCCTCGGCGAGCGCGTGCTCGGCATGCCGAAATCGAAGTAGGGGCGGGAAAGAAGCAGATGGCGAAGAACGTATCCCCGAAGGACTTCGGCTTCGGCGAAGACGAACAGATGCTGCGCGACCTCGCGCGGAAGTTCCTCGACGAGAACCTGCCGGTGGAGAAGCTGCGACAACTCGTCGCGGCCGACTCCGAGGCGGCCTACGCGCGCGGCGAGCGGCCGGGCTGGGACAAAGGGCTCTGGAAGCAGATCGTCGAGCTCGGCTGGACGGGGCTCGCCGTCCCGGAGGAGCACGGCGGCATCGGCGCGAAGTGGATCGGCATCGTCGCGCTCGTGGAGGAGGTGGGAAAGCACGCCCTGCCCTCGCCGCTGGTGCCGACACTGTGCGCGAGCGCCGCGCTGAACGCGGCCGACACGACGGAAGCCGGTCTTTGGCTCGCGCGGATCGCCGAAGGCGCGAGCGCCTCACTCGCGATCACCGACGCGCGCGGCAGCTGGGACCCGGCGGACACCGACGCCCTGGCGAGCGTCGGCGACGCGATCACGCTGCACGGCCGCGCGCACTTCGTGCAGGACGCCTTCAAGGCCGATCTCTTCGTCGTGTCGGCGCGCCGCAACGGCGGCACGGTGCTGTGCGTCGTGCCGCGCGACACCGAGGGACTCACCCTCGAGCAGAGCCACATCCACGATCTCACCCGCGACCAGGCGACGCTGCACTTCGACGACGTGCACGTGCCGCCCGGCCACCTGGTTTCGGAAGACGGTGTGGCGGCCCTGTGCGCGGCGTGGCCGGCCGTGCTCGTCACCATCGCGGCCGACCTCTGCGGCACCAGCGAGTGGCAGCTCCAGACGACGGTCGCCTACGCGAGCGAGCGCAAGCAGTTCGACCGCCAGATCGGCTTCTTCCAGGCGGTGAAGCACCCGCTCGTGAACGCAATGGTCGACATCGACCGCGCGAAGTCACTCCTCTACGACGCCGCCTGCCAGATCGACACGGCCGAGACCGACGACGACCGCCTCGCCGCCGACACCGCCGCGCGCATGGCGAAGAGCGCGGCGTCCGACGCGGCGCGCTTCGCCTCCGACCGGAGCGTGCAGCTCCACGGGGGCATCGGCTTCACCTGGGAGAGCGACATTCACCTCTACTTCAAGCGCAGCCTGCACAACCAGGCCCTCTACGGGGATGGCGTGGAGCAGCGGAAGGTGATCGCGGAGCGGTTGATGGGGCCGGTGGAGTCCTAGTCGCGTCGGTTCGCATTGGTTCGATCCGCGCTATTCAAGAGCGAAGGAGCGTCTCCAGATGGCCCAATCCAACCGGTTCGTTCGGCTCGCTCTCACGATCGCACTCGTGGGCGGGCTCGGCCCGCTCCCTGCAGCCGGCGAGGATGCGCTCGCCTTCGCCCAGTGCATCTACGACAGCGGGGCCACCTACTACGGCGCGCATTGGTGCCCCTATTGCGCGAGACAGAACGCCGCCTTCGGCGACGCCGCGTCGCAGCTTCCCTACGTCGAGTGCTACTCCGAGGGCAGTCGCGACAAGCTCTCGGAATGCGCACACATCAAGAGCTACCCGACGTGGGAATTCCGCGACGGAAGCCTGCACAGCGGCGTGCAATCCTTCGCGAAGCTCGCACGCATGACGGGCTGCACACCGCCCTAGCCCCCGACCGGACAGGAGTTCCATGCCCTCGTCGCGCATCCTCACGTTGGCCGCCGTCTGTCTCGCAATCGTCTTCCTCGGGGCCTGTGCCAGCGAACCGACGCCGGGGCCTCCCGACGTCGCCTACCTCCGTTCGCAGCAGACCCGCGAGCTCGGCCTGCCCTTCTCCGACGCCGTCCGCGTCGACTCGCTGCTCTTCCTCTCGGGTCAGGTCGGCAACGTTCCGGGCACCCTCGATCTCGCGCCGGGCGGGATGGCGGCCGAGGCGCGCCAGGCGATGGCGAACGTCCGCACGATCCTCGAGCGCCATGGCTCGAGCCTCGATCGCGTGGTGAAGTGCACCGTCTTCCTCGCCGACATGGCCGATTGGACCGCGTTCAACGAGGTCTACAAGGGCTTCTTCCGCACCGACCCCCCGGCGCGCAGCGCACTCGGCGCGAACGGGTTGGCGCTGGGTGCGCGCGTCGAGGTCGAGTGCATCGCGACCGTCGGTCCATGACGCCTCTTCGAAGACGCGCGATCATCCGTGAATGCCGTCCCCCACCCTCTACGTCTTCGCCATCTCCCACTACTGCGAGAAGGCGCGCTGGGGGCTCGATCACTACGGCATCGCGTACACGCTCGAGCCTCTCGCGCCCGGCAAGCACGCCGAAGTGTCGAAGCAGCTCGGCTCGCCGGGCACGTCGGTGCCGTTGCTCGTCGCGGGAGAAGAGGTGGTGCACGGCTCGGGGAAGATCCTCGACTGGGCGGGCGCGCACGCTTCGGGCGGGGCGCCGAGCCTCGAGCCCGCCGCCGAGCAGGCGGCGCAGTGCCGGGCGATCGAAGAGCGGCTCGACGACGTCGCCGGCGTGCACGTGCGCCGCACCTACTACTCGGAGGCGCTCGTCGAGCATCCGGAGACGGTGATGCCGATGTTCGCCGACGATCTCGCGCCGGAAGACAGCGAGATGATCCGGAAGAACTGGGACATCGTCGTGAAGCTGATGATCGGCGCGATGGACCTCGGGCGGGAGCAGGGCCAGGAATCGCTGTCGATCCTCGAACGAGAGCTCGATTGGTTCGAGGAAATGCTCGCCGACGGCCGCGCGTACCTGCTCGGCGACAACTTCTCCCGCGCCGACGTCACCGCCGCGAGCCTGCTCGCCCCCGTCGTGATTCCCGCCGAGCATCCCACCTACGGCCGGCTCTCGGTGCCCCCGCGCGCGACCGCGCTGATCGAGCGCTGGAGGGAGCGACCGGCGGTGCGCTGGGTGCGCGAGATGTACCGGAAGCACCGGCCGACCGCCTAGCCCGTGACGGCCGGCGCTCAGCCCCCCCGCGCTCCAACCCGAGCTGGCGTCGGCACCCTTCGTCTACCCTGACGCGCGATGCCTGACCCGCGGGATCGCGACCCGACGCAACGCGACCGTCCGCTCTGGGCCACGGCGCTCGCGGCGTTCTGCGCTGCGACGGTCGTCTTCCTCGTCGTGCGGGACGTGCTGATCCCCGACGTCCGCGACACCGAAGTGTGGTTGGGATTCGAGGTGCACGGGTGGGCGGCGCGCATCACGGCGCCCCTGCACTGGGCGATCTTCGCCGTCGGCGCGTGGGCCTTCTGGACGCTGCGTCCCTGGGTCTGGCCGTGGGCGTCCGTGTACGCATTCTCGATCGCGATCGGGCATCTCGTCTGGAATCTCACGAGCGAGGCCGGGGGCGGCCTCGGGGCCGGGCTGTGGCAGCTCGCGCTCTTCTCGATCCCGGCGATCGCGTTGCTCTGGGCGCGTCCTCCGGCCGAGGTGGCGGCGAAGACCTCCGGCACTACGATCCGCGTGCGCCCTGACGGGCACCACCCGAGGAGTGATCGATGAAAGCCGTGAAGATCCTCCTGATCGCCGCGATCGCCTACGTCGGCATCGTCGTCGCCTTCGAGTCGATGATCGGCTACTTCCAGCCCACCGCGGGCGAGACACTCGTCATCACCACCTTCGAGCCCGACGGGTCGTCCCGCGACCGCGTCGTCTCGCGGCTCGAGAGTGGCGGAATGCTCTACGTCGCGGCCAACCACTGGCCGCGCGCGTGGTATCGACGCGCGCTCGACAACCCCGACGTCCGCGCGACGATCGACGGCGCCACGGCCGACTATCGCGCCGTGCGCGTCACCGGGGCCGAGCGCGACCGCGTCGACGCCGAGCACGGCCTTCCCTTCCTCTTCCGCGTCGTCACCGGGTTTCCTCCGCGGCACATCGTGCGGCTCGATCCGCGCTCGGGCGAAGGCGCCTCGTGAAGGCCGCGCGGTCTGCTCGTTTCCTGGCGGGTTTCGCCCTCCTGCTCGCCGTCGGCTGCGCGGCGCCCGAGAAGTACGTCCTGCCGATAGCGGTGCCGAGCGTGCCGACGCCCGCCGCCGGGCCGGCGATCGTGCTCACCGAGGTGGTCGACGCCCGCGAGTTCATCGCGCCCAGCAAGAGCAAGCGGCACCTCCACCAGCTCGCGACCGAGGGGCGCGGCGATCGCGAGGTCGAGGCTCGGTCCTACGCACAGATGCGTCGGCCCGACGGTTCCGTCGTCTACGACTTCGTCCTGCCCCCGGGCGAGACCGTCGCGAGCGTCACGCGGCAGGCGCTCGAAGCGGGCTTCGCGAAGGCCGGCTACCGGGTGGTCGCGGCCGACTCTCCCGAAGCCCAGGGCGCTCCCCGGGTGCGGGCCGAGATCGACCGCTTCTGGTCGTGGAACGGCGGACGCGACCGCACCTGGTTCAGCTTCGAGGCCGAGGTTTCGCTCACCGGCGTGACGCTCGCCACCGCCGACGACACTTCGGGCGACACGGTGGAGGCCTCGGTCTCCCTCGACACGATCCTCGCGGCCAGGCCCCAGGGTTTCACGAACACGACCACGAAGGGCATCGAGCAGTTCGCGAATCGCCTGAGCGGCGCGCTGAATCGCTAGTCCTACCCAACCATCCTGGAGCACGACCGATGAAGATGGTTCACGAATGCACGATGCGCGCGGCGCTGAGGCCGCCGGTCCCGGTCGGCGCCGGCCCGACCGGAACGCGGATGATCTACGAAGTCGCGAGCGGCGAGATCGAGGGCGAGCGCCTGCGCGGAAAGCTGCTCGGCGGCGGAGAATGGGCGCTGATCGGCCCCGACGGCTTCCTCCGCGTCGACGTCCGCCTCCAGGCCGAGACCCACGACGGCGCCCATCTCTATCTCCAGTACGTCGGTCTGCTCGAGATGAGCGAGTCCGTGCAGAGCGTCATCGCGAGCGGCTCGGGCAGCGAGTTCGGCGAACAGTACTTCTACACGAATCCGCGCTTCGAGACGGGCGACCCGCGTTATGCGTGGCTGAACACGACGTTCTTCGTCGGCGAGGGACGCTTCCTCCCCGACCTCGGCGTCGAATATCGCGTGTGGCGCCCGGCCTAGTGGGCGCAGACGTCTACCGCGGCACGACGGCGATCGTCACCGGCGCGGCGTCGGGGATCGGCCTCGAGCTCTCGAAGCAGCTCGTGGCGCGCGGCGCGGAGGTGTGGCTCACCGACGTGGATGCTGCCGCCGCAGAATCCGCCGCGGAGGCGCTCGGTGCGAAGGCGCACGCCGCCCCGCTCGACGTGCGCGACGCCGCGGCCTTCGCGGCGCTCGTCGACCACGTCGCGTCGGAGCGCAACGGCCTCGACTATCTGTTCAACAACGCGGGCATCGGCGTGGGCGGCGAGACGCACGAACAATCCGTCGCCCACTTCGACCGCTCGATCGACATCAACATCCGCGGCGTCACGAACGGCGTCGCCGCAGCCTACCCGCGGATGGTGGCGCGCGGACGCGGCCACATCGTGAACACGGCGTCGGCAGCCGGGCTGATCCCCGGCCCCCTGCTCACGGCCTACGTGATGACGAAGCACGCGGTCGTGGGCCTGAGCACCAGCCTGCGCTTCGAAGGCGAGCGCTACGGGGTGCGTGTCAGCGTGTTGTGTCCGAGCGCGATCGAGACACCGCTGCTCGACAAGATGGCGCCGAGCGATCTCGACGAGGTGTGGCGACCGGACATCCGCCGCTATCTCACACAGCTCGCGGGCAAGCCCTATCCCTGCGACGCGTTCGTCTCCTACGCCCTCGACGCCGTGGCGCGCAACCGCGACGTGATCGTCGCGCCGGCCAGCGCGCGATTCGCGCGTTTCATGAGCCGGCTCTTCCCCGGCCTCGCGAAGGGTCGCGTCCGCGCCGCCTATACGGCCGAGGTCGAGGCCCGCCCGCGCTGAGCTTCCCCTCCGCCGCGTGTACCCTCTCCGCGATGCGCGCTAGCCCCCGCGAATACGAAGCCCTCGACCTGCGCGCCCACTCGCTGCTCGCCCACGTGCCACTCCATGACGTATGGAGCCTCGATCTCTCGGGCGGCGGCCCAGGAAGGACGCTCCTCGACGTCCGCGCGCTGCTCGACGCCGAGGAGGTCGCGCGCACGAACCCCGCCGTCCGCTTCCTCTTCGGACTGCGCGGCGCGATCGGGCGCATCTTCGGCTGGGACCACGCGGAGCCGTCTGGCGGCGCCGCACCCGCGAGCTATCTCCACCGCCTCTCCCGGGAGGAACGCGCCGGTTCGCTCGTGCCGCCGGGCGTCCGCGAGGGGCCCTTCACCGTCCTCCTCGTCACCGAGCGCGAATCCATCTCCGAGACGATCAACGCGACGGTCCACGCCTTCTCCGTCTTCGCCCTCGTCGAGATCCCGACAGGCTACCGCTTCCACTGGGCCATCTACGTCCAGCCCGTGAGCTGGCTGACGCCCTGGTACATGCGCGCGATCGACCCCTTCCGACGCTTCATCGTGTACCCGGCGGTGCTGCGGAGCCTGCGAAGGCGATGGAGCGGGCGGCTCTGACGGGCAATTGGCTCCCCACGGACGCCGCCGATTGGCGCTCGACGCCGCGGCGGCGCCTCCGTAGCTTGCGCCGATGACGAAGATCGCCAACGCGTGCATCGTGCTCTGTGCCGTCGTGAACCTGGGCCCGGTCGTCGGCGTTCTCGGCGCCGAGCGGCTGCGCGGGCTCTACGGGCTGACCTTCGCAGACCCGAACCTGCTGGTGCTCATGCGCCACCGCGCGCTGCTCTTCGCCATCGTCGGCGGGCTTCTCCTCGCGGCGCTGTTCCGCCCCGAGCTGCGGCCCGCCGCCATGATCGCCGGGCTGTTCAGCATGCTCACCTACGTGGCGATCGCTGCGTTCACGAACGATCTCAATCCCGAACTTCGACGGGTGATGTGGATCGACGTCTTCGCCTCGATCGCCCTGGCCGTCGCCTTCGCGATCGACCGGTACGCGGGCGCCGGCAGCGGCTGACGCCTAACTTTTCGCGATGGCCGAATCCGTCGCTCCGCTTCGCCGACGTCCCTTCGACGCCTTCCTCGTGCTCTGGTTCTGTGTCTTCTCGGTGTCGTCCTTCGTCTTCGAGCAGTTCATCGTGTTCGACGTCGACCTCGCGAGCGCAACCGATCCCTTCGGACGCACCTGGTACTGGTATGCCAGCTCCTTCGACCCGGTCTTCCTCGACACGCCGCTCTGGCTGCGGATCATGTGCGGCATCGACGGCTACGTCTTCGGCGCGTGCTACCCGGTGTTCATCTACGCGTTCGCGAAGGGGCGCGACTGGGTGCGCATCCCGGCGCTCTGCTACGGCGCGGCGATCGTCTACTCGACGCTCGTCTACTTCGGCTGGGAGTTCCTCGACGCCGAGAATCGCGCGCAGGCGAATCTCGCGATGGTGATCGTCGTGAACATCCCGTACACGATCGTTCCGCTGCTGCTGATGTGGCGGGTGCGCGATTCGATCGACTCGCGAGCGACGGAGCCGCCTGACGCCTGTCTCATCCCTCGCGCACGCCCCGCGACACCAGCTCGTCGAGCTTCGAGGAGAAGCGCGAGCGGTCCTTTCCGGACATCGGCGGCGGGCCCCCGCCCACCATCCCCGCCTCGCGCAGGTTCGCCTTCAGGTCCCGGGTGGCGAGTTGGTGGCCGATCGAATCCTCGGTGAACTCGCGGCCGTTCGTCCCGAGCACGCGAGCCTTCTTCTCGAGACAGCGCGCGGCGAGCGGGATGTCGGCGGTGATGACGACGTCGCCCGGACGGACGTGCTCGGCGATCCAGTCGTCGGCCGCGTCGGGGCCCGAATCGACGACCACCATCTCGACGCCCATCCCGTCCGGCACGTGCATCGGCGCGTTCGCGACGACGACGGCGTACACGCCATAGCGCGTCGCCACGACGTACACCTCGTCCTTCACCGGGCAGGCGTCGGCATCGATGAAGATCTCGATCACCGCATCGTGATAGCATCGTCGGCCTCGAAACGGAGGAACCATGGGACTGCTCTCCTGGATCGTTCTCGGACTCGTCGTCGGCGCCCTCGCGAAGTGGCTGATGCCCGGTCCCGACCCGGGCGGCTGGATCATCACGATCCTGCTCGGCATCGGCGGCGCCTTCGTCGGCGGCTGGATCGGCTCGTTCCTCGGCTTCGGCACCGTCACCGGGTTCAACCTCGGGAGCCTCGTGCTGGCCACCGGCGGCGCGGTGCTGCTCCTGGCGGCGCACCGCAAGATCAAGGGCTGAGCGGACGGGACGCCGCGGCGATCTCGATCCGCCCGGCGCGCGCGGGCGATGCGGCAGCGCTCTGAAGCGCCGCGCTAGGCGGCCTCGGCGAAGAGCCGTTCGCGATCGGCCTCGAAGCGACGCCCGGCGAAGAAGAAGAGCGGGATCGCGAGACCGGAGATGCCGGTGAAGACGAGCAGCGTCCAGGTATAGGGCTGTCCGACGCCTGCCCCGATCATCAAGTCGATGCTGATCCCGCCGCCGGTGATTCCGATGCCGAGCCCGACGAGGTTGAGCATCAACAGATAGAACGCGACGACACTCGCGCGGATGCTCGGCGGCACCAGCTCCTGCACGGTGGCGAAGGTGGGGCCGTAGAAGCAGCCGAGCTGGAAGAAGCCGGCAAAGACGCCGATCCAGAAGAAGACGCTTTCTGGCGAGATGATGCGATAGGCGACGTTGAGCGGCGCCATCACGAGCATCACCCAGAACAGGAACATCGGACGCCCGACGCGGAAGCGACGCTGGAACCAGTCGCCGCCGAAGCCGCCGGCGAGATTTCCGAGAACGCCGCCGGCCATGCCGAGCCAGCCGGTGAGCTGCGCGATCCGCGCGCGCTCGAAGCCGCGCTCCTGGACGAACCAGAGCTGGTCGAAGGCCGCCGCACCGAGCAGGAAGTGGAGCGCGACACCGCCGGAGATGGTCAGCACGAGCGCCGGCGATTTCCGGAGCGCGGCGACGAGCGTCCGCGCGATCTCCCGGAACGACGGGCGCTCGGTCGGGGCACCGCCGGCGACCGCGACGTCGTGGCCGCGCGGCGTCTCCTTCACGAAGAGCAGCGCCGCCGAAACCAGCACGCCGAGCGCGCCCAACGCGTAGAAGCAGGCGCGCCAGCCGATCGCCGGACCGAGATAGCCCGCGATCAGCAGCGACACCCCGATGCCGATCGGCACGCCCATGTAGTAGATGCCCGCCGCGAGGCCGAGGCGCGCGGACGGGAAGCGGTCGGCGAGCATGGACATCGACGTCGGGGTGCACACCGACTCGCCGATCCCGATGAAGGTGCGCGGCACGGCCAGGCTGGCGAAGCCGCGCGCCGCACCCGACGCCGCGGTCAGCACGCTCCACAACGCGACGCCCGCGGCGAGCAGGCGCGGGCGGTGCCACATGTCGGCGAGCGCCCCGGCGAACAGGCCCATCGTCGAGTAGAAGAGGATGAACGCGAAGCCGGTCAGCAGGCCGAACTGGGTGTTCGTGAGGCCGAGGTCGGGGATGATGAAGTTCGCGAAGCTCGCCAGCAGCTGGCGGTCGACGAAGTTCATCACGTTGATGAACGTGAGGAACGCGAGGAAGAGGTTCTGCTTCGCCGTGGGCCGCTGGTCCGCGGCGAGGTCGTCCACCCGTGGTGCTTAGAGGAAACCGAGCTCGCGATCGGCCGCGTCCGAGTCGAAGTCCTCGAACTGGATGATGCCGAGGCGCGTGTAGGCCTCGCGCACCCTCGGCGTCAGCAGGCCGAGCTTCTTCAGGTTGGGCACGATGCGCTGGAAGAGCATGCGCCGGAACATCTGCCCGATCTCCGAGTTCAGCACCTCCTGGCGCACTTCCTCTTCGTTCCAACCCATTGCGCGCGCGAGGTCGGCGCCGACGAGGCGGTCGCGCATCAGCTCGGAGGCGTAGATGATGAAGTCCTCGCGGTCGGCGAGCTCGTTCTCGGGCATGTCGGTGTAGTAGTCGCGCAGCGACAGCACGCCAAACGCCACGTGTCGCGACTCGTCGCGCATCACGTACTTGAGCAGATCCTTGAGCAGCGGCTCCTGGGCGATCTGGAAGAGATTGCCGAACGCCGCCATCGCCAGGCCTTCGATCAGGATCTGCATGCCGAGGTATTTGAAGTCCCAGCGGCTGTCCTGGATCGTGGCGTCGAGCAGCTCTTTGAGACTGGGCGTGATCGGCCACTCCCACTCGAGCTTCTCGTGCACGTAGCGGCTGAACACCTCGACGTGTCGGGCCTCGTCCATCGTCTGCGAGCTGGCGTAGTACTTCGCGTCGATCCAGGGCACGCCGCCGACCAGCTGCGACGCGACGATCATCGCGCCCTGCTCCCCGTGCAGGAACTGCGAGAGCTGGAGCGCGAGCTGCGCGTGGCGGAAACGCGCGCGTTCCTTCTCGGTCAGCTTCTGGAAGGGCGCGTAGTTCGCGAGAGGGTTGATGCCCGTCGGGATGATCTCGCTCTCGGGCTCGACGTGCGTGTCCCAGGCGAGCTGCGTCGTGCCGTTCCACTGTTCGCGCTTGCTCTTCTCGTAGAGGTCGCGAAGCCCTTCCTTGATGCTGCCGTAGTTCCAGGCGTAGTTCGTGTCGAACGATGCGAGGACGGTCTCGAGCTTCTCGTCGGTGCTTTCGAGTTGATTCACCACTGCGGTCGCCATGGTCGGGCCTCCTGGGCGCGCGACGCCGCGGGCGAGGGCGTCGGACGGGGAACGTCGCCGATGAACGCGGCGAGTTCAAGCAGGCCCGCTTCGGCGGGCCCTCGCCCGAGAGGGCCCGAAATGGAGCGGCGCCCAGGAGACTCGCATCTCCTGGGCGCCGAGGTTCCGGCAGGTCGTCGCGGGCTCCACCTCGAATGCACCGCGACGCCACGAGAGACATCCATCTGCCGACCCGTGGAACCGCTACCCGAAGGGCGCGATCGACCACGGAACGGACATCTCGATCGCTTCTCCTGCCGGAATGACTATACGAAGCACCATAAGCGGGACGCACCGACGGGATCAATCGAAAACACGCCCGGGACGGGCCCCCCGCGCGCCTCGGCGCGCCGGGGCCTCCCTGGACCCGTGTGCGAAAACCGACGCAAATCCGAGCGATTGAAACCGCTTTTGCGTCACCGCGATGGCTGCTTGGTGAACGGCCGGTTCGGTGGTAAATAGATAGGAACGTCGTCGCGCCAACGGTTCCCGCGCGACGCCGAGCCTGCTCACCGGGTCGCGCGCGGCGCGCGCGCCTCGTCGTTGGAGGAAATCCCATGGGCTTTGTGCGAGACGACCTGGGAGACGAGAGCTACTTCGAACCGTCCGAGCGCGAGAGCGAGGGCTTCGACGCGGGCCTGCTGCGCGAAGGGCTGGGCGTGATCCCCGCGCAGAAGCCGGTGCTGCTCAAGCCCGACGACACCGTCACCGATGCCATGCGCGCGATGCAACGCGACCACCGTGGATGCGTGCTCGTCACCGACGACGGCACGAAGGACAGCAAGCTGCTCGGCATCTTCACCGAGCGCGACGTGCTCTTCCGCATCGTCGACAAGGGCCGCAATCCGGCCGCGCTTCCCGTCGGTGAAGTGATGACGGCAGACCCGGAAGCTCTTTCGGATCGGTCGACCGTCGCCTACGTGCTCAACAAGATGTCGGTCGGCGGTTTCCGCCACGTCCCGGTGGTCGACGACGAGCACCGTCCGGTGTGCGTCATCTCCGTGCGCGACGTCGTCACGTTCCTCGTAGAGGAGTTCCCGCGCGAGGTGTTGAACCTCCCGATGGAGCCCGGCCCCGTCGCACCGAGTTCGCGCGAGGGCGCCTAGTGCGAGCCGGCGAAGCCGGTGCGCAGCGAGCCGAAGGCGAGCGAAGTCGTGCGGCGACCACGCGCGACGCATCGCCACCATGTTCGGTCACCGGTCCGACGCGAAGGTCGTGCACGAGGCGGCGCCGATGCGCCGCATCATGCCGCATGTCTCTCCGCGTCGGAACGACTCGGTCTTCCATCTCGCCCAGGACGTCCGCGTCGACGCCGCGCTCGAGTTCCTCGAGAAGCGCAACCGCGAACGCCCGGACGATCGACCCGCCACCCTCTTCCACCTGCTCCTGCGCGCGCTCTCCCAGGGCATGGTGTTGCGGCCCGGCATCAACCGCTTCGTGAAGGGCGGACGCCTTTGGCAGCGCGACGGCATCTACCTCACGTTCAGCGCGAAGCGCGAGCTCCGGGACGGCGCGCCGCTCCTCACGATCAAGCGCCGCTTCGCGCCCGACACCGAGTCGCTCGACGAGATGATCGACGGTGTCTACGACCGCCTGCGCCCGGCGCGCCGCGGCGTCGAGTCGACGAGTGACAAGGAGACCAACCTGCTCCTGCGGCTGCCGAACGTGATGACGGGCTGGCTGGTGCGCGGCGCCGACGTCCTCGACCGCTTCGGGCTCCTGCCGCGGCCGATGATCGACGCCGACCCGCTCTTCACCTCGATGTTCGTCGCGAACCTCGGCTCGGTCGGGCACGACGCCGGCTTCCACCACCTCTGGGAGCGCGGCACGTGCTCGTCGTTCTGCGTAATGGGGCGCGTGAAGCCCGGCGCCGACGGCGAGCGCATCATGACGCTCTGCTGGACCTACGACGAACGCATCGAGGACGGCCTCTACTCCTTTGGCTACACCAACGGCGTCCAGCAGCGGATCGAGAACCCGGAGCTGCTGCTCGCCGCGCCGGCCGAGCTGGCCTGAGCGACCGCCGTCGCGCGCGTGCGCCGGCGCGCGGTTGTGCGACCCTTCCTTCCGGGGTTCCGAGAGGAATGGGGTTCGAAAGATGACGGGGACGCTGCCCGCGCCGAATGCGGGACGAGCGCGACGGCTGCGATCCGACGACGGTCGGCTCGTGCGCGGGCGGAAGAGTCGCGAGCGCATCCGCGCCGCCGCGCGCGAGCTGTTCCGCGAGCGCGGCTTCGACGGCTCGACGCTGCGCGCGATCGGCGAGCGCGCCGGCATGGGCGCCAGCTCGATCTACCGCCACGTGAAGAGCAAGCACGAGCTGCTCGTCCTCGAGCTCTCCGACCTCCAGGAAGAAGCGTGGCTCGCCTTCCGCCGCGCCGACGACCGCGCGACGCCCACCCGCGAGCGCGTCCGCCAGTTCTTCGAAGCGCAGCACGCCCTCTACGCCGAGGACGCCGACCTCGTCGTCATCGCCCTCCGCGCCACGACCTATCCCGACGCCCCGGTCGCGCGCCGCGCCCTCGCCCTGCAAGACCGCGCCATCGCGCTGATCACCGAGATCCTCCAGTCCGGCCGCCGCGACCTCGCCCCCGACATCGACCCCCTCGCCGCCGGCCGCGCCCTCTTCCACATCGCCAGCGGCGTGAGGATCAGCTGGGCCAACGGCCTGCTCAACGAAAAAGCCTGCCGCCGCGCCGTCGACGAATCCGTAGAACTCCTCTTCCAAGGCCTCGCCCCCCCACCGCTGGCCGACAGAGCCGACTAACAGTCTCCCGACGAGCGGCCGGGGCCAGGGGGATCCCGCAGCCCGACTCAGCGCAGTTGGGCCCCGCATCGGGGTCCATCCGACTTCGAGCCTCCCGGTCACGACGACCTGGAAACCCCACCAGGGAGGGCGAGCCATCGGGCGGAGGGATCCCCCTGGCCCCGGCCGCGGCTCAAAAGCCGCGAAGCGGCCGTGGCTCCAAAGCCGCGAAGCGGCCGTGGCTCCAAAGCCGCGAAGCGGCCGCGTCCCCCGAGCAGAGAAGCGGCCGCGTCCGTCTCTCGAGCCACGAAGCGACCGCGTCTCCCGAGCAGCGAAGCGGCTGTCCTCGTCCGCACTCCCCGAGAACCCTTGCCTCCGCCCCGCGATCCACGACATTCCCGCACCGTGACTGCCTCCGCGCCCCAGACCGCCACCCTGCTCGTCTCCTGCCCCGACCAGCGCGGCATCGTCGCCGCCCTCGCCCAGGTCCTCTACGGCCACGGCGCCAACATCCTCGACGCCGACCAGCACACCGACGCCGAGGCCGGCATCTTCTTCCAGCGCATCCGCTTCGACGCCGCCGAGCTGCGCACCGACCGCACCACCCTCGAGACGGCCATCGCCGAAGTCGCCGAGCGCATGCGCATGAAGTGGCGCCTCTCCTACTCCGAGCGGCCGAAGCGCGTCGCGATCTTCGTCTCGCGCACCGACCACTGCCTCTACGATCTCCTCCTCCGCCACCGCGCCGGCGAGCTCGTCTGCGAGATCCCGCTCATCGTCAGCAACCACGACAAGCTCGCGCGCGTGGCCGAGCAGTTCGACATCCCCTACCGGGTCTTTCCGATCACGAAGGAGACGAAACGCGCGCAAGAGGAAGAGGAGATCGCCCTCCTCGACGGGGAGCGCGTCGATCTCGTCGTCCTCGCGCGCTACATGCAGATCCTCTCCTCCGAGTTCATCGCGCACTTCGAGCACCGCATCATCAACATCCACCACTCCTTCCTGCCCGCGTTCAGCGGCGGACGGCCGTACCAGCAGGCACACGAGCGCGGCGTGAAGCTGATCGGCGCCACCGCGCACTACGCGACGAAGGACCTCGACGAGGGCCCGATCATCGAGCAGGACGTGATCCGCGCCTCGCACCGCGACCCGGTCGCCGAGCTCGTCCGCAAGGGCAGCGACGTCGAACGCAACGTGCTCTCGCGCGCGGTGCGCTGGCACCTCGACGACCGGGTCCTCGTCTACGGCAACAAGACGGTCGTCTTCTCGTGAGCTTTCGCGTCGTCGGACTCATCATCGCCGTGCTCGTCGGCGTGTTCAGCTGGATGCTGACCTGCGCCGCCTGGCAGTTCGACCAGGTGGCGGCCGGCGTGATCCCGCTCGATCCGCGCGAGTTCGAGACCCTGACCCTCGTGACCGTCGGCACCGCGGGGGCGGCCGAAGACCACAACCGCCGCGGCACGTCGGTCGCCGTCGGGCTGGGCACCGACGTCGTGCTGGTCGACGCCGGGCGTGGACTCGCCGAGTCGCTGCGCGCAGCCGAAATCCCGGTGTCGCAGCCCGACGTCGTGCTGCTCACGAACCTGCTGCCCGAGAACACCGTCGGACTCGACGACTGGCTGGCCGCTGCCTGGCGCAACGGGCGCCGCGAACCCCTGCGCCTCTACGGACCGCCGGGCACGCAGGCGCTGGCCGACGCGATCCTCGCCGCGGTCGTGCCCGGGGCCGTCGCGCGCGCGCAGGCCTTCGGCGACGATCCGACGCCGCCCGCGTTCGCCGTGCGCGAGTTCGAAGCCGACGGAAGCGACACGCTCGGCGATCTCTCCTTCGCAGCGGGCGCGCTTCCCGGCGGTCCGCTCCCCGCCCTCGCCTGGCGCATCGAGGCGAACGGGCGCAGCGCCGTCGTCAGCGGCACGGGCTGGGGCGCGTCTGCGCTCGAGGCCTTCGCGAAGGGCGCGCAGCTCCTCGTGCACGACGCCGCCTACGTGCCGACCCCCGAAGAGGCGGCGGAACACGGCCTGGAAGAGCCGCCGGAGCGCCTGCGGGCCGAGGCCGCGTTCTACACGCACCTCGACGAGGTGGGTGCGGTCGCGCGGCGCGCCGGGGTCGACGCGCTCGTCCTCGTCCGACTGCGGCCACCGCCGGTCTACGACCTCCAGGTGACGATGCGCGTCGACGATCAATTCCCCGGACGCATCGCCGTCGCGAAGGACGGCGACGAATACATCCCGTGAGACGCATGCCCTGAGACGTCACGCGCCGTAGCTGACGCGCTGGGTGTGGCATGTCGCGTGTCCGCCGGAGACCACGCAGCGGGGCGGGGGCGCCCCCGAAGGCGACTGACTCAAACGCGCAGCTCTTCCGGCTGCGGGTCTTCTTCGAGGTCGTCCCTCGGGTCGTAGTGGGGCCGGTCGTCGGCGTCGCGCTCCCCGAGGAAGCGGCGACGCTGTTCGTGGTAGTAGTCGCGATCGGGAATCAGTGCGATCGCCTCGTCGATCGCGGCGACGGCCTCGTCGACGTTCCCGAGCTGGAAGTGCACTTCGGCGAGCGTGTCGAGGATGTGCGCCTCCTCGCGTTCGCTCTCCAGGGCGGCGCGCTCGGCGATCTGCAGGGAGAGCTGGAGGAGCGCGCGATCCGAATCGGGGTCGATCGCGATCAGCCACGCCATGTTGTTCAACTCCTCGGGCATCACGTCTTCGAGGGCGTAGATGCGCTCGGCCAGACGCGCCACGTACTCGCCGGGACGCGCCACGAGATAGCCCGCCGTCGAAACCGCCACGACCGAGACCGCGAGGCTCGCGACGGCGAAGCCGCGCACCCAGGACGGGCTCGGGCGACGGTTGCCGAGCGAGTTCCACGCGAGCACCGCGGCGGCCGCCGTGCCGCCGAAAAATCCCCCGACGTGTGCGGCGCCGGCGATGAAGGGCAGCAGCGAGAGCAGCAGCGAGATGCCGAGCATCCAGTGCAGCCCGCGCCGCGGGACGCGCCACCAGGCGGGCAGGCGATCGGGGAAGCGGTACTCGAGCCAGATCAGCGCGCCGAACACACCGAACACGACGCCCGAGACGCCGACGACCGGCGCCGAGTTCGACAGGGCGCTCGCCCACATCGCCATCGCCGCCGACACCGCCATCACGCACACCATCCGTGCCGTGCCGATCGCGCGCTCCACCAGGCTCCCGAGCCCGAGGAGTGCCATCACGTTGAGCGCGAGGTGGGCGAGAAAGCCGTGCAGGAGGTTGGCCGTGACGGCGCGCCACCAATCGCCGTCGATCGTCAGGGCACCGGTGAAATAGCCGACCGCGTTCACGCGTTCGCCGACGAGGAGCTGAAACGCATAGACGACGACGCACACGATCGCGAGGCCCCAGGTGGCGTAGAGCGTGCCCGGATTGCGCGAGACCTCCTCGATCTGGGCCATCCGCGCGAGCTGCTCGCCGCCGCCGGGCTGGTGCGCGATGCGCTCGAGGAGCGCGCGCACGACATTCTCGGGCCCGTTCTCGTCCTCGAAGTCCTTGCGCTGCACCACGAAGACCGAATCGCGCGCGCCGATCCACAGCGCGCGCGTGGACGTCGCGAGATGGGTGACGTCCTCGTAGGTGGTGTAGGTCATCCCGCCGCCGCGGGCACCGCTCGGATGATGGACACCGTTCGAGTCGAGGGAGACGCTGGTGCGCCGGTCGTACAGCGCGAAGCGGACCGGCTCCGAGGAGGAAGGCATTTCCACCTCGTCAGACTAGCCCGTCGGGAGCAGGCGTCGGCTACGAGCGCTTCGGAAGCGGGAGCGTCGGGAAGATCCGGCTGAACACCAGGAAGGTGAGCACGAAGGCGCCGAGGAAGCCGAGCGCGATGCCGAACTGAACCGGACCCGCCCAGGACATGCCGTCGCCGGGAACCAGCGACGGCCACACCAGCATGTTGCGCTCGAGCCAGAATCCGCACAGCGAGATGACCGCGACGCTCCCGAGCACGATCGGCGTCTTCTTCGCGGCCTGACCGAGCAGCACGAAGAACGGGATGATCCAGCAGCCGAGCCAGGCCACGAGGGCCACCTTCACGTAGGGCTCGTTCAGGTACTCCCACTTGAAATTCCAGCTGTCCTGCAGGAAGAGCGACCCGAGGCGCGACTGGAAGAACTGCGTCTCCTCGGGGAGGTTTCCGTACCAGATCACGATGTACTGACCGAAGAAGAGGTACATCCAGAAGATCGAGAACGCGAAGACCATCTTGCCGAGATCGTGCAGGCGCGACGTGGTGATCTCATCGCCCCAGCCCGGCGCCGTCACGCGCAGCAGGATGCAGATCAGCGTCGTCGCGGTGATGCCCGACAGAAAGCCGCCCCACAGGAAGTACCAGCCGAAGATGTTGGAGAACCAGGTGGGCGTCAGCGACATCACCTGGTCGAAGGCGATGAAGGTGTATCCGAAGGCGTAGACGAGGCAGATGACGGGCGCGAGCACGCGCAGCGTCGCGTTCGAGTGGGCCCACTCCTGCTCGTCGCCGCGCCAGTTCGACGTCCAGCTCTGGAACATGCCCTTGGCGCGCGTCGCCGTGTCGGCCGCGCCCTTGAGCGCGGGACGGAACGACGTCTTCAGGAAGGCGATCGTCAGCAGCACGCCGACCAGCAGGACGCTCGCGTCGGTGAGGTAGACGCGCCAGAAGTTGAGCCAGCCTTCCTTGCCGGGAGGCGCTCCGTGGATCCAGTTGGTGTGGATGTATTCGCGACCGAAGTAGTTGCCGACGAGGAAGAGCACGAAGGAGATCGGAACCCAGGCCGAGAGCGACTCGGCGACGTGACGGATCGGGCCCGCCCACTTCGCCCCGATGATCACGAGCGCGCACGCCAGGCACAGCGCACCCTGCGACATGATGCCGAAGTAGAGATAGTTGACGTGGAACGCGCGCCAGGCCGTGGCCGGATCGCTGCCGAGCCCGCCGACGAAGGCGACGAGCCCGATGGCGATCAGCGCGCCGCAGGCTCCGACCAGCACCATCGGCAGGTCGCGCGGATTCGCCTCGTAGTTGCTGCTCACTGGCCCTCTTCCTTCTGCGCGATGCCGGTCTGCCCGTTCAGGTAGCGGACGTAGTTCACGATGTCCCAGCGGTCATCGGACTGGATGCGCTGGTAGGAGGGCATGCGACGCTTGCCGTAGCGGATCGCGGCGTAGATGCGGCCATCGGTGAGTCGCTGCAGCTTCACCATGCTCGCCGGTCCGGCGAGGGCGAAGACGCCGGCGAACGGACCGCGCAGGTCGCCGGTGGCGCTGACCGGCCCGTCGCCGAGCCCGCCCTTGCCATGGCAGGTGGCGCAGTAGGCCTCGTATTGCTCGCGACCGTTGTCGAGCGACTCGAGCGACATGGGACGCGGATTGACCAACGCATTCTGGGCCGCGATGTCGTTCTCGCCGAAGTCCGCGGGCGGCGCGTCGACGGCGGGCACCGTGCCTTCCGGCGGCGAGAGGCCCTCGACCTGCACGCCGTAACCCACCGTCTCGTAGGCCTGGACGGCCTTCTGTCGCTTCATCTGCGGGAACCACGTGTCCGACCACTGCTCCCAACAGCCGACGGTGAACACGAGCAGGAACGCCGTGCCGACGAAGAAGGAGCGCGAGATGGCGAGACCGCGCCTGCGCGGTGCCGAGCTCTCGGCGTTCACGCAAGCGCCCGCAGGGCGCGCGCCGTGAGGTGCAGCCGAACGAAGTTCACTCTGACGGGACAAGGCTGACCTCCGTAGCGTGGTGGTCGCGCAGGAGACCGTCGATCTCCGGAACGTCCCGCTCGCGGCAGTTGACGACCAGCCCGAACTCTTCGGCCGAGAAGCGCGCGCTGTAACCGGGGCCCATCTTGAAGCTGGGAAGCCCGCCCTTGAGGAAG
>JAHEJV010000094.1 GCA_024638705.1 Deltaproteobacteria bacterium | reverse complement strand
TTGACTGCGAGACCTACAAGTCGAGCAGGTGGGAAACCAGGTCTTAGTGATCCGGTGGCTCCGCATGGAAGGGCCATCGCTCATCGGATAAAAGGTACGCCGGGGATAACAGGCTTATCTCTCCCAAGAGTTCACATCGACGGGGAGGTTTGGCACCTCGATGTCGGCTCGTCACATCCTGGGGGTGAAGCAGCTCCCAAGGGTTCGGCTGTTCGCCGATTAAAGTGGCACGCGAGCTGGGTTTAGAACGTCGTGAGACAGTTCGGTCCCTATCCGCCGTGGGCGCAGGAGATTTGAGGGGATCTGTCCCTAGTACGAGAGGACCGGGATGGACGAACAGATGGTGCGCCGGTTGTTCCGCCAGGAGCATCGCCGGGTAGCCAAGTTCGGATGGGATAACCGCTGAAAGCATCTAAGTGGGAAGCCCACCCCAAGACGAGATCTCCCTGGAGCTTCGGCTCCCTGAAGGGCCGTCCGAGACTAGGACGTCGATAGGCCGGGTGTGGAAGCACAGCAATGTGTGGAGCTGACCGGTACTAATCGCCCGTGAGGCTTGACCACATTGCACCGCCGAGCGCAAAGCGCTCGATCGCGGGGCCCAGAAAGATATTCGACAGTCGATGACTGCGGGTTGCAGCCATGCTGCAACGACAGTTTTCCCACCGTCCATAGAGCAGGGGCCACACCCGTTCCCATTCCGAACACGGAAGTTAAGCCCTGCCTCGGCGATGGTACTGCCGGGTTTCCCGGTGGGAGAGTAGCGCGACGGTGGGACCTCTCCGGCGGCGTCGATCCTCAGGATCGGCGCCGCTTTTTCGTTCTGGGCTCGAGCGTCTGCGCTGGTTTCCCTGGGCGCGGCTCTCCGTGCCGATCCTCCGGTCCCAAGGCGCCAGCGCCCCGGCCCTGCGCAGGCCGGACTCGCCTCCTTTTCCGCCTCAAGCCGAGGTTCCCTCGCTCCGATGCAGGGAGGGGAGGCAACCCACCGGATGTCCAGCCGAATCCTCGTATTTCTCGTCGCCCTCGTTCTCGTCTTCGCCGGCTGCGCCGGGAGCGCCTGGCGACAGGCGCGTAGTGAAGACACCGTGGCCGCCTATCACGGGTTTCTCCGCGAGTATCCCGACACGACCTTCTCCGAGGAGGCGAGGGCTCGTCTCGAACTCGCGCGCGTGAAGCAACGGCCGACGCGCAAGGCCTTCGAGGCATTCTCCGAGAAGTACGGCAACCCGGAGCTGATCGAAGAACTCCGGCCCCACCTGGAAGAAACCTACTTCGGGCACGCCCGGAGCCTCGGCACGGCCGCAGCCTATCGCGATTTCCTCGAGGACTATTCCAGCGGACGTTTCGCGAATCGCGCGCGCGGCAACGCGGCCTACCTCGAGCAGTCTGGCTATTCGGGCGATGTCGTCGCGCTCGAGGACTTCGTCGACGAGTATCCCGAGAGCGACTATTCCGCGGAGGCGGCGCGAACCGTATCGGCGGTGGCGGCGAGCCGCAGGACCCGATTCGATCGGATCGGACTCGTCATCGACGTCGATCCCGGAGTTCCGGGTGGAGAGCGCGTCGCGCGGGTCTTTCGCGACCGAGCCGTAGCGGCCTACTCGGGCACGGGCCTCGAGGTCGTCGCACTCGCGGGCCCGGAGCAGGCGTCACGGGTCGGCGTTCCGGCCGTCCTGGAGATCCGCCACGAGGAGACCGAGACGTCGACAGAGCTCGAACGCGGGAAAGTCACCGAGCCGGGCGTCCTCGCGAGCACCCGCGTCACGCTCCGTCGCATCGACGAGACGGTTCCGATCTGGACCGACACCTTCGCATACCACGCGCCGCTCTCCGCGAAGCGCGCCGACCGGTCGATCCTCTTCGGGCCGGGATCCCATTCGAGCTACTGGGCAGAGCTCGACGGCGAGTTCTTCGTGCCGGTCGCCCGGTGGAGTACCCAGCTCACCGTCCGCGAGCCCTGGAGCCTGTCGAAACCCGCCGTGGCGGTCGAAGTGGTCGGTGGACGCGCGGTCGTGCTCTTCGGGGACGGCGACTTCGAGGTGCTCGGTCTCAGCGATCCTGCCCAACCGGTGCGCATCGGCGAATACCGACGTCCTCGCGACCTGGCGACCTTTTCCGGTGTCGCGATGGACGGCGCCCAGGTCGTCGTCTTCGGCCCGGAGGGCGCCGAGGTCGTTCTCCTGGCCGGCGAGCAGACGCGACGCATCGCCGCCTTCGGTCGCGAGACGATCGGTTCGGTGAGCGACGTCGTGCGCCTCGGCGACGCATGGCTCGCCGCTACGAATCGCGGCTTGCTCCGCCTGGGTAAGACGCCCGCAGATGTCCGCGTGCTGGTGCCGCGGCCGATTCTCGGGATGGCGCGCGTCTCGGGCGATCGGGTCGCGTTCGCCGACGGGATCTCGCTCTACACGGCGACTCGGGCCCAGCTCGAGAACGGTCGCATCGGATCCGAGTTGCGCATGGGGCGTGGGTTCCATCCACGTAACGTGCGCGCTCACGGCGACGGGACTTCCGCCGTCGTGCTCGGGGCGCGCGACGCCGTCTGGGTCGACCTGCGCGGTGCGAAGCCGCGTTTGCGATCCCGGATCGGGGGAAACGAGTCCGGTCGCGTGCACGATGCTGCTGTCGTGGGCGGGCGCCTCTTCCTGCTCGGACCCCGCGGGTTGCAGGTCGCCGATCGCAGCGGCGAGAAGATCGTCGACTCGGTCGACGTCGAGACGCGCAGCCGGATCGACGTCTCCGGACGCCACCTCGTGATGATCGGCGAGCGATCGCTCCAGGTCGTCGACGCCACGCCCTTCCTCGCGAGCGGGTCCGCGCCGGCCGCTCGTTAGGCGATCCGGCTCAATCGAACCGGTCGAGCAGGAACGCGGCGAGATCGCGACGCGCCGCTGCGTCGAGCGGATAGAGAGGCATCGGCGGAGTGGGCGCGGCGAGGAACGCGGCGAGACGCGTTTCGTCGTATCGCGCGCCCAGCTCCTCGAGCGGAATCGGAACGACCCCGGGTGTCGCGCGGGCAGCATCGTGGCAGCGCGCACAGTCGTGCTCTTCCCAGAGCGCGGCGCCGTGCTCGGTGCTTCCCGTCGATTTCCTGGCCGGCTCCGGGCGCGCGCGCGTCCCCGCGACCGACGCCTCGTCCCATTGGGGTCCCCGCTCCACCCGGTAGATCGATCCCGCGTAGTCGTCGGAGATGTAGATCGTCCCGTCGACCCCTTCGGCGACGTCGACCGGTCGTCCGATCACGTCTTCGTCCCGCTCGAAGCCCGTGACGAAGTCGCGTTCCTCGATCGTGCCGTCCGCGTTCCAGTGCAGCGAAACCACCTCGTAGCCGTCTTTCCGCGAACGGTTCCAGGAACCATGCAGCGCGACGATCGCGACCCCTCGCCATTCGTCGGGGAGGTTCTCGTGGCGGAGGAACACCATGCCGAGCGGCGCGGTGTGAGCGCGAAACGGGTGCGCCGGCGGAATCGAGTTGCGGGCCCGCTCCTCGTGGCCTTCGCCGAGATCGGGATCGAGCACACGGGCGCCGTTCGCGACCGGCCATCCGTAGAATCCGCCGCGCTCGACGCGGTTGAGCTCGCACGGGGGAAAGTCGTCGCCGAGCAGGTCCCGTCCGTTGTCGGTGGCGTAGAGGTCGCCCGTGCCGGGCTGCCAGTCGAATCCGACGCTGTTGCGCAGGCCCGTGGCTAAGATCTCGGGTTCGCTTCCGTCGGTGCGGAAGCGGAGCATCGCGGCCCGGCGTTCGTCCTCCTCGAAGCACACGTTGCAGCTCGACCCGACCGAGACGTACATCCAGCCGTCGGGGCCGATCCGCACCGTGCGCGTCCAGTGATTTCCGCCCTCTGGCAGCCCGTCGACGATCCGGGTGTACTCCCCGTCGAGCTCGCCCGTGCCGACATCGATCTCCACGCGACCGACCGCGTCGCCCTCTGCGACGTAGAGCCATCCCTCGTGGACGTCGACACCATGCGGGCGGTCGAGGCCCTCGAGGAGTGGCGTCCGGCCGTCGGAGCGGCCGTCGCCGTCGCGGTCGGCTTCGAGCCGCCACACGATCCCTTCGCGGGGCGTCGTCGCCAGGAGGGCGCCGCCCTCGAGCGGACGCAGGAACCGGACCCCCGGCAACCCGCCCGCGAAGAGCCCCACTCCGAAGCCCTCCGCGGCGACGATCCGCGATCCGAAGACCTCGTCGTCCGGCGTGTCCGCGCCCATCGTGCCGAACACCATGTGGAGGACGGGAGCGTTGACGGCGTAGCCTGGGATCCAGGTGCAGGCGAGCGCGCCCGTGGCGAGAGCGAGCAATCCGGCGATCGAGAGGCAGTGGTTCGACTTCACGGCCGGGATGATTCCCGCGGTGTCCGCCCTTGGCCACTCGCCGGGGTGATTTTTCCCTCGGGGAGCCCTTGACGGGAGGGCTGCACTGGCGCACTCCTATGCGCCTCTTTGGAGGCAGCCATGGCGCGAACATTGCGAGTGGGGGACACGGTCCAGGTGATCTCCGGGAAGTACCGGGGAAAGCAGGGGCGCGTGTTGTCCCTGCAGGACGATCGGGTCCGCGTCGACAAGGTGGCCATGCAGAAGGTCCATCTGAAGCCCGGTCGGAAGGCCGCGCGTTCGGGCGGCATCCTCGAGCGCGAGGGCACGATCCACAAGTCGAACGTCATGCTCGTCGATCCCGACTCCGGGAAGCCGAGCCGCCTCCGCAATCAACGCGACGAATCCGGAAAACGGACACGAATCTTCGCCAAGAGCGGAAACCCGGTCCCCGATCCGAACCAGAGTTAGGGGCAACCGATGGCGAAGAAGGGCAAGCGCGAGAAGATCAAGTTGGAGTCGTCCGCCGGGACGGGCCACTTCTATACGACGGTCAAGAACAAGCAGAACACACCGGGGAAGGTCGAGCTCAAGAAGTACGACCCGGTGGTTCGCAAGCACGTCCTCTACAAAGAGACGAAGCTCAAGTAGCGACGCTCCCGAAGCCGCAGCTATGATCGCGAACGTTTTCGCGCCTCACTCACGGGAGTGACCAGCGCCTGTTTCTTTGCCCCGCAAGATCTTGCACTTCACGAAAGAAGGGAACGAATGGCCTGGGTGATCACGAGACTGTGTCGGGACTGCGTCGATCAGGCTTGCGTCGAAGTCTGCCCCGTCGACTGCATCTACGGGTACGACGGCAGCGACGCCGAGACGTTTCCGAACCAGCTCTACATCGATCCCGAAGAGTGCATCAACTGCGGCGTCTGCGAGCCGGAGTGTCCGTGGGAGGCGATCTTCGAAGACGAGCAGGTGCCCGAGGTCTTCCAGGAAGACACCCCGCTCAATGCGAAGTGCGTCGACGCGAAGGACGACTTCTCGGTCCCCGAGGTCGAGGAGAAGGACAAGCCCTCTCCCGAGCAGATCGAGGCGAACAAGCAGAAGTGGGGCTACGCGGGCTGAATCGCCCCGCGCGGGTCACGGCTCGCGAGGTCCGAACGCCTCCGCCATCACCTCGGCCGCCTTCTCGGCGTCGATCGCGCCGGCCCACGCCTCGAGTTGCGCGACGGCCTGGTGCACGAGCATCCAGCGCCCGGTGACCGCGCGCGCGCCGCGCGCCTCGGCGTCGCGCAGGAGGCGCGTGCGTTCGGGGGCGTAGACCGCGTCGAGCACCACGCAACCCGGCGAGATCGCATCGGCGGCGACGGGGGAGCGGTCTTCCGAGAGTCCGACGGACGTGGTGTTCACGAGGATGTCGTGCGGCGTCGCGGCGAGCGCGTCGAGGGGGCCCGTGGCCGTCGCGCCGAGATCCTCCGCGAGGGCCTCGGCGCGTTCGGCCGTGCGGTTCAACACGCAGACTTCGGCGCCGCGCTCGCGCAGTCCGAACACGACGGCCCGCGCCGTGCCGCCGGCGCCGAGCACGACCGCGCGCTTTCCCGCCAGCGGCCCCTCGCGTTCGAGCGCCCGGACGGCCCCGAGCCAGTCGGTGTTCGACGCGACGAGCTCGCCATCGCGCGGGACCACGGTGTTCGCCGCGCCGATCCGGGCCGCGGTCCCGTCCACCGCGTCGACGTGGTCGAGGACGCTCCGCTTGTGCGGAATCGACACGGAGAGCTGCCGGATGCCGAGCCCGCGCATGCCGCGCATCGCGTCGGCGAGCTTCGACTCCGGCACGTCGAAGGGGAGGTAGATCGCATCGATCCCGAGGGCGGCGTAGGCGGCGTTGTGCATCGCCGGCGAGCGCGTGTGGCCCGCAGGGTGGAGGACGATCCCGCACAGGGCGGTGGCGGAGGTCGGCGACACGATTCCCTCGATTCGGAGCGCCGCCAAGGCTATCCGATCGCGACGAGGCCACCTAGAATGCTGCCCGATTCCGACGGAACTTTGCGTGGAGGAGAGATTCGTGAGCGATGCCAGGCCGCGCGTGGCCATCATCATGGGAAGCCCGAACGACTGGAAGGTGATGCAGGCCGCCGAGCAGATGCTCGACGACCTCGAGATCGGCAGTGACGCGCGAGTGATCTCCGCGCATCGCACGCCCGAGCGTCTGACTGCATTCCTCGCGACGGCGGAGGACGACGGCATCGAGGTCGTGATCGCCGGCGCCGGAATGGCGGCACATCTCGCCGGCGTCACCGCGGCGCACACGATGCTGCCGGTGCTCGGCGTGCCGCTGCCGGGTAGCGATCTCCAGGGGCTCGACGCGTTGCTCGCCACGGTGCAGATGCCCGGCGGGATCCCCGTCGCGACCTTCGCCATCGGCAAGGCCGGTGCGAAGAACGCGGCGCTCTTCGCGGCGGCGATCCTCGCGCGCAAGGACGACACCGTGCGCGAGCGGCTCGCGAAGTTCCGCGAAGCGCAGTCGGCGGGCGTGCCCGAGCGACCCCCGCGCGATTAGCCCGCGGTGGCGCGCGCTGCTAGGCGCGCGCGCGTTCGAGCGCAGCCTTGAGATCTTCCCAGACCGCCCGTCGATTCTCGGGCGTGTACTGGCGCAACACGTAGGCAGGGTGCAGCGTCGGCATCACCGGGATGCCGCGGTACTCCTGCCAGGTGCCGCGCATGCGCGTGATGGCGACTTCGCGTCCGAGTAGCAGGCTCGCCGCAGGCTTCCCGAGCGCGACGATCGCCTTCGGCTTCACCGCGGCGATCTGGGCGTCGAGGAACGGACTGCAGGAGCTCACCTCGTCGGGAAGCGGCGTCCGGTTCTCCGGCGGACGGCACTTCACGACGTTGCAGATGTAGACCTCGCTGCGCGCGATTCCGAGGCCCTTCTCGATCATCGCGGTGAGCAGCTCGCCCGCGCGCCCGACGAAGGGCAACCCGCGGCGATCCTCTTCGGCGCCGGGGCCCTCTCCGACGAACATCAGGTCGGCGTCGGGGTTGCCGTCCCCGAAAACGATCTGGGTGCGGCCCTGGCTCAAGCCGCAGCGTCGACAATCCCCGAGGATCTCGCGCACGCTGACGAGCGTGGGTGCTTCGCCGAAGTCCGGGGCAGGGGCGAACAGCGGGGCGTCGCCCGGGACGGCGGGCGACGAGGGGGCTGGGGCAGAGGGATCGACCGGACCCTCGTCCGCATGCGGTCCCGCGAGCGCGGGGGCTTCGATCCGATCGAGCCCTTCCTCGGCGAGTTCCGAAACCCAGACGCGCGCCGACGCGACCAGGCTGCGCAGCTCCGCGCTCAGGGTCGGGTCCACGTCTCCTCCGCGCGACGCTGGGCGTCGAAGGCGTGGGCGAGCAGGTCGGTCTCGGAGAGCGTGGCCGCGCTCTCGCCCGGTTTCAGCGGCTTGCCGGTGCCGGCCTCGATCGTGCCGTGGCGGATCTCGTCGATCTTGTCCTGCACTTCGAACTCGAAGCCCGGGTCGTTGGCGTCGTCGTGACACGACCCGCAGATCTGGAGGATCACGCAGGAGTCGCACTTGTCGCTGAGCGACACGATCGATCCGAGCTTCGTCGCCGTGTCGGTGACGTGATCCCCGCCCGGACCGTGGCACGACTCGCAGCCGACGCGCGCGAGATCGGGATGGTCGGACGGCGCCGCACCGGCCGGGAAGCCGCCTTCGCGTCCGAACCCGGTGGTGTGACACGCCAGGCAGTCCGCGTCACCGGACTTCCCCTTCGCCTCGAGCGAAGCGAGCGCGCCGGCGTGGGGGCCGGCCGCCCAGGTCTCGTATTCCTGTGCGTGGCAGCTCTGGCAGGCCTCCGATCCGACGTGCGCCGCGGTGGTGGGGAGCAGGGTGTGGCGGGACGCGCCGCGCTCTTCCATGATCCGCCGCCGCTCCTCGGCGGGCAGCGACAGGATGTACTCGTTCGCCGCGTGCGAGACCTTGGGAAGGAAGGTCGCGTAGTCGAAGCCGAGCGAGTGTTTCTGGTCGTGGCATCCGACGCACGCGGGCTCGTAGTTGCCGGCCTCGATGAAGTCCGGAGAGAGATGGGGGCCGCCGCGCCCGTGGCACGATTCGCATCCGACGTCCTCGAGCTCGGGAAGGCGCGTCTCGATCGCGAAGCCGCCCGGCTCGCCGAAGCCGACGACGTGACACCCGACGCACTCGGGGTCGGTGTCCGATCCGTGTTTCACGAGCGTGTCGTATGCGCGCGCGTGGGTGGTGAGCTGCCAGGTCTCGTGTTCGGACGTGTGACAGACGCCGCAGGTCTCGTTGCCCGAGAAGCCCTGGGCGCGCAGCAGCATCGGGACCGGCGCGCCGGCGAGCTTTGCCAGGCGCATGCGCAGGAGCGGACCGTCGGTGTCCGGGCGCCACCCGCTGATGCGATGCACGATGCGGTCGTTCGCGTCGATCAACATCATGTCCGGGACGCCACCGAAGACGCCGTAGTCGTTGATCGCATCGCGGCTTTCGTCGAACAGGACCTGGAAGAAGTCGAGGTCGGACTCCGCGAGCGAACGCCGCACGTCGGCGCGGCGACCGGTGAGCTCGATGCCGTAGAGCTCCGGGCGCTTGTCTTCGGGAAGATCGGCCAGCGCTCCTTTCAGGAAGGTCAGCGCCTCGTGACAGTGCGGGCAGGTGTGGAGGAAGAAGATCAGGACGCGCGGCTTGCCGTTCGTCGACGCGAACGCGAAGGGCTCGTCGCCATCGAGGGTGCGGGCCGCGAAGTCGGGGGCGCGCGGCCGATCGCTCGGGCCGGCGTCGTCGAGACGCAGCGCGGTCTCGATTGCATCCTCGATCGCACTCACCGCGTCCGGCGCGTGGGTGGGGAACTGGGTCATGTTCCACACCATGTAGCCCTCGGCGTCGACACCGAGCAGCGCCATCGGAATGCGCATGCCGAGCTTGCGCGAAATGCGCCGTGATCCGTCGTCGACGACGGGGAACGCCACGCCGTTCTCGGCCAGGAACGCCTTCGCGTCCGACGGGCTGGCCCCGACCGCAACGCCGACCACGCTGAAGTTGTGCTCGTCGCCGTGTTCCGCGATCCGCGCGACGGCGCGCGTGACCGTCCCCGCGTCCCGCGCTTTCGGCTCGAAGAAGTACACGACGAGGCGCTTGCCGATCTTCGAAGAGACGTCGAAAGGCTCGCCGTCGAGCGTGAACCCGGAGAAGGCGGGAAGCGGGCGCTCGCGACGCGTCGGCTTCTCGGTGTCCGCCGAGCTCTGCGCGCCGCCAATCGAGCCGGCACCGTCGGAAGCGGAAGCGCCAGACGAATCCTCTCCGCCACACGCGACCGCGAGAGCGAGCCCGGTGGCGAGGAGCGCGCCAACGAGGACTCTCACCCGCAACTTCACGCGCCGCAGAATAGCGCAGACGCAGCGCGCGCTGGGACCCGAAAGTCGATCCAGATGCCCCTCGGCGGGCTCAGCGTAGTTCCTTCTTCGCGCGCTCGAGGAGCTCGCGGAACGCGGGATTGTCTGGCTCGAAGGTCAGCGCGGTCTGCACGTTGCGCGCCACCGCTCCCCAGTTCTCGCGCGCCGCGTCGGCCTGGGCGAGCTTGTAGAACTGGCGTCCCTGCGGCGTGCGTCCGCCTCTTTCTCGCGTCTCGTGACGTCCCGCCTCCGCGTTCGCGTCGGCGAGCTGCATGCGCACGTCGGAGCCGCCGGAGAGCCTGCGGTCGTAGGCGTGGCGTCGACGCGGATCGCGCAGCACGGCGTACGCCTCGGTGATCCGCTTCGCAATCGAACGCGACGCGTCGCGCAGGTCTCCCTCGAGGTGGCGGTTCGCGTCCGGGTGGAAGCTCCGCGAACTGGCGTGGAACGCCCGCTTCACCTCGCCGGGACCCGCATCGCGACGCAGGTGGAGGAGCTGGTAGTAGTCGAGCTCCTCGATGATTCGCGCGAGGGCCATGATCTCGCCGGGCGCCATCTTCATCGTCTCGTCAGTCCCGCGTCTTGTTCTCGGACTCCGAGAGGTCGACCCCCGGCGAGTCGAAGAGCGAACCGCCCTCGTCTTCCGGTCCCGCGATCAAGTCGAGATCGGCCGTGTCCAGGTCGGAAGCGAGATCGGCGATCTCGTCGTCTCCGAGCTCGATGTCGACTGCCGCGTCGAGCGGGAGGGCCGATTCCTCCGCGGGCGACGCGAGCGGATCGCTCGCGACGGGATCGGTGATCTCGAGGTCGGGCGCGGTCTGCAAGAGCGCGTCGGTAGGCGGTTCGGGAGCGAGCGGCGGCGCCGACTCGATTGCGGCCACGTCGATGTTCGCTTCGCGCGCCATCGGGACGAGCGCGTCGTCCTCGTCGGTCTCGAGCAGGGAGATGTCGTCGTCGTCGACCTCGAGCGACGGGACGTCGGTGTCCGCGACCTCGAGCGACGGGACGTCGGTGTCCGCGTCCTCGATTCCGAGCGCGGCCGGATCGGTCTGGGGTGTGCCCTCGTCGAGCTCGGCCGTGACGACGCGCGAAGCCACGCCGCGGTCCATGATGTCCGCGATCTCGCCTTCCGACAGGCCCGACGTGAGCGTGATCCGCGTCGAGGCCTGCTCGCCGGTGTTCTTGTCGCTCGCGGTGACGTTCACGATGCCGTCGGTGTTGATCTCGAACGTGACGTCGATCTGCACCTCGCCGCGACGGCCGCGCTCGAAGCCCGAGAACTCGAACTGGCCGAGCAGTTCGTTCTCCGTCGCTTCGCGGGACTCGCCCTGGTACACGCGGATCGTCACCGACTCCTGGTCGTCGCGCGCGGTCGTGAAGGTGCGCGTCTGCTCGATCGGGACGGGGGTGTTGCGTTCGATGACCGGCTCTGAGAGTCCGCCGGCGACGCCCACCTGGAGCGACAACGGCGTGACGTCGAGGAGGTAGGCGTCGTCCGTGCCCTGGTCGACCAGCGACGAGGCGTGGATCGCGGCGCCCATCGCGACGACCTCGTCGGGGTCGACGTCGTTGCGCGGCTCCTGCTGGAAATACTCCCGGACGGCGTCGCGGATGGCGGGGAGTCGCGTCGGACCGCCGACCAGGATGACGCCGTCGAGGTCGCGCGCGACTACGCCGGCTTCTTGGAGCGCTTCGTCGCAGACCTTGAACGTGCGCACGAGCAGGTCGGAGGTGAGGGTCCAGAACTCGTCCTTCGAGAGGCGCCGTTCGATCGATCGCGAGCTGCCGTCGGGCGCGGTGATGACGTCGGGGATGCGGATCTCCACTTCGTCGTCGACCGAGAGGCCCTTCTTCGCGGTCTCGGCGGCGACCTTCAGCTTCTCGAGCGCGAAGGGGTCGTTGCGGAGGTTGATGCCTTCCTTGGCGACGAATTCGTCGGCGAGGAGGTCGATCACGCGATCGTCGAGGTCGTCGCCGCCGAGGAACGTGTCCCCAGCGGTGGAGAGCACTTCGAAGACGTCCTCGCCGATCTCGAGTACCGAGATGTCGAAGGTGCCGCCGCCGAGGTCGTACACGGCAACCTTCTGGTGGAGATCCTTGCCGAAGCCGTAGGCGAGGGCTGCTGCCGTCGGCTCGTTGATGATGCGGAGCACTTCGAGCCCGGCGATCCGCGCGGCGTCGCGCGTGGCTTGGCGCTGATTGTCGTTGAAGTAGGCCGGCACGGTCACGACCGCCTTCGTGACCGGCCGTCCCATGCGCGATTCGGCGATCGACTTCAGCTCGCGCAGCACCATCGCGCTGATCTCGGGGAGGCTGAACACCTCGTCGCGTACCTTGATGCGGACGCTGTGGCCCTCGCCCTCGACGATGTCGTAGGAGCAGATCGCGCGCGCCTTCTTCACCTCTTCGGAGAAGAAGTACCGGCCGATCAGTCGCTTCGCGGAGCAGACCGTGTGGGTCGGGTCGTGGATGATGTTCGCCTTGGCGGCGTTGCCGACGGTGATCGAGCCGTCCTCGCCGAGATTCACGACGCTCGCGGTCGTGCTCTCGCCATACGCGTTCGGCAGCACGTCGATGCGCCGCTTTCCCGCCACCGCGACGCACGAATTGCTCGTCCCGAGGTCGATGCCGACCGCTATTTCCGCCATTCCACCCTCGTTTTCGCAGGCCTGTCCGGTGGACGTATCGGCCGGTGGCAGCTTGCGCTGGAGTGCCGCGACTGCACTGCGGGAGCGGCCTTGGAGGGCCTCGGGCCGCGTGCTAAACCCCTACTGATTTCAGGGAGTTGCGTATGTCTGGCCACTCGAAATGGTCGACGATCAAGCGGAAGAAGGGCGCCGCCGACGCGAAGCGCGGGAAGATCTTCACGAAGCTGATCCGCGAGATCGCCACGGCGGCGCGGATCGGCGGTGGCGATCCGGGCGCCAACCCCCGGCTGCGCCTCGCGATCGAGAAGGCCCGGGCAGCCAACATGCCGAAGGACAACATCGAGCGGGGCATCCTCAAGGGCACCGGGGGTGGCGATGGCGAGGCGTACGAGGAGATCGTCTACGAGGGGTACGGCCCCGGCGGGACGGCGATCTATGTCGAGACGCTGACCGACAACAAGAACCGTACGGTGGGTGAGGTGCGCCACGTGCTCACGAAGCACGGCGGCAACCTCGGCGCCAGTGGATGCGTGGGGTACCTCTTCGAGAAGAAAGGGGTGATCCGCTTCGACGCGGAGTCCGTCGACCTCGACGCGCTGATGGAAGCCGCTCTCGAGGCCGGCGCCGAAGATGTCGTCGAGGACGGCGAGATCGTGGTCGTCGAGACCTCGCAATCGGACCTGGCCGGTGTCGTCGAGGTGCTGGAGGGGCAGGGCTTCAAGGTCTTCGAGAGCAGCGTCACCATGGAGCCCAGCACGACCGTCACGCTCGAAGGCAGCCAAGCCGAGACCATGCTTCGCGTCTCCGACGCCCTCGAAGACCTCGACGACGTCCAGAACGTCTACGCGAACTTCGACATCTCCGACGAGGAGATGGACCGCATCGCAAGCGCGGAGTAGGGCTCGAAGAGCCCTGCTCCGCGCGCGCAGCGAGGCGAAGCCGAGCGAAGTCGAAAGGTGGCCTCCGGGTCCCTCCACTCCTCGCACTCCCGAATCGTCGAGCCCGCCTCCGCCAAGGACACCGCGCCCGCAGACCCCGCGTCCCCATCGCCGCCCGACCCTGCGCTCCAACGCCCCTCCCGCTACCTTCCCCGCGCGCGGCCACCCCCCGCGCAGCACATCCCGGATCCCGATCTCCCGCAGTCGCGCGGGGTCCGTTCGGAAGACGCCATCGACGCCTTCGGAAACGAGTCTCGATCGAGTCGCGGCGACGCGCGCTCGCGCCTGCGCATCCTCGGCGTCGATCCCGGATCCCAGGCGACCGGATACGGCGTCGTCGATCGCATCGGCGGCGACCTCGAATGGGTCGCCCACGGGGTGCTGCGACCGCTGCGGAGCGCGTCGCTTCCGACGCGCCTCGCGACGCTGGCCGCCGACCTCGCCGCGCTCGTCGAACGGCACCAGCCCGACATCGCCTGCGTCGAGGACGTGTTCGTCTCCGCCAACGCCCGCTCGGCCCTGGTGCTCGGTCAGGCGCGGGGTGTGGCG
>JAHEJV010000410.1 GCA_024638705.1 Deltaproteobacteria bacterium | reverse complement strand
ATGAGGGGAGGCCGCGGGCGCCTACCACTCCCCGACGTTGGACATCGACTTCCAGGGCTCGGCCGGGGCGAGCGGCTTCCCCTTCTGGAGCAGCTCGATCGAGATGCCGTCGGGCGAGCGCACGAAGGCCATGTAGCCGTCGCGCGGCGGGCGCAGGATCGTGACGCCCGCGTCCTGGAGCTGCTGGCACTTCGCGTAGAGGTCGTCGACCTGGTAGGCGAGGTGGCCGAAGTTGCGTCCGCCCTCGAGCTTCTCCGGATCCCAGTTGTGGGTGAGCTCGACCTGGGCCTCGGAATCGCCGGGCGCGGCGAGGAAGACGAGCGTGAAGCGGCCGGCCTCGACGTCGACGCGACGCAGCTCTTCGAGCCCGAGCTGGTTCACGTAGAAGTGGAGCGACTCCTCGAGGTCGCTCACGCGCACCATCGTGTGCAGATACTTCACGACGTCCCTCCCTGTTCTTCCCGGCGAGAGCCCAGCATAGACGAATGCGCCCCCGCCCGAGGAGACGGAGGCGCATTCCGGGTCGGCGTGGACCCTGGTCTACTGCGTGGTGTAGGCCGTCTCGCTGTGCTCGACGACGTCGAGCCCCTGCGACTCGTCCTCGTCGGTGACGCGCAGCGTGCCGAACACGGCCTTCAAGGCGTAGAGGATGATCGCGCTCGCGAGAGGCGCGTAGATCGCGACGATCACGATGCTCTTCACCTGCGCCCAGATCTGCGCGCCGTAGCCGACTTCCGAGGCGGCCCAGGGAGCGATGAAGAGCCCGGTGGCGAGGGCGCCCCAGGCGCCGCCGACGCCGTGGACGCCGAAGACGTCGAGCGAGTCGTCGTAGCCGAGCGCCGGCTTGAGCAGTGTGACGGCCACATAACAGATCGCGCCGCCGCCGAGGCCGACCCAGATCGCTCCGACGGGCGTGACGAACGCGCAGGCGGGCGTGATCGCGACGAGTCCGGCCACGGCCGCGGTCGCGGCGCCGAGCACGGTGGGCTTGCCGCGGTGGATCCACTCGATCGCCACCCAGGTGAGCACCGCTGCAGCGGCCGCGGTGTTCGTCGTGAGGAAGGCGAGGCCGGCCGTGCCGTCGGCGGCGAGCTCGCTGCCGGCGTTGAAGCCGAACCAGCCCACCCACAGGAGCGCCGCGCCGATCACGGTGAGCGGCAGGCTGTGCGGGAGCATCATGTCCTTCAAGTAGCCGCGGCGCGGCCCGAGGATGAGGCAGCCCGCCAGCGCCGAGAAGCCGCTCGACATGTGCACGACGAGTCCGCCCGCGAAGTCGAGCGCGCCGATCTCGGCCCCGATGTAGCCGCCGCCCCAGACCATGTGGGCGAGCGGGATGTACACGACGAAGAGCCAGATCGTGATGAAGGCGAGGTAGGGGGCGAAGCGCATGCGCTCTGCGAAGGCGCCGAGCATCAGCGCCGGGGTGATGATCGCGAACATGCCCTGGAACATGATGAAGACGTATTCCGGGATCGTGCCCGACACCGAGTCCGGCGTGACGCCGGCGAGGCCGAGCTTCGCGGTGTCGCCGATGAACATGCCCTCACCGCTGAAGGCCAGGCTGTAGCCCGCCAGCACCCAGAGCACGCCCGCCATGCCCGCGGAGATCAGGCACTGCATCAGGATGGAGAGGATGTTCTTCGAGCGGACCAGTCCGCCGTAGAAGAGGGCGAGGCCGGGCAGGGTCATCATCAGGACGAGCGCGGTGCTCGTCAGCATCCAGGCCGTGTCTCCGGCCGAGATCTCGTCCGCGAGAGCGGCCTGCGCGGGGATGAGGACGAAGAGTCCGGGGATGGCCCGCAGCCATCCGAGCGTCGGTTTCGGCACGTGTTTACTCCTGGGTTGGAAGACGACGGCCCCAACGCAAAGCAAGCGGTGTGCCAGGGACGGCCCATCCCGGCCGACTCCCCGTGGCCGTACAGACGCCTGGTTTCTCAGCAGCGCCCGGTCCGTGTGCAACCCGTGCACACGGAATGAGCAGCGCAGGTCACCGATGCCGTAGGCGGCACCCCCGCAAACCCGCTGACGAAGTCAGCGGGTGCGCAGCGAGGCGAAGCCGAGCGAAGTCAAAAGGGTGCCTCCGCCCCCCATGACGCCCGAGCCCCTCGAATCATCGAGCCCGTACTGCCTAGGGCGCCCGCACCACCCGGATCATGTCCGTGCTGCCCGACTCGCGGCTCCGGCCCGCCGTGAGCACGCAGAGGTCGCCGCTCACGACGACGCCCATCTCGCGCGCCTTGTGCAGCGCCTCCTCGGCGACGTCGATGTCGTTCGAGTCACCTTCCCCCTGGCCGAGCAGGATGCCGGTGATGCCCCAGTTCATCGCGAAGGCGCGCACGACCGCCGGGTTGCGGCTCGCACCGAGGATCGGGCAGCGCGGACGGTACTTCGAGATCATGCGCGCCGTCCGGCCCGATTCGGTGAGCGCGACGATCGCCGCGGCCTCGAGATGGTTCGCCATCGTGATCGCGGCCTGGCTCACCGCCTCGGTCACCTCGTGGGTGTGGGCCGGCAGGATGTGCTGGAGGTGGCCGTACTCGCGCAGCCCGGTCTCGGCTTCGAGCGCGACGTGGGCCATCGTGCGCACCGCCTCGACGGGATACTTCCCGGCGGCGGTCTCGTTCGAGAGCATCACCGCGGACGTGCCGTCGAGGATCGCGTTCGCGACGTCGCTCACCTCGGCGCGCGACGGCATCGGCGAGTTCTTCATCGAGTCGAGCATCTGCGTCGCAGTGATGACCGGCTTCCCGTTCATCACCGTCGTGCGGATGATCTTCTTCTGCGTGAGCGGCACTTCCTGGACGGGAATCTCCACACCGAGGTCGCCGCGCGCCACCATGGTGCCGTCGGCCTCGTCGACGATCTCTTCGAGGTGCTGCACGCTCACCGCGGCTTCGATCTTCGCGATGATCGGGATCTGCGCCGCGTGCTCGTTCAGGACGCGGCGGATCTCGAGCACGTCCTCGCGCCCGCGCACGAAGGACGCCGCGATGTAGTCGACCTTGTTCTCGACCGCGAAGACGATGTCGGCGCGGTTCTCCGGCGTCATCGCCGGGATGCCGAGCGAGGTGCCCGGGAGGTTCACGCCCTTGCGGTCGGCGAGGTTTCCGCCGCGGTTGATGCGGCAATGGATCTCTTCCGCATCGATGCGCTCGACCTCGAGCTCGATCACGCCGTCGTCGATCAGGATCTTCGAGCCGGGCACCACCTCCTCGGGGAGCGCCGCGTAGGAGACCGCCGCGCCGCGCGCATCGCCGACGCGTCCATCGGTGTAGAGCGTGAACGGGTCGCCGGTGGTGAGCCGCGCCGCGCCGCCGTCGAGGCGTCCGGTGCGGATCTTCACGCCCTTCGTGTCGAGCATGATCGCGATGTTCGCGCCGAGCTCCTCGGCGGCCTGACGCACCAGCGCGAGGCGCTTCGCGTGCTCGACGTGGGTGTCGTGCGAGAAGTTCAGCCGCGCGACGTTCATGCCGGCGCGGATCATCGCCTTGATCGTGTCGATGCCGTCGCAGGCCGGTCCGATCGTCGCGATCAGTTTCGTGTAGCGGGTCGGAGTGGGCATATCGCGCCTTGGAAGGGGGCGGGTGGGCGGACAACTGTGACACGGGCGGCGGCGACGGGCCATCGGCCTTACGATCGGGCGCCGCCCGGCGACACCGTCAAGTGATCGGCGCGCCCGGACGATCGGGAGAGGCGTATGTGGTTGAATCTCCTGGTCCTGGCGATCCTCTTCGTCTTCGTGCT
>JAHEJV010000409.1 GCA_024638705.1 Deltaproteobacteria bacterium | reverse complement strand
CCGCGACGACACGATCGCGCTGGTGTGGCACTACGAGGCTCCGATGGCGCCCGGGTCGCTGCCGGCGGCGCTGCGCGAGCGGCTCGCCGACTTCGGGATCGACGACGCGGCGCTCGCCGGGTTCGGCCCCCAGGTGGAGGCCTTCGCGTCGAGTGAGGTGCCTTTCTGGGTGTGTCCCGGGACGTCGGCCTGGAACTCCCTGGTGGGCCGGCTCCCAAACGCGCGCGCCAACCTCCGCGACGCGGCGGAAGTCGGGCGGGCGCGCGGTGCGACGGGCTTCCTGCTCACCGACTGGGGCGACAACGGGCACCTCCAGCCGCCGGCCGTGAGCCTGGCGCCGCTGCTCGAAGCGGCGGGTCTGGCCTGGAATGCCGAGCGACACCGCGATCGCGACCTCGCCGCCGATCTCGACGCCGTCGTGTTCGAAGACGCCGCCGGCGAACTCGGTCGCGCCTGCGTCGCGATGGGCGGGCTCGGCGATCAGACCGGCCTGCGCGGGTGGAACGCCAGCCCCCTGCACGACGCGCTCTTCGGCGCAGGACCGCTCGGCTCGCTCGGAGCGCCCGATGTCGGCCGGGCCGAGGCGATCGTGGAGTCGGCCGCGGAGCTGGATGCGGCCCTCGCGCGCGCGGCCCCCCGTGTTGCGGACGGGGCGTTGCTCGCGCGCGAGTTGCGTCAGGCGCTGCGGCTCGCGCGCTGTGGCGCCGAGCGGATGGCGCGCAGTGCGGGGGCTCCGAGCCCGAGCCCGGCCACGCTCCGCGAGAGCCTGCGCGCCGCGATCGCCGAGCAACGCGCCTGCTGGCTCGAACGCGCGCGACCGGGTGGCCTGGAGGACAGCCTGGCGCGTCTGGAGGCGGTCGCGCGCGAGCCCACGGGCTAGCGAGCGATCCTCCGCCTGCGCGCCGCATTCCAGTAGCATGCAGCGAACAGGAGGCGACCGTGACGCCCGAAATCCCGCAGCTCACCGCCCAGGACTCCACCCGGGACGTCGTGGCCGCACTCGATGCACACGGCGTCGTGATCGTGGAGGACGCTCTCGATCCGGATCTCCTCGCGCGCTTCAACGCCGAGCTCGACCCGATCCTCGCGGGCGCCGAATCCGACCGCGCCTTCCTCAACCCGGCGGTCGAATGGTTCATGGGAAAGCGCACGCGGCACCTGACCGGGGTGGCGGCCCATTCGCGCGTGTTCGGGCACGAGGTGCTCGTGCATCCGCTGCTGCTCGCGGTGTGCGACGCGGTGCTCGCGCCGTCGTGCGCGACCTATCAGCTCAACATCGCCCACGTGCTCGACCGGGGCCCTGGCGCCGAGGCGCAGATGCTCCACCGCGACGAGCTGGTCTGGATCCACGTTCCCCGGCCGCATCCAGAGCTGCAGGTGGCGTCGATGATCGCGCTCGAGGATTTCGCTGCCGACAACGGCGCCACCCGCGTCGTGCCGGGCAGCCATCGCTGGGAGCCGGACCGTCAGCCCGAGGCGAGCGAGGTGGCGATCGCCGCGATGCCGGCGGGCGCCGCCGCGATCTACCTCGGCAGCACGCTCCACGGGGGCGGGGCGAACACGACGCCCGACCGCCGCCGCCGCGGCATGCATCTGTCCTACGTCGTCGGCTGGCTGCGGACGGAGGAGAACCAGTTCCTCGCGGTGCCGGCGGAGGTGGTGGAGACGCTGCCGCGTCGGGCTCAGGAGCTGCTCGGCTGGGTGGCCCACGACGCGATCGCGTCGGGCGGCGGATATCTCGGCACGGTCGACCTGCGCGACCCGGTGGAGCGCTTCGCGGAAGGCGCCGTTCGCGAATCGTCCTGAAGCGAAAAACGTCCTGATCCCGGTTTGATGCGGTAGAGGGTGTAGAAACCACCTTCGCTGAGCTTCGTGACGGGTGCTCGCAGATTCCCCTCCGGACAGCCGCCGTGCAGGAACACGAGGTAGTCGAAGGTCTCGGGCCAGGCGAGGAAGTACCCGGGCCCCGCCGTCGGATCGAGCGAGCGTCGCACGTCCTCGATCATCTCGGGATCGGCGGCGCGTTCGAGGAGGCCGTGGGGCACCGGACTCGATGCAGCCGTGTCGAGGGCCCGGTAGGCGGCGGTCGGTCGGACCGGTTGCATTCCCGCGCCGGTGAAGAGCAGCGGCGTGAACGCGGCGCGATCGACGACCGCGAGACTCGGCACGTGCCAGAACAGATGCGGTGGTTCGGGGCGCGCCGTCGCGCAGCGGCGAGCCTCGCTCGAGGAGTCCCATTCGGCCACGAGCAGCGCCGCCCCCGGTTCGACCCGGGCGATCGCCGCCCGGAAGCCGTCGAGTTCCTCCGACCAGGCGCGCCAGTGGTTCGCGACGACGAGCGATCGCGCTGCGACGACCGCGAGCAGCGCGAGGGCGAGCGCCGTCACACGCGTGCGCGACGGCGCCGCGAGTCGACTCACCGAGATGGCGAGGAACACGACACAGACGAAGACCCGCGCGTCGAGGTCGGCCAGCAGCGAGAGCTTGCTCGGCAGCGCGAGGGTGAGGGCGAGCAGCAGGAGGAGCGGGGCGCGCCAGGTGCGGGCGACATGGAGCTGGCGGCTGCGGACGCCCTCGTAGAGGAGCAGCGCCAACGCGACGAAGCCCAGGAGAAAGGCCGGCGCCGGCACGATCCAAGTCGGCGCCAGCGCCATCCGGGCCTTCGCCGCGTAGCTGAACGTCGCGACGTGGTGGGGGCGATCGGCGAGCAGCGCGAGGCCGAGGGGCAGGGCGAAGGTCGCGAGCAGCGAGAGCGTGAGACGGGCGATGGATGCCACGGCCAGGCCTTCGCGCCGGGCGGCGCGGGCGAGCTCATACGCCCCGATCACGAGACCGAAGAAGCCGAGCGCCGCGACGTGACTGAAGAAGAGCGCGGTGCCGATCGCATTGAAGGCGAGGACGCGCCACCACGCCGGCTTCCCGGCCCACGCGAGCCAGAGCGGGAGCGCGAGCAACGCGATCGCGGCGCCGATCAGATAGTTCACGTAGCCCATCGACGTGGCGAGGTTGAAGACCGGAATCACGGCGAACCAGGCGAGCGGGTCGAGCGCGCCGAACAGGCGACGCTGCAGCAGCGCGACGCCGAGCAGGATCCCCGCGAGCGCGCCGACGGTGGCGGCCTGCAGCGCGGCTTCGGGCGTGAGCCACGGGTGCATTGCCACCGCGAACGCGTCGAGGGCGATGTTCGGGATCAGCGCCCAGGCGGGCTCGTAGACCGCGCGGATCGGACTGTCCGCGTCGGCCACCAGCACGTGGAGCCGCGCGAGGTGGTTGGGGTGATCCGTGAACGCCGGATGTTCGAAGACGAGCAGCGGCGCGAGCGCGATCGCCCCGAGTGCGGCGTAGATCGCCGCAACGCTGCGCTCCGTCGGCAGGGGCGAAGGGGCGCCGCGGCGCGCGGCCGCGGGGTCGCTCACGACAGCGCCGGAATGACCTTCTCGCCCATCAGCTCGATGCTCCGCATCACCGCTTCGTGCGGGATCTTGTAGGGATTCACCAGGCAGAAGAGCATGTCGCAGCCGCTCGCGGCATAGCGCTCGCCGATCTCGATGCAGCGCGCCGGGTCGCCCACCATCGCCGCGCCGGACTCCTTGATGTACTCGAAGTTCAGCTCGTCGAGCGTCCCGGTGTCGCGGCTCGCGGCCATGTCGGCGGCGTAGGCGTAGTTGCCGAGGTCGGTGCCCTCCATCCAGTCGGAGAGCGACGCGATCTGCCGCGCGCCGGTCTTCGGATACCAGACCATCG
>JAHEJV010000005.1 GCA_024638705.1 Deltaproteobacteria bacterium | reverse complement strand
TGCCGTGGGCTGCGATCGCGAAACGCCCGTCGATCGTGCGCGCGATCTCGCCGGCTGGGAAGGTGCCACCGCGCCGCTCGGCGATCTTCGTGAGGTCGGCCGGCATCGGTCGCAGCACCGGAGCGACGGGTCCGTCGCCCTGTCCGCTCGCGCCGTGACACGATACGCAGTACCGGGTGTAAACCGGCTGTCCGAGCTCGGCGAGCACCGGGTCGGCGGGCGTGTTCTGCGCCGACGCGGTCGACGCGAGGAGGATTCCGAGGGACAGGACGGCGAGAGCGTGCGTGTTCATGTCCCTATCCTCGTGCAACCCGCGTGCCGGTGGAGACCGATGGCACGCAGCGTGCCTGGGGGACGGGCAAGTCCGAGGAACGGTTCCTCCCGCGGGAGGCGCTCCAGGCGCTTCTGGTGGCCCCGCGCGACCGCGGCTTCCGCATCGTCGGCCCGGCGGCTTGCGATGAGGTCCGCAGCGCGTTGCGAAGCCTCGCTCGCGAAGGTCCGGCCGCGACCGCCGCGACGGCGTTCCGTCGTTAGGCGCGCAGCGATCCGACCGCGGCGAACGCGAAGAGCGAGATCGCGAGCACCGAGATCCAGTTCAACCAGAACCCCGCGCGGCTCATCTCCGGGATCGAGATCCGTCCGGACCCGAAGACGATCGCGTTCGGCGGCGTCGCAACCGGGAGCATGAACGCGCAGCTCGCCGCCAGCGCGACCGGCACCGCGAGGAGCAGCGGGTCGAGTCCGAGCCCGGGCGCGAGCGCGGCGAGCACGGGGACGAGCGTCGCCGTGGTCGCCGTATTGCTGGTCAGCTCGGTGAGGAAGATCGTCAGCGTCACGGCGGCCACGACGAGCGCGACCGGAGAGACGTCGACGCTGCCGCCGACCGTTGCGCCGAGCCAGGCGCCGAGGCCGTGGGCCTCGATGGCCGCCGCCAGGCTCAGGCCGCCGCCGAAGAGGAGCAGCACGCCCCAGGGAAGGCGCGCCGTCGCCTCCCAGTCGAGGACGAAGCGCGCGTCGGAACGCCCGGTCGGTGCGGCGAAGAGGGCGAGTCCCGCGGCGACGGCGATCCCGGTGTCGGTGAGGCCGGCGAAGGGTCGGTGCGCACCGATCTCGATCGCGGCGAGCAGCGGCCGGGTGATCCAGGCGAGCGAGGTCGCGGCGAACACGGCGGCTACGGTCCACTGGGGCCGGGTCATCGGTCCCAGCGCGCGAAGCCGCTCGCGCACCAGCGCAGCGCTGCCCTCGATCCGCTCGAGCCCGATCGGATGCAGGACGCGCGTGAGCAGGAGCCAGGCGAGCACGAGAAGGGGCAGCACGAGGGGGAGCAGGGTCGCCGTCCAGCGCGCGAAGCCGATGTCGACGCCGAGCTCGGACTTCGCGTAGGAGAGCAGCAGCAGGTTCGGCGGTGTGCCGATCGGCGTGGCGACGCCGCCGATCGACGCGGCGTAGGCGACGCCCAACAGAAGCGAGAGGGTGAAGCGCCGGTTCGTCTCCTCGTCGTCGACCTGCTCCGCCACCAGATCGATGACGGAGAGCGCCACCGGCATCATCATGATCGCGGTGGCGCTGTTCGAGACCCACATCGAGAGTGCCGCCGTCACGGCCATGAAGCCGCCGATCATGCGCCGCGGCGCGTCGCCCACCGCGCGCAGCGCGCCGAGCGCGACGCGTCGGTGGAGCTCCCAGCGCTCCATCGCGAGCGCGACGAGGAAGCCGCCGAGGAAGAGGAAGATCAGCTCGTGGGCGTAGGGCGCGGCGGCGTCGTGGACGGGTGTCGCGCCGGAGAGCGGCAGCACCACGAGGGGAAGCAGGGCGGTGGCGTAGACGGGGATCGCTTCGCTGAGCCACCAGATGGCCATCCAGACGCCGAGCGCCGCGGTCGCCCGCGCGGCTTCCGTCAGCTCGACGCGCGCGCCCGAAGTCGCGACGTAGTGGTCCGGGAGCGCGAAGCCCGCCGCCAGCGCGAGCAGCGGGCCGCCCCACCAACCCCACGCGGCGAGTCGACCCGTGGGATTGCGCGGGGACGTCAACCCGTCTCGACCTCGATCGCGATGATGTCGTCACGGAGCACGCGGTCGTCGAGGAAGTCGGACTCCTCCTCGTGCATGTCTTTGCGCAGGAGGCCCACGAGGCCCTCGAGGTCGCGTGCGATGATCGGGTCGGGCCGCCCTGCGTCGCGCAGCCGGGTGAGGATGAGTTGGAGGATCTCGCGCTGCTCGCGGTGTTCGGCTACGAAGCGGTCGGCGCGCTCCTGCCCCCAGGCGTCGATTTCGCGCAGCATGGGCAGGAGGTAGGCCTCTTCCCAGCGCATGTGGAGCTCGAGTCGCTCGAGGAAGCGCTGGCCCTCCTCGCGCAACCCGGCCACGCGCCCGGAGTCCGGGTCGGGTTCGCGAGCCGCCGCCGCCATGAGCTCGAGCCGATCGAGATCGGCCCGGAGCACCGCGTGGTCGGCGAGGATGCGTTCGCGGACTTCGCTCGGCTGCATGACGGAACCTCCTGACTGGAGATCGTGCAAAACGGAGGCCAGCAGGCAACCGCTCCACGCGAATGCGCGGCCCGCGACCTGGGACGGGATGTCCCGCACTGGGGCGGAACGCTACGACGCGTGCCGTGTCGCGCTGCCGCGCGCACAGACGATGGCACGCGGAATGCTTCGTCTCGGGTCGGAGGTTCCGTCCATGTTCAAGGTTTCGAAGATCCTCGTCCCGGTCGACTTCTCGAGCGGTTCCCAGCACGCCGTCGACGCCGCCATCGGGCTCGCGAAGTCCTTCGACGCGGAGGTGCATCTGCTCCACTGCTACCAGGTGACGCCGGCCACCTTGACCCCCTACGGCATCGTCGTCCCCGAAACCTTCGAGCGCGACCTGCGCGAGGCCGCGAAGAAGAAGCTCGACGAAGAGAAGGAGCGCGTCGAGGCGGAGGGGGTTCGCGTCGCGGAGCACCTCTCGCCGCACTTTCCCACGGAGGAGATTCCCGCTCTCGCCGAGCGGTTGGACGCGGATCTCGTCGTGATGGGAACGCGCGGGCTGACGGGGCTGAAGCACGTCCTGCTCGGGAGCGTCGCCGAGCGCACCGTGCAGGTCGCCCCCTGTCCCGTGCTCACCGTCAGGGAGGACGACGCGTCTTGAGCGCGGAGCCGTCCGCCGGAGAACCCGAGTGGTCGGCGCTCGCTTCGGCCGCGGCCTATCCCGGCGATCCCAGCGCCGCGTCGGGCGTCGAGTGGATCCAGACGCATATCTCCCACGTTTTCAGGACCGGGGAGCGCGTCTACAAGTTCCGCAAGCCGGTCGATCTCGGCTTCGTCCGCTTCGCCACGCGCGCCGAGCGCAACGCGGACTGTCTGCGCGAGGTGGCGCTCAACCGCAGGCTCGCGCCCGACGTCTACCTCGGCGTCGCTCCGCTGCGCGGCGCACGCGTGGGCGCCTGCGCCGAATCCCTCGCCGACGACCGGGTCGAGCACTGTGTGGTGATGCGTCGGCTCGCCGACGGGCGCGACGCACTCTCGTTGCTCGAGGCCGGACGCCTCGCCCCCCGCCACGTCGACACGCTGGCGGTGCGGATCGCGCACTTCCACGACGGCTGCGGTCTCGGGACGCCGGCCCCGTTCTCGCGCGAGGCCTGGCTCGCGCGCTGCACGCGTCCCGCCTCGGACAACTTCGCGTCGCTCGCCGAGGCCGATGTCGAGGCGGCGCCCCCGGAGCTGCTCGCGACCGCCCGCGAGCGCGCCGAGGCCTTCGTCCGCGACCATGCCGATCGCTTCGACCGTCGGCGCCGCGAGGGGCGCGCCGTCGAAGGCCACGGAGACCTGCACCTCCAGCACGTCTTCTTCGAGGACGACGCGGCGGAGCCGATCGCGATCGACTGTCTCGAGTTCAGCGAATCGCTGCGCAAGATCGACTCGGCCTCCGAGGTGGCCTTCCTCGCGATGGATCTGCGCTACCGCGGAGCGCACGAGCTGGCAGCGCGCTTCCTGCGGCGTTATGCGCGGGAACGCGACGACTTCGATCTCTACGCACTCGTCGACTACTACCTCGCCTATCGGGCGGCGGTGCGGGCGAAGGTCGCGGCGCTCGCCGCTCGCGACCCGGCGATCGCGACGGAGCAGCGGCACAGCGCCGTCGCCAGCGCGCGGCGCCACCTCGAGCTCGCGCACGAGGCGCTGGCGCCTCGTGCGGGCTGCCCGGCGCTGATCGCGGTGTCCGGGGCCGTCGGCAGCGGGAAGAGCAGCGTCGCCGAGGAGTTGGCCGATCGGCTGGACGCGGTCGTGATCGGTTCGGATCGGGTGCGCAAGCGCTTGTGGGGCGCGGCGCCGACCGACCGCCTGGCGCGCGGATGGGGCGAGGGGGTCTACGCGCCCGAACAGACCGATCGCACCTACGAGGCGATGCTCGAGCGCGTGGAGCCGGTGCTCGGCTCGGGTCGCCCCGCGATCCTCGACGCGACCTTCTCCCGGGCGCGTCATCGCGATCGCGCCTTCGCGGCCGCGCGCCGCCTCGGCGCCGAGCCCTTCCTCGTCGAGGTGCGCTGCGATCCCGACGTGGCGCGCGAGAGACTGGCGCGCCGCGCGAAGGCGGGAGACGATCCGTCCGACGCCGGCCCGGAAGCCCTCGACGCGAGCCTCGCCGCCTTCGAGAAGATCGACACGCCCGCCGCCCTCGTGGACACGACCCTCCCGGACTGGCCCGCTTCCCTCGACGCCCTCCTGGCACGCGTCTCCCGGGCCTGAGGCGCTTTGCTACACGCAGCGCCGTCGCGGGACAGGGGGGCACGCGGCGCCCCGCGTCGGCGCACGCCACGGCGTCCGAGCCTGGCACCGAATCTGCACTTCCTCGTCCCGTCACGTCATCGACGAAGTGAGGAACGCCATGCCGCTCGGTCAACGCCATGTCTCGGAGATCATGCGCCGCGAGGTCGCCACGCTCGCGCCGGACGAGAATCTCGATCTCGGCGACGACGTGATGAACCTCGGCCGCGTCCGCCACCTGCCGGTGGTCGACGGCGGTCGGCTCGTCGGAATGGTTTCGCGGAGCGACACCCTCGCCGTGTCGCTCGCAAAGGCGTTCGGCTTCGATCCGGCGGCGCGGCGCGCCTTCCTGGAGGGCGTCCGGGTGGCCGACGTGATGGCGCGCGAGGTCGTCACCGTGCGCCCTGCGACGTCGCTCGCCGAAGCGGCCGAGCTGCTCGTCTCGCGACAGATCGGGGCGCTTCCCGTCGTGGTCGATGGGGAGCTGGTCGGGCTGGTGACACAGACGGATCTGCTCGCGGCGGCCTACGGGCTCGACGGGCTGGAACGAGAGGAGACCGCAATGGAGAAGAAGTCCGAGTTCAGCGAGTGGCTGGACGGCGAGATCGACGAGTTGCGTCGCGCGCGCGACGAGCTGCGCGTGCAGGTGCACCTCGCCAAGGCGGAGGTGCGCGACCGCTGGGAGGAGGCCGAGAAGGGCCTCGCCTCGCTCGAGCGTCGCGCGAAGCAGGTGACCCGCGCCGCCGAGGAGCCGCTCCATCAGCTCGAGGCCGACGCGCGCAAGCTCGCCGACGACCTGCGCGCGGGCTATCGCCGCATCCGGGCGGCGCTTTGACCCTCGCCGCGGGCACTGCCGAAGCCGACTACGGTTTCCTCGAGCTCGAGGTGGCGGACGTCATGTCCGAGCCGCTTTCGATCGGTCCCGAGACGAAGCTCGCCGAGGTCGAGCGCATCCTGGAGGAGACCGGCTTCAACGGACTTCCGGTCGTGGAGGGCGGCGTGCTGGTCGGCTTCGTGACGTCGCTCGATCTGTTGCGCGCGTTCACCGACGACGAGGAGACGCTCCCCTCGGCGGGTCGCATCCTGGGGCGTCCCGTCGATTCGGTGATGCGGATCGATCCCCTCGTCGTGCAGCCGCGCACGCCGCTGTCCCGCGCGATGGAGAAGATGGTGCGCACCCGCAACAAGAGCTTCCCGGTGGTCGACGCCGACTACCGCCTCGTCGGTATGGTCTCGCGCGCGGACGTGATGAGCGCGCTGCGTCGGAGCTGACGCCTCAGCGCACCTTCGACGACGCGTATTCTCCGAAGGCGTTCTCGACCAGCGCGAGCAGCTCGTGGAGCGGGAACGGTTTGGTGAGATAGGCGAAGGCGCCTGCGGCCATCGCCCGTCCATGCGTCCCGCCCGTGCCGAAGGACGACATCAGGATCACCGGCACGAGGATCCCCTCCGTGCGCAGCGCGGCGAGCAGATCGAAGCCGTCGCCGTCGTCCATGCGGACGTCGCTCACGACGAGTCCGTGCTGCCGGGCGCGCAGGCTCGAGAGCGCCTCCGCGACGCCGCCCGCCGCGTCCGCCGGGACGCCCCACTCGAACAGGCCTTCGACCAGCATGTGGGCGTGGATCCGGTCGTCGTCGACGATGAGTGCGCGTCGCATCCTGGCGACTTCGTTTGCAGTGTCCGTGCCAGCCCTCGGGCCGGCTCAGGGCGCAGCGGACGGATCGCTGGGGCGTCCAGCGCCACCTTGCGCATCGTCGGTGCGCCGCGCCCCGTCGGCGCCCACGCCCTCCCCGGGAAACCGGATCGTGAACGACGTCCCCACGCCCGGCTCGCTCTTCACGTGGATCGTGCCGCCGTGCTCGGCGACGATGCCCCGCGTCACCAGCAGACCGAGCCCGCTTCCCTGGCCGCGCGGCTTCGTGGTGTAGAAGGGCTCGAAGATCCGCCGGAGCACGTCCGGCGGGATGCCCATGCCGGTGTCGGCGATCTCGATCTCGATGCCCTCGGCGCGATCGCGGGTCGTCACGCCCAACGTCCCGCCCTTCTCCTGCATGGCGTCGCAGCCGTTGACGAAGAGATCGAGGAAGGCCCGCTCGAGCCGCTCGGGCTGGCAGAGGAGCGGGGCGGCCGGTGCGAAGTCGCGCGTGATCGTGATGCCGCGCTTCCGCGCGGTCTCCCCGATCAGTCCCAGCGCGCGCTCGAGGATGTCCTCCACGCGCGCCGAACGCGCGAGCTCCTCCCCGGGCCGGGCGAAGTTCATCAGCGTTCCGATCAATCGGGTCACCCGTTCGACCTGCGCGCGGATGATCGCGAGCCGCTCGCGGTTCTTCTCGCCCTCGATCGAGCCGGCGAGCATGTCCGTGTAGCCGAGGATCACGTTCATCGGCGTGCCGATGTCGTGGGCGATGCCGGCGACGAGCGTTGCGATCGCGGCGAGCTCGCGCGTCTGGCGGAGCTGCTCCTCGAGATCGCGCCGCTCGCTCATGTCGCGCGCGATCACGGTCAAGAGCGTGCCGTCCTCGGACGAGACCTGGGAGATCGAGGCCTCGATCGGAAACTCCTCGCCGTCCGCGCGCAGCCCCCAGACCTCGCCGAGCTGGTTCATGCGGCGACTCGTGCGGCCCGACGCGGCGAAGCGCTCGACGTGGTCGCGGTGGAGGTCCCGGAACCGCGCCGGGATCAGGTCGTCGATCGGGCGTCCCAGGATCTCGTCGGGGCGCCAGCCGAACATCCTCTCGGCCGCGGGATTGAAGAGCATGATCCGCTGCTCCTCGTCGATCGAGACGATGGCGTCCATCGCCGAGTGCAGGATGCCGCCGAGGCGCGTGTCGCTCGTGCGCGCCCGCGCCTCGCTGGCGCGCAGGTCGGTCACGTCGATGCCCGTGCCGATCACCTGGTCGATCTCGCCGTCGTCGTCGAGGATCGCCGTGTTCGTCCAGGCGATGCAGCGCCGCTCGCCGTCCTTCGCGAGCCAGTCGTTCTCGTGCAGGTTGGCGCGGCCGGTCTCGACCAGCTCATGGAACACGAACTCGACGCTGTCGCGCTCGTCGTCGGGGACCAGCTTCCAGACCGTCTGGCCCAGCATCTCGTCGGCGCGATAGCCCGTCGTCCGCTCGCACGCCGGGTTGAACCGCCGGATGCGCGCATCGCGGTCGAGGACCACCACCAGCAGCTGGGTGATCTCGAAGATCGCCTCGACCGTCTCGGTGTCCAGCGGGTCGGGCGGCCGGCCCTGCCTCTCGGGGGTCATCGCACCTCGGGGGAGCCCGCGGACGGGCGGCGCAAGGCTCCCCGAGTCTCTCCCGGCGCGCAAGGCGCGCGGATCCGTCACGGGCACGGCTCGCCCCATGGATGTGACATATTGCTACAGCCCGGCGCTCCACCGTGGCTCCCCAGCCACGCGGGGCTGGCACGGTCGATGCTTCGTTCCGAACCGGATCCACAGGGAGAACGCCCATGAGCGGGACTCGGGAGCTCTTGATCGTCGACGACGACGAGGTACTGCGGCGCATGCTCTGCGACCTCTTCGAAGAGGCCGGCTACGGCGTTCGTGACGCGCCCAGCGCGGAAGCGGCCCTCGCCCAGGCCCGGGAGCACGAGATCGACGCGGTGCTCTCCGACGTCAACATGGACGGGAAGAGCGGGATCGAGCTGGTCGGCGAGCTCCGGCGTCTGCGACCCGAGACGCCGGTCGTGCTGATGACGGCGTTTGCGAGCGTGCGGTCGGCGGTCGAAGCGATGCGCGCCGGCGCGCACGACTACATCACCAAGCCCTTCGAGAACGAGGTCGCCCTGCTCGCGATCGAGCGCGCAATGGAGCACCGCGCGCTCGAGGAGGAGAACCGACGCCTGCGCCTCGCCGTCGATCGCACCCGCGCGATGGGCGACCTGATCGGCGAGAGCGCCGCGATGCGCGAGATCTTCGCGCTCGTCCGCAAGATCTCCCACAGCCGCGCCAGCGTGCTCATCACCGGCGAGAGCGGCACGGGCAAGGACGTCGTCGCGCGCACGATCCACTTCCACGGAGCGCGCGCCGCGAAACCCTTCCTGCCGATCAACTGCACGGCGCTGCCCGAGGGCCTGCTCGAGAGCGAGCTCTTCGGGCACGTGCGCGGCGCGTTCACCGGAGCGCACGCGGCGAAGCGCGGTCTGTTCGAGAAGGCGACGGGCGGGACGCTCTTCCTCGACGAGATCGGCGACATGGGCCTGCCGCTCCAGGGGAAGCTGCTGCGCGTCCTCCAGGACGGCGAAGTGCGCCCCGTCGGCGGAACGCACACGACGAAAGTGGACGTCCGGATCATCGCCGCCACCAACCGCGATCTCGCCGAGGCGATCGACGAGGGGCGCTTCCGCGAGGACCTCTTCTATCGCCTCAACGTCATCCCCGTGAGCATCCCGCCGCTTCGCGAGCGTCCCGAGGACATCCCGCCGCTCGTCGAGGCGTTCCTCTCGAAGCACGCAGCCGACCGCGTGAAGCCGGTGTCCGAGGATGCGATGGCGTGGCTCACGGCCCAGACCTGGCGCGGCAACGCCCGCGAGCTCGAGAACGCGATCGAGCGTGCGCTCGTCCTCTCGGAGGGCGACGAGATCGGCATCGAGGATCTGCGGGCGCGCGATGCGCGGGGCACACCGGAGGTGGATCCGGCGGAGCGACTCCTGGCGTCGGCGGCGGATTCGTCGCTGTCGCTGGCCCAGCTCGAGGATCGCTACATCGACGAGGTGATGCGGCGGACCGGCGGCAACAAGGTGCAGGCCGCCGCCGTGCTCGGGATCGACCGCAAGACGCTCTATCGCCGCGCCGAACGCCGCGCGCGCGAACAGGAGTCCTGAGCGCCTCCCGACGACTGCCGGTTCAGTCGAGCGTCACCGGGCAGACGAAGTCGTCCGGCTTCACGGTGAGCAGCGAGCAGTCGAGGTGGCCGAGGAGACGCTCGGCGGTGTTGCCCACCAGCAGACCGGCGACGCCGCCGCGCGAGACCGTGCCCATCACGACGAGATCGGGTGTGATGCGCTCGTCGCAGGCCATGATCGCGCGCGAAGGCGAGGTGAGTCCGATATGGATGTCGACTTCGCGCGTGCACTTCGCATCGGCGAGCTGCGCCTCGATCTTCTCCCTGCGCTCTTTGCGCTGAAGGCGCTCGAACTGCGCGCTCGCTTCCTCGCCTTCGAGCTGGATCGCCAGCGGACGCTGGAAGGCGTTCACGACATGCAGCTCCGCGTCGCAGTGGTCGGCGAGGAAGGCGGCGTAGCCGATCACCTGCTCGCCGACGGGCGTGAGGTCGGTCGCCGCCAGGATGCGCTGCGGGACGGGATCGCTCTCCGGCTTCACCACCCAGACGGCGCACGGGCACTTTCGCAGGAGCTTCGTCGAAACGCTGCCGATCCGTCGGCCGCGGCGATCGGGCTCGTTGCGCTTGCCCGAGATCACGAGATCGATCTCGTCCTTCAGGACGCGGCGGATGATCGCGATGGCCGCCGGCTCGGGAGAGGATGCGGTGTCGGTCTGGAGGCCGGCAGCGCGTGTGCGTTGGAGCGCCTCCTCGATGGCGGGCGCGAGGGCGTCCCCGGAGCGCTCGGGCACGTCGACATACTCCTGCCCCGAATCGTCCCACGCCTCGTCTGCGGCGGTGGAGTGGAAGAGCAGCACCTGCGCTTCGAGGGCCGGGGCGAAACGCAGCGCCTGTTCGAGGGCGAGGCGGCTGCCTGTGGTGAGCGCCTGCCCCTTGGGCGCGAGGTCGAGGGCGACGAGGATGCGGCGAATCGTCTTCATGGCGACCTCCATGGTGACAGAGAGCCGGGCGCTAGGCGAGCGCCCGACCGAGGAACACGACGCTCAGCAAGAGGAGCAGCCCGAGGCCGAGCGCGATCGCCCCGGTGCACACAGCGAGGGCGCGCGTCGTGTCGACATCGAGGGCCTGGCGGACGGCCAGGACGAGCGCTGTGACGGCTAGGGCGTGCGCGACGAGGGTGAGCGCGCTGGCGAGGGGGCCGAGCGGCAGGACGCCGAGTGCGAGCAGGGTCAGCGGGGCGCCGGCGAAGCCCACGGTGCGCAGCACCTCGTCGTAGTCCGACGTCGCGCGCAGGATGCGCACACCCACCGCCGTCACGGCGGCGGCGACCGCGAACCAGAACACCCAGGCCGCGACCAGGCTGGCCACGGCGCCGAGAATGCCCTGCTCCGGCAGCACCTGGACCGCCCGCGCGAGTCCCGCGATCGTGACCACGGCCGCGGCCTGCGGACGCGCGCTCGCGTCGTGCTCGACCTCTTCGAAGACCGAGGCGTCGAGGCGAAACGCTCCGAAGAAGCGCGCGGCGAAGCTGCGCGGCGCCGCGTCCGTCGGCTCGCTCGTCTCGGAGATTTCCTCGACCTGCATGCAGCACCTCCTCCCGACAGGCGAGAGCAGGAGTCGTGCCAATGGGGAGCCCGCGGACGCAGCTTCGCCGCAGCGTTCGCGGCGGTGCGGGACAGACTGGGGCGCGGAGTCCCACCTTCCCTGCAGCGATGCGCGCCGCTAGGTCGGCTCGATGTGGACGGTCACGTCCTCGGAGTCGAAACGGCGGCGCAGCTCGATCTCGATCGCCTCGGCGATGTCGTGGGACTCGGCGGTGGAGAGTGTTCCCTCGACGGCGACGACGACGTCGATCCGCGGGGAGCTCGCGCCGGTACGCGACCGCACGCTGCGCACCGAGTGCACGCCGGGCACCGCGTCGACCGCCGCCTCGAGCTCTTCGGGCTCCACCGCCACGTGATCGACGAGCACGGGGATCGCTCGACGGAACAGGCCGAAGGCGAGCGTGAGGATCAGGAAGGCGACGAAGAGCGTGAGCGCGGAGTCGAGCCAGACATGACCGCGCGCGGCGAGCTGCCAGCCGATGATCACGAGGACGGTGACCATCACGTCGGAGAGCGTGTGCCGCGCGTCGGCGAGCAGGAGGTCCGAATCGAGCCGACGCGCGCGGGCGCCCTCCCAGAGAGCGATCGAGATGTTCACGCCCAGGACGCCGAGCATCAGCGCCAGGGTCCAACCGCTCTGCACGACCTCGCGGTCGGCGGTGAGCCCGCGCGCAGCGATCTCGACGGCGAGCACGGCGAGCAGGGTGGCGAGCGCGAAGACGGCGAGGGTCTCGTAGCGGCGATGCCCGTAGGGGTGCTCGCGGTCGGGCGGAGCGGCGGCGAGCCGAGCGGCGCCGAAGGCGACCCCGTTGTTGGCGAGGTCGGCGAGGGAGTGGATCGCATCGCTGATCACGGCCGCGGACGACGTCGCCACGCCGACGACGACCTTCGCCACGAGCACGACCAGGTTCGCGAACCCCTCGACGAGGAGCGTGCGCTCGACAGCGCGATCTCGGGTCGCGTCGGGAATGGCGGTCGACACGCTGCCCTCCCCCTCGCGTCGGTGGATGGGCGCGGCGGGGCGCCCACTGGCCTAACCCTGAATGGCGGCGAGGTTCACGATCAGGTCGCCCGATTCGGTGAGCTCCTGGCGGCGCAGATTGACCCAGGCCTCGGTCCGGTCGTTGCGCTTCGCCTGGAGCAGCTCTTCGCGTTTCGCCTCGACGAGCGGCTCGACCTGCTCGGGGTCCGGGTCCTGGTGTTCGAGGACCTGTACGAGGGCAAAGCGATCGCCGACCTCGAAGACCTCGGGAGAGCTCGTTCCCGGCTCGAGCGTGAACGCCGTGGCGAGCAGCTCCGGGGACGCGCCGAGACCGGGCACGAACCCGTTGCTCCGTCGCGCGATCCAGCCGCTGCGTCGGAACTCGAGGTCGGACTCCGCGGCCGCCACTTCGAGCGACGCGCCGTTCGCGACGCGTTCGGCGAGGGCTTCGGCCTCGCGCTTCGCCTCCTCGCGGAGCGCCTCCTCGCGCAGGATCGCCGTCGCGATCTCCTCGCGCACTTCCTCGAGCGGTCGGTTGACGGCCTCTTCGCGCTCCTCGACCCGGATCAGGTGGAAGCCGAAGTCGGACCGCACCGGCTCGCTCGTCTCGCCCGGTTCGAGCGAGAACGCGACCTCCTCGAACTCGCGCACCATCTGACCGCGGGCGAAGAAGCCGAGGTCGCCGCCGCGGATCTGGGAGCCCGGATCCTGGGAGAGCTCGGTGGCCAGCGCCTCGAAGGACTCGCCCTGGGCCAGCCGCGACGACGCGGCGATGATCTCGGCGCGGGCCGTCTCCACGGCCTCGTCGGAGGACTTGCGGTCGACGGCGCGCAGGACGTGGCGGGCGCGCACGCGCTCGGGGCGGTTGTACTCCTCGTCGTGCTCGCGGTAGTACGCGGCGACCTCCTCGGCGCGCGTCTCGAGCGCCAGGGCGACGGCCTCGGGAGTGATCTCCAGCCCCGCTTCCCCGTCTTCCGGGTCGATCGCCACGAAGGCCAGCTTCACCTGCTCGAGCTCGCGCTCGATCGCGCTGCGCGCCTCCCCGAGCGACACCTCGGGCTGGGACCGCAGTAGGCCCAGCATCTTGTAGGCGAGCAGCATCAGGCGCTGATCGTCCATGAAGGCGCGCTGGCTGCCGAACGAGTACTCGACGATGTCTTCGAAGCGCTCCTGGTCGAAGCGGCCGTCGGCGTCGCGGAAGGTCGGGTCGGAGAGGACCAGCCGTTCGATCTCCGACTTCGTCACCTGGAGCCCTATCTCCTCCGCGGCCAGCGCGAGCAGGGCCTGGTCGACCAGCTCGCGGGTGGCGAGGTTGTCGATCGTGTCGCGCAGGGCGCGGGCGTCGAAGTTGCCGCCCAGCTCGTTCTGGATGGCGGCCTCGCGGCGGGCGCGCACGCGCTCGAACTCCTGCAGACCGAACTCGTGCGGGCCGACCTTCACCACGGTTCGCGTGGCGGTGAAGTTCATCGGCCCCTGGAGGCCGAGGAAGACGGCGAAGACGCCGCCGACGCCGATCACGATGAAGAAGGTCAGCCAGCGCTGTCCGCCGCGCATGAATCGAAGCATCCGGAGTGTTTCCTTTCGGGCTCGAGGGGCGGGTCTCGGTGCGGGTTCTCGGGGCGTATGGGTGGTTCGCGGGTCGCACCAGCGGGTCGCGTGCTGCGCGGCCGGGCCGCTCGGGGCTCAGCTCCGGGCGCCATCTGGTCGAAGGACCCCTCGGAGGAGCGGGTGGAGACTACGGACGGCCGCACGGCGCAGCAAGCGGAGGGGAAGCGCCGCGAAGCTTCTTGCTTGATGCGCGATCGGCGGGCTGATAGCATCGCAGAGACGGCCGGGTGGCCGGTAAACAACTTTCAAAACCGACCACTTAGCTGTTTTTCTGCCGGGACGTCCCGCCGGCTTCCGCACGGGGCGTCCAAACGCCGTTCGCAGATCCGGGAGCACCGGCTGCGGCGTGCGAAACAGGGGGCTCCGTGATCCTCGATCCGATTCTCGGCTGGTTCTCGAGCGATCTGGCTATCGACCTCGGCACGGCCAACACGGTCGTCTACGCGAAGGGCCAGGGCATCGTCGTCTCCGAACCGTCGGTCGTCGCGGTGTCGCGCGACGGTCGCGGTGTCGACAAGGTGCGCGCCGTCGGCAAGGCGGCGAAGGAGATGCTAGGCCGCACGCCTGGCAACATCGTGGCGATCCGACCGATGAAGGACGGCGTGATCGCCGACTTCGAGATCACCGAAGCGATGCTGCGTTATTTCATCGCGAAGGTGCACGATCGCAAGCGGCTCGTGCGGCCGCGCATCGTCATCGCCGTACCGTCGGGCATCACCTCCGTCGAGAAACGCGCGGTGCGCGAGTCGGCGATGAGCGCCGGCGCTCGCGAGGTCTATCTGATCGACGAGCCGATGGCGGCAGCGATCGGCGCCGGTCTTCCGATCACCGAGCCTTCGGGCAACATGATCATCGACATCGGCGGCGGCACGACCGAGGTCGCGGTGATCTCGCTCTCGGGCATCGTCTACTCGAACTCGGCGCGCGTCGGCGGCGACAAGATGGACGAAGCGATCATCAACTACGTGAAGCGCAAGTACAACCTGCTCGTCGGCGAGCGCACCGCCGAGCTGATCAAGATCACCATCGGTTCGGCGTGTCTCTCCGATGAGAATGCGTCGATGGAAGTGAAGGGTCGCGACCTCGTCGCCGGCGTGCCGAAGATCCTCGAGATCAAGGCCGAAGAAGTGCGCGAGGCGCTCTCCGAAACCGTGAACCAGGTGGTCGAGGCGGCGAAGATCGCCCTCGAGCGCACCCCCCCCGAGCTGGCGGCCGACATCGTCGACAAGGGCATCGTCCTGGTCGGCGGCGGGTCGCAACTCAAGAATCTCGACGTTCTCCTCCGGGAGGCAACGGGCCTCCCGGTCATGCTGGCAGAGGATCCCCTCACCGCTGTCGCCATCGGGACCGGGCGAACGCTGGATGAGCTGCCGCTGCTACGAGAAGTCGCGCATCGCTCCTAGCGTTCCTGCCGCCGGTCTGGCGCAGGTTTCATGACAGAGATCCGAAGTCGGATGCTCCTCGCCGGGCTGGCCGCCGTGCTGGTCGGGGTGGCGCTCATCAACATGGTGGTGGACCGGCGCGCCCGGACCGAGGGCGGCCGTGAGCTCTCGTGGTGGAGTGGGCTCGTCCTCGACGTCGCGGTGCCGGTCCAGAAGATGGTCGCGTTTCCGCTCGAGGTGGCGCGCGGCTCGTGGGACGAGTACGTCGCGCTCGTCGACGTGAACCGCGAGAACGAAGCGCTCGAGGAGCGCATCGCCGCGCTCGAGGAGACGAATCTCCAGCTCTCGGAGGCGCTCAAGACCAGCGGGCGCCTCGATCGCATCGCCGAGATGCGCGAGGAGTTCGACGTGCCGATGCTGCCGACCGAGCTGGTCGGCCTCGATGCGTCGACCTGGTTCCGCTCGGTGCTGCTCGACCGCGGTCGCAACCACGGCGTCCACTCGGGCATGCCGCTGATCTCCGAGCAGGGGCTCGTCGGCCTGATCACCGCGACGTCGCGCAACGCCGCGAAGGGCATGCTGTTGATCGACCACCAGAGCGCGGTCGGCGCGGTGGTGCAGCGCAGTCGGTCGCGCGGGATGGTGCGCGGCAACGGCGACGGTCTCGTCTTCGAGTTCATCGGACGCGATGCCGACGTGGCGAAGGGCGACCTCCTGATCACTTCCGGTCTCGGCGGCGTGTTCCCGAAAGGCCTGCGCGTGGGCGTGATCACGGAAGTCGAGCCCGAAGGCGCGCAGCTCCTGCGCGTGGCGACCGTCGAGCCGGCGGTCGACTTCGGCCGGCTGGAGCAGGTCTTCGTGATGCTCCGGCGCGGTCCGACGATGGACCTCCTCTACGCCACCGGCACGGGTGATCTCGCGGACGACGAGCTCGCCGCGGCCGACACGCCGTGACGCGCGTCGCCGGGAGCGCCTCGTGAAGCGCGTCGCCGGGATCGTGATCCTGGTATTCGTCGTGCCGATGCTCCAGGGCGCCCTCGCGCCCTATTTCCCGGCCGCCTTCCGACCCGACCTCGCGCTGCTCGTCGTGCTCGGGCTGTCGCTGTGCTGGCGCAACCCGGCGACCGGCCTCGTACTCGCCGCGGGCTGCGGCTTCGTCGTCGATCTCTTCTCGGCCGGGCTGCTCGGGCAGCACGCGCTGCTCTCGGTGGTGGCGTTCGCGGCGTCGCGCGTGCTCTCGGTGCATGTCAGTCTCGCCGGCGTGTTATCCCGCATGCTCTTCGCCGCCGCGCTGACCGCTGCGCACGCGACCGCGCTCACCGCGCTCACTTCCTTCTTCACGCCGGGCGCCGGCTTCGACTGGTTGCGTCCCGCGACGCTCGTTCCGCTCATGCTCGTGAACGCGATCCTCGCGCCGATGGTCACGACGGCCGTCGCGGTCGTCGCCGCCTGGGTCGCGGGCGACGACAAGAGCCGACGCCTGCTGCGCCTCGAAACCCGGCGGTGGGCCTCGTGAGGAGTCCCGATCGCCGCTTCGGCAGCGGGGGCGACTCCGAGCTCCACGGGCGCATCCCGTGGATCGCCGCGTTCATCCTCGTCGTGTTCGCGATCTTCTTCGGCCGCTTCTTCCAGCTCCAGGTGATCCAGACCGACGATCTGCGGCTGCGTTCGGTGCGCAACTCGGTGCGCACGGTGCGCCTCGAGGCACCGCGTGGCGACATCCTCGACCGCGACGGGCGCGTGCTCGCCACGACGCGCCCCGCCTTCGGCGTGCAGGTGATGCCGAACGACGTGCGGCACGCCGACGTCGTGTTCCCCGCGCTGGCGCAGCTGATCGACACCGACGCCGAGACGGTGATCCAGAAGGTCGGCACGCCGCGCGGACGCCGCCGCTTCCAGCCGATCCGCCTCGCCGGCGACCTCACCTACGACCAGCTCGCGAGGGTCGAGTCGCATCTCTACGCGCTCTCCGGCGTCGTCACCGACGTGCGACCGCGTCGTCACTACGTCGCGCGCGACCTCGCCGCGCACGTTCTCGGCTTCATCGGGGAGATCCAGGCGTCGCAGCTCGAGACGCGCGAGTTCGCCGACTATCGCCCAGGCGAGGTGATCGGGCAGGCCGGCATCGAACGCCTCCGGCAGGAGGCGTTGCGCGGCCGCGCCGGCGGAAGGAATCAGATCGTCGACGTGGCCGGACGCGTCGTCGGCACGCTCGACGAGATCCGGCCCGTCCCGGGCGGCAGCGTGCAGCTCACGCTCGACCTCGATCTCCAGGAGGCCGCGGAGTCGGCCTTCCTGCCCGAGGTGATCGGTGAGCTGCCGAAGATCGGCGCCATCGTCGCGCTCGACGTTCACAACGGCGACGTGCTCGCGATGGCGTCCAAGCCCGGCTTCGACCCGAACGACTTCGCCGGTGGCATCGACACGGAGACGTGGAACTACCTGACGAAGGATCGCTGGAAACCGATCCAGAACCGCGCGATCTCCGGCCAGTATCCGCCCGGCTCCACCTACAAGGCCTTCGTCGCCGCGGCGGGGCTCGAAGAGGGGCTCGTCGATCCGAAGAAGAAGGTCTTCTGCCCCGGCCACTACCGCCTGCACCGGCGCACCTACCGCTGCTGGAAGCGCGCCGGCCACGGTTGGGTGGACATGCGCGAGGCGCTGGTCCGGTCGTGCGACGTCTACTTCTACCACCTCGGCCGGGAGCTCGGCGTCGATCGCCTCGCGTTCTTCGCGCGCGGATTCAATCTCGGCCGTCGCACGGGCATCCGCCTGCCCCAGGAGATGGCCGGCCTGGTGCCGACGAGCGCGTGGAAGGAGCGGCGGTTCAAGGAGAAGTGGGTGCCCGGCGAGACGATCTCGACGTCGATCGGGCAGGGCTTCAACCTCGCCACGCCGCTCCAGCTCGCGGTGTCCTACGCCGCGATCGCCAACGGCGGCACGTTGGTCCGGCCGCGGCTGGTCTTGCGCGTGGCCGACGCCGAGGGACGCCTCGTCGACGGACCCGAGCCGGAAGAGAACGGCCGCGTTCCGGTGAATCGCGAGCACCTCGACATCGTGCGCGAGGCACTCACCGGGGTCGTTCACGACGTCGGCGGCACGGGCGGGCGAGCGCGCGTCGAGGGTGTGAAGGTCGCGGGGAAGACGGGCACCTCGCAGGTGGTCGGCCTCAAGCACACCGAACATCTCGATGAGGACGAGATCGCCTTCGAGCTGCGCGACCACGCCTGGTTCGTCGGCTTCGCTCCGGCCGATGCGCCGGAGATCGCGGTCGCGGCGATCGTCGAGCACGGCGGCCACGGCGGGTCGGCCGCGGGGCCGATCGTGCAGAAGGTGCTGGCGCGCTATTTCGAGAAACGCGCGGTTCAGCAGATCCCCGCCGAGGTGGCCTTCGTGGAGGTTCCCGTTGCTGGGCATTGACCGCCGCTCGATCCAGAACTTCGACTGGACGCTCCTCGGCCTGATCACCATCCTGACGGTCTTCGGTCTGGTGAACCTCTCCTCGGCGACCTCGACGCCCGACGGCCTGTCCGACGAAATGCGGCGTCAGCTCTTCTCGCTCGGTCTCGGGATGACCGTCGCGATGGTTTGTGCCGCCGTCGACTATCGGCACTTCGAGCGGCTCGCGTTGCCCGCCTTCTGCATTGCGATCGGACTCCTCGCCCTGACGCTCGTGCTCGCGCCCGTCACGCGCGGCTCGCAGAGCTGGCTCTTCGGCGGCCGCGTCCAGCCCTCGGAGCTGGCGAAGGTGGCGCTCGTGCTCGGCCTGGCGCGTTATTTCCAGCGCTACCCGCCGGGCCAGACGACGAGGCTGCGCGAACTCGTGTGGCCCGGCGCGATCATCGCGGTGCCCGTCGCGCTGATCGTGGCCCAGGGCGACATGGGCGTGGCTCTCCTGACGCTCCTCGTCGGCAGCACCTACTTCGCCCTCGTGCGGATCCCGTTCCGCGCGTGGCTCGCCATCGCCGCCGTCGGCGTCGCCGCGCTCGCCGCGCTGTGGACCTTCGGCCTCGCCGACTATCAGAAGGAGCGCATCCTGGTCGTCGTCGACCCGGGGCGCGATCCATTGGCGTCGGGCTACCAGGCGACCCAGTCGCGCATCGCGATCGGTTCGGGCGGCGTGCTCGGCAGCGGCTACGGCGAAGGCACCCAGACCCAGCTCCGCTTCCTCCCCACCCAGCACACCGACTTCGCCTTCTCGGTGCTCGCCGAAGAGTGGGGCTTCGTCGGCACCTGCGTGACGCTCACGCTCTACGTGACGCTCCTCATCTGGGGGCTCGTCGTCGCGCGCAATTCGAAGGACGACTTCGGGGCCCTGCTCGCCGTCGGGGTGGTCGGGTGTCTGTTCTGGCCCGCGGTGCTCAACATCGCGATGGTGATCGGGCTCGCGCCGGTCATCGGCGTGCCGCTCCCGCTCTTCTCCTACGGCGGGTCGGCGCTCGTCGTCACCTTCGCGCTGCTCGGGCTGCTGATGAACGTGTCGATGCGACGCTACGTCTTCTAGCGCCGCTGACCTAGGCTTCCGCCATGGCCGCTTCCGCCGTCGTCCAGAAGACGTCCCGTCGTCGCCCTCGGATCGGCGCGTTCTTCGACCTCGACAAGACGCTGATCGCCGAGAACTCGGGCAGCCTGTGGATGAAGCACCGCTACCGCCAGGGCGAGATCGGCAATCTCGAGCTGGCGAAGGGCGTCGCCACCTATCTCCAGTACAAGCTCGGCGTCCTCGACATCCAGAGCTGGACGAAGTCGCTGATGCAGGAATTTCGCGGGCAGCGCGAAGCCGACCTCGAAGCGCAGGCCGCCAACTGGTTCGATCAGCTCGTGATGCCGGCGCTCTATCCCGAGGCCGCGAAGCTGGTGCGCGATCACCAGGAGGCAGGGCACGTCGTCGCGATCGTCTCGGGCGCGACGAAGTTCGTGGTGCGCCCGCTCGCCGAGCGGCTCGGCATCGCGCACATGCTCTACACGCGGCTCGAAGTGGAGGGGGGGCTGTTCACGGGGCGCGTGATCGAGCCGATCTGCTTCGAGGAGGGGAAGATCTACTGGGTGCAGCAGTTGATCGAGGACGAAGGGATCGATCTCGCGAAGAGCTTCTTCTACACCGACTCGATCACCGACCGCCCCCTGATGGACCTCGTCGGCCACCCCGTCGCCACCAATCCCGATCCGATGCTCTACCGAGAAGCCACCCGCCGCAACTGGCCGGTCCGCTTCTTCACCCCCCCGACGCGTTAGGTCGTGATTCTGTTCGGCCCGTTTTCGTATACGGTCCGAACCCGAGTGGTTACCGTTCGGATCTTCGGAGAGCGTCGCGGTCGACCGGCATTTCCTCCGGCCAATGGCTCGCCTGTTTCTCCGGAGTACCAAGCCGAGGTGAGGCTGGAGCGCCGCGGAAGCTGACTATCGCGCGGCCTGCTGCGCTGAGTTGGCCGGAAGAAATCCCGGCCGCCCGCGCCGCGCGGGTCCGTGAGCCCGGCCGCTGACCTCCGGTGTGAGTGGGTGGCGAACTGCCCAGCGCTCGCGCAGGGACTCCGTCGCTGCCGCCCACGGGGTTGCCCGGTATTCCGCAGGCCAACTGAAGCGCAGCCCGAGGAGAACTCCCGTTACGCCTGCGCGGCGCGACGGGCAACGAGCTGGCTACGGCACGTGACGTCGAAGCGAGCCATTGGCCGGAGGAATACCGGGCAACCCCGTGGGTTCTCGAGGTCACTGAAAGGCGCTAGAAGCGGGTGGCCTCCGACCGTCGCACCCCGTGAAGGAAGGGGGTTAGGCGAGCAACCCCTCGACCATCGCCTTGAAGTCCGCCTTCGGCCGCGCGCCCTGGAGCTGTTCGACGACCTGGCCGTTCTTGAAGGCGAGGATCGTGGGGATCGCGCGGACGCCGTACTGGCCGGGCGTGTTGGGATGGGCGTCGATGTCCATCTTCACGATCTTCACGCGGTCGCCGTACTCCTCGGCGAGCTCGGAGATGATCGGGGCGATCTGGCGGCAGGGGGCGCACCATTCGGCCCAGAAATCGATGATGGTCGGCGTGTCCGAATCGAGTACCTCGCTCTGGAAGTTCTGGTCCGTGACTTCTGCAACCTTGGCCATGCCGATTTCCTCTCTTCGATCGCCCTTTTTCAGGAATCCATCGCGGGCGTTGGGGGGCGCGCGCGGATTGGGATTCCGGAGACGCGCGTCCGGTTACGGGACGGGGGGACGCTAGCGCGGTCGCCCTACGTGTGGAACGGTCTCGGCGACGGGAGGCGCCAGGCGCATGAGCAAGCCGGACGACGAGCGGGCGGAACGCCTGACGCGGATCCGCGCGGTCTTCGAGGACAGCATCGCCGCGAAGCGCGCGACCCTCGAGGCGAGCGGACCGGCGATCGAGCGGGCGGCAGCGCATCTGATCGAGGCCTTCCGCGGCGACGGCAAGCTGCTCGCCTTCGGCAACGGGGGCTCGGCCTCGGACGCGCAGCACCTGTGCGCCGAGCTCGCGGGACGCTACGTGCGCGAGCGCCCGGGGCTGCCCGCGATGGCGCTCACCGCCAACACCTCCGACCTCACCGCGATCGGCAACGACTACGGCTTCGACCGCGTCTTCGCCCGCCTCGTCGAGGCGCACGGCCGCGCGGGCGACGTCGCTCTCGCGATCTCCACCTCGGGAAATTCGCCGAACGTCATCGAAGCGGTCGAAGTCGCGCGCGAGCGGGGCCTCGCCACGATCGGCCTCACCGGGAAGGGCGGCGGAAAGCTCGCCGCGCGCGTCGACGTGCCGATCGTCGCCGCGTCGGACGTCACCGCGCGCATCCAGGAAACCCACATCGCCATCCTCCACGTGCTGTGCGAGCTGGTCGACGAAGCCCTGTTTCCGGAGAACGGAGCGACGTGAGTGGGCGCCTGACACTCGTCGAGGGCGACATCACCGCGCAGGAAGTGGACGCGATCGTGAACGCGGCGAACAGCGAGCTGCAGCTCGGTTCGGGCTTGGCCGGCGCGATCCGGAAGAAGGGCGGGCCGTCGATCCAGGCCGAATGCGACGCGCACGGGCCGATCCAGGTCGGCGAAGCGGCGGTCACCGGTGCCGGCGACCTGCCGGCCCGCTTCGTGATCCACGCCGCGGGGATGTCCCTGGGGAGCGGCGCCAGCGAGGCGAGCGTGCGCAGCGCGACCCGCCACAGCTTCGCCCTCGCGTCCGAGAAGGGCTGCGCGACGATCGCGGTGCCGGCCATCGGGGCGGGCATCGGCGGCTTCTCTCCCCAGCGCTGCGCGGAAGTGATGATCGAGGAGGCGCGCACGCATCTGGACGGCGAGACCTCCCTCCAGGAGATCCGTTTCGTGCTCCACGGCGAGCCGATGTTCCGCGTCTTCGAGAGCGCGAAGGACGCCTACGCTGTGCGTCTCCAGATGGAGCGGATGCGAAACCGGCGCTGAGCCGCGGCCCGGCACGCCGCTGGGCCCGAGCCGCGCCGCTTGCGGGCGCGACGCCCCCGGCCGAGACTCCCCCGGCCCGCCCCCGATCCTTCCCCACGCTCTTCACACCCCCGAGCACGGCCCCCTGCGCGTCGCGCTTCCGGGATCCGCCCATGGTCGACACGCTCCATATCTCCACGGCAATCGCCTATTTCCTCGCCTGCCTCGCTTCGGGGATCGGGTTCGCCACCGCGCGTCCGGCCTGGAACCGCGCCGCGATCTGGGCGCTGGCCGCCGGCGCGCTGACCCACGGCGCGAGCTTCTCGCTGCTCCACACCCTCGATCCGCCGCCGCCGCTCACCCATCTGCCGAGCGCGCTCTCCTTCATGGCGTGGGTCGGCACGCTGGGATTCCTCGTGCTGGTGTGGCGCGCGAAGCTCGCCGGACTGGTCGTGCTCGTGGCGCCGATGGCCTTCCTCGGGGTGATGGCGGCGTGGTGGAGTCGGGAAGGAGGCCAGACGGCCGAGATCGTGACCGGCGCCGGCTCCATGCCGCACGCCCACGTCCTCTTCGCGAGCGCCGGGCTCGCGCTGCTCGGTCTGGCCGGTCTGGCCGGCGCGCTCTTCCTCGTCGAGCACCGTCGTCTGAAGCGGAAGCGACCGCTCTCCGGGGGCGGCGCCTGGCCGTCCCTCGAGGCGCTCGACCGTGCCGGTGCGTTCGCGATCGCGGCGGGTTTCCCGCTCCTCACGGTCGGCGTGCTCACCGGCGCACTCTGGCTGCGCGAGGACGTCGGCGTCTTCTTCTCGGGAAGCGCGCACGAAACCTTCTGCCTCGTCGCCTGGGCCATCTACGGAGTGCTGGTCGCGCAGCGCTTCGCCGCGCGGCTGCCGGCGCGACGTCTGGCGGTGTCGGCGCTCGGCGGCTTTGCGCTGCTCGGCGTCGCCGTGCTCGGTGTGGAGCTGCTGGCGTGAAGCTGCTGCTGGTCGGGATGAACCACCGCTCTGCTCCGCTCGCCCTGCGCGAGAGGCTCGCCGTCGACGACCCGGCGCCGCTCCTGCGCAAGCTCGTCGCCAGCGACGAGATCGACGAAGCGGTGCTCGTGTCCACCTGCAACCGCGTCGAGCTGTGCATCCTGACCCGCGATCTCGAATCGGCCCGGCTGCGCGTCCGCTCGTTCTTCCGCCGCGAGCTCGCCACAGGCGACGCTCCCGGCGAGCTCGACCTCGACGGATCGCTCTACGAGCACACGAACCGCGACGCGATGCGGCACCTCTTCCGCGTCGCGTCGGCGCTCGACTCGATGGTGGTCGGCGAGCCGCAGATCCTCGGCCAGACGAAGGACGCCTATCGCGCCGCGGTCGAGTGCGGCGCCTCGGGTGCCATCCTGGGACGCCTCTTCCAGCACGCCTTCACCACTGCGAAGCGGGTGCGCAACGAGACGCGCATCGCCGAGCGTCCGGTGTCGGTCGCGAGGGTCGCCGTCGGACTCGCCGGGCAGATCTTCGAGGACTTCGCCGAGAAGCGCGCGCTGCTCGTCGGCGCGGGCGAGATGATCGAGCTGGCGCTGCGGGCGATGCGCGACGCCGGGCTCGAAGACGTGAGCGTCGCCAACCGCACCGCCGAGCGCGCCCAGCACCTCGCCGCGCAGTTCGGCGCGACCGCCCACGGGCTCGATGAGCTTCCGGTGCTGCTCGCCGACGCGGACGTGGTGCTCACCTCGATCGGCGGTCACGAGCCGTGGCTCACGCACGAGCTGGCCGAGGCCGCGCTGTCTTCGCGGCGCGGTCGCCCGATCTTCGTCATCGACATCGGCGTGCCGCGCAACGCCGATCCGGCGATCGACGACATCGACGAGCTCTACCGCTACGACCTCGACGACCTCGCGGCGGTGGCCGACGAGAACGCCGAGGAGCGCCGCCGCGAACAGGCTCGCGCGGAGGCGATCGTCGACACCGAGCAGCAGCGCTTCGACGGCTGGTTCTCGGCGCTGCGCGCGGTGCCGACGATCAAGCACCTGAGCGCGCGCGTCGAGGCGATCCGCGCGGCGGAGCTCGAGCGGACGCTCGCGAAGCTTCCCCTCGACGATCCGACGCGCGATGCCGTCGAAGCCCTCACCCGCGCGATCGTGAAGAAGATCCTGCACGCCCCGTTGTCGCGACTTCGCCGCGAGGCCGAGCGCGAGGAGGGCATGGCGCATCTCGAGACGGCGCGACTGCTCTTCGCGCTCGACGAGACCGGCGACGAATCGACCGCCGACATCGGCTCCGACCAAAGCGACGACGGCGACGCGGAGGAATCGTGAAGCCCGTGCGGATCGCCACGCGCGAGAGCGACCTCGCGCTGTGGCAGGCGCGTCACGTGGCGTCGCGGATCTCCGCCGAGCTGGGTCGCGAGTGCGAGCTGGTGCCGCTCACGACCACCGGCGACCGGCTCCAGGACGTCTCGCTCGCGAAGGTGGGCGGCAAGGGGCTCTTCGTGAAGGAGATCGAGCAGGCGCTGCTCGACGGTCGCGCCGACATCGCCGTGCACAGCGCGAAGGACCTGCCCGGCGTGTCGCCGCCGGAGCTCGGCTTCGCCGCGTTTCCGGAGCGCGCCGATCCGCGCGACGCGCTGGTCAGCCGCGACGGCGTTTCGCTGGAGCAGCTTCCCGAGGGTGCGCGCATCGGGACGGGCAGCGTGCGGCGCGCGGCCCAGCTGCGTCGCGCCCGGCCCGACTTCGAGATCGTCGCGCTGCGCGGAAACGTGCCGACGCGCCTCGCGAAGCTCGATCGCGAAGGGCTCGATGCCGTGATCCTCGCCTGCGCCGGCCTCGATCGGCTCGAGCTGGCCGAATGCATCACCGAGCGCATCGCGCCCGACGTGCTCCTGCCCGCGGTGGGGCAGGGGGTGCTCGCGATCCAGTGCCGTCGCGACGACCCGCTCGGCAAGTCGCTCGCCGTGCTCGCCGACAGCGACACCGAGACGTGTATCCGCGTGGAGCGCGCGTGTCAGGCGTGTCTCGGCGCCGACTGCACCGTGCCGCTCGGAGCCCACGCGGTGTTCGACGACGAAGGTCGCGTCCACTTCCGGGCGCGCCTGCTCGACGCCAAGGGCGAGGCGCCGATCGAGCGCGAGGCGCGCGCCGATCGCGCCGACGCCGAAGCGCTCGGGCGCGGCATCGCCGAACAGCTGCTGGTCTCCGGCGGCGCCGAGCTGCTCGCGCGCCTGCGCGCGGAGAGTTCGGCGTGAGCACCGGCCGCGTGATCCTGGTCGGCGCCGGGCCGGGCGCGCCCGACCTGATCACCGTGCGCGGCGCCGAGGCGTTGCGCCGCGCGGATGCCGTCGTCTACGACGCGCTGGCTTCGCCGCAACTGCTCGACCTCGCGCCCTCCGAGGCGCTGCGCATCGACGCCGGCAAACGCGGACACGGGCCGCCGACGCTGCCGCAGGAGGACACGACGGCGCTCCTGCTGCGTCTCGCAAGGGAAGGGCGCACCGTCGTGCGTCTCAAGGGCGGCGACCCCTACGTCTTCGGTCGCGGCGGCGAGGAGGCGAGCGCGTGCGCGGCCGCCGGGATCCCCGTCGAAGTGATCCCGGGCGTGTCGTCCGTGCTCGGGGCGCTCGCCTACGCCGGCATTCCGGTCACCGATCGGCGTCACAGCGCGTCCTTCGCCGTGGTGACGGGCCACAGCGATCCGACCCAGGTGACGCGCGAGACGCGCTGGGACCTGTTGGCCCTGAGCGCCGACACCCTGTTGATCCTGATGGGCATGCGCAATCTCGAGGCGATCACGAAGCGCCTGCTCGATGCGGGACGCGCGCCCGAAACGCCCGCCGCGGTCGTGATGTCCGGGACGTTGCCCGAGCAGCGCGTCGTCGAGGCGCCGCTGGGAGAGCTCGTCGCGGAAGTCGAGCGCGCGGGAATCGGATCACCCGCGGTGGTCGTGGTGGGCGAGGTCGTGTCGCTTCGCGAAGCGCTCGCGTGGTACGAGCGTCAGCCACTCTTCGGACGACGTGTCCTCGTGACGCGCTCGCCGGAGCAGGCCGTCGAGCTCGAGCGCGCTCTTTCGTCGGCGGGCGCGGAGACCGATCGCGTCCCGATGATCGATCTCGCGCCGCCCGACGATCCCGCCCCGCTCGACGCGGCTCTCGACCGGCTCGACGACTACGACGCGATCGTGTTCACGAGCGCGAACGCCGTGCGTTTCACCGCCGAGCGCGCGGCGACGCGCGGCAACGCGATCGACGTCGGTGCGGCGCGCGTGGTCTGCGTGGGGCCGGTGACGGCGCGCGCCGCGATCGACGCCGGGCTTCCCGTCCATCGCGTTCCTGCGGCGCGCTTCGATGCCGACGGCGTGCTCGCCGAGCTGCTCGGTGCCGAGGGCATTCGCGGGAGGCGCTTCCTGATCCCGCGCTCCGACCTCGCGCGCGAGGTGCTACCCGCCGGTCTGCGCGAAGCGGGCGCCGAGGTCGACGCCGTCGTCGCCTATCGCAACGTCCCGGCCGAAGTCGATGGTGCGGCGCTCCGCGCCGATCTCGTCGCCGGCCGTTTCGACGTGTTGACCTTCGCGAGTCCGTCCGCCGCGCGACGCTTCGTCGACCTGCTCGATGCGCCGGCGCGCAACGCCGCGGCGCGCTGCACGGTGGCGGCGATCGGTCCGGTCACGGCGCGTACGCTCGAGAGTGTCGGGCTCCCCGCCGACGTCGTGGCGACGCAGTCGACGGCGGCGGGACTGGTCGAAGCGCTCACGGGCGCGCTCGGGGACGCGCCGCGAGAATCCGAGGGGGGATGACGGTGCGATACAAGGTGGTCGAGACGAGTTCGGTGACCGACGAGGATCTCGAGAAGATCCTCAACGAGTGGACGGCCCAGGGCTGGCAGTACGACGGCATGCGCTTCGTGGTGAGCGAGGTGTCGCGTCGCCCGACGATGGCGTTCGTCACCTTCACCCGCGAGGACGGCGGCGAGTGAGACGCCGCGCCGAGGGGCGCCCGCTCAGTCGTCCTCGAGCTTGACGCGCAGGCCGGGTCGGCCCTCGTCGCTCTCCACGACCCGCACGCGCGCATTCACCTCGAGGGTGTGTCCGGCGAGCAGCTTGGCGAGCACGGCGGTCCAGTCGACGTCCTCGACGGCGCGCCCCAGCTCGACGCTGAGCCGCTCGATGAGCTCGCTGCGGGCGCGCGTGCTCTGTTCGGCCGCGAAATCCGCCCACTCCTTGGGGAGGGAATCCCCGAGGGCTTCGCGCAACGCCTCGCCGGTGAGGAAGAAGCTCGAGAAGCCCGCGGTCAGGGCGCGTCGCACGAAGTCGGGGATCGCCGGACTCGGGCCCGCCTCGCCCGGCGTCTCCTTGCCGTCCTGCCGGCCCACGGCCTCGTCGCTTTCTTTCCATCGGTCGGAAGCCATGGAGTAGAATCCTCTGCCTAACGCACCGGGCCTCGAAACGAGACGACACGGGTATGGGCGAAACGAGCGAAACACGCGTTCGCGACATCATGTCCAAGCACATCGTCACGATCAGCAGCGACGACTCGCTGTCGACCGTGGAAGATATCATGACGCTCGGCGGAGTCCGGCACATGCCCGTGGTGCGGGCCGGTCAGCTCGTGGGCGTCGTGTCCGAACGCGACCTGCTGCGCGCCTCGCTCTCCAATCTGAGCGCCTTCGGCACCGAGCAGCGCCGCGCCTTCCTCCAGGTCGTCGAGATCAAACGCGTGATGTCGGCACCGCCGATCGTGATCGGGCCGGATGCCACGGCGGAGGAGGCAGCCCGGGTGATGGCGGAGCGCAAGATCGGGTGCCTGCCGGTGCTCGACGAGACGAAGCTCGTGGGAATGCTGACGGAGACGGATGTGCTGCGGTATTTCGCGGGGTTGGTCTCGTAGGCGGGTTGCCGCGTAGCCGGTGGGTTCGGGGAGAGACGTCCCCTACCTGGCCGGCGGGCTGGGCCTGGTTTTCGCCAACGCATGGCGCGCTGAACATCGGGGACGTCTCTCCCCGAACCCACCTCCGGTGGTCTTTGCGCGAGGACTCGTCTCCGTCGGTGGATTGGATTGACATGTCCCGCGGGGATCTCGTACCCTTCCATGTGCCACCTGTGGGGAGTGATCGAACCCGGGTGACGAGGGGAGCGCGCGGAACGCCGTCGCGCCGACGAGCTGCGGGAGAAGCGATGGCAGTGGTCGAGCGATTGGACGGCGAGCCGGGCGAGCGCAGACGCGTACGCCTCGCGAGCCCGGCCACACTCGAGCCGCTCGGCGTCCTCGAGATCGACGACGCGATCGCCGTGCGCGATGCCGTCGACCGCGCGCGCAAGGCCCAGGTCGATTGGGCCGCCGCCGACTTCTCCGAACGCGCGCGTCCGCTGGAGAAAGCGGCGCGTCTGCTCGCTGCGAACGCCGACGCCTTCGTGGATCGGATCATCGCCGAGACGGGGAAGCCGCGCACCGAAGCGCTGGCGGCCGAGATCCTGACCGCCGCCGATGCGCTCCAGTTCTACGCGAAGCGCGCGCGCCACATCCTCGCCGACCGCACCGTGCCGGTGCATCTGCTCAAGACGAAGAAGCTTCGGGTCACGCATTCCCCGCTCGGCGTCGTCGGCATCATCACGCCCTGGAACTTCCCCTTCCTGCTCGCGCTCAACCCTTCGGCCCAGGCGCTCGTCGCCGGCAACAGCGTCGTGCTCAAGCCCTCCGAAGTGACGCCCGACTCGGGTCGACTCGTCGCCGAACTCTGGGCCGAGGCCGGGCTTCCCGAAGGCGTCTTCGAACTCGTGCAGGGCGACGGCGAGACGGGCGCTGCGCTCGTGGAAGCCGGCGTCGACAAGATCTGTTTCACCGGCAGCGTCGCGACCGGACGGCGCGTCGCCGAGGCGTGCGGGCGCAACCTGATCCCGTGCACCCTCGAATTGGGCGGCAAGGATCCGATGATCGTCTGCGACGACGCCGACCTCGATCGCGCGGCGAAGGGCGCCGTGTACGGCGCGTTCGCGAACGCCGGCCAGATCTGCACCTCGACCGAGCGCGTCTACGTCGTCGACGCCGTGGCCGACGCATTCACGCGCAAGGTGATCGAGGAGACTGCGCAGCTGCGCCAGGGTGCCGAGGGCGAGTTCGACATCGGGCCCATGATCCAGGCCGAGCAGCTCGACACCGTCGAGGAGCACGTGCGCGACGCCGTCGTGAAGGGCGCGCGGGTGCTCGCCGGCGGACGGCGCAACCCCGACTATCGCGGGCTCTTCTGGGAGCCGACGGTGCTCGACGACGTCACCCACGACATGTTGGTGATGCGCGAGGAGACGTTCGGACCGGTGCTCCCGATCATGCGCGTGCGCGACGTCGACGAGGCGCTCGCCCTCGCCAACGACTCGCCCTACGGGCTCAACGCCAACGTGTGGACGAGGAGCAAACGGCGCGGGACCCAGCTCGCGAAGGCGATCGAGTCCGGCTGTGCGGTCGTGAACGACTGCACCATCACCTACGGCGTCACCGAATCGCCTTTCGGTGGCGTGAAGCAGAGCGGCATCGGTCGCGTCAACGGAGAGCAGGGTCTGCTCGGCATGAGCCACACGCGATCGATCCTGATCGACCGCGTCGGCAGTCGCGCCGAGGCGATCTGGTTCCCGTATACGGCCAGGAAGACGGCGTGGATGAAGAGGATCCTTCGCACCGTCTGGGGCACTTCAATCGGGCGTTGGCTCGCCTGATGCAGATGCGGAGTACGCGATGATCTCGACGGTTCTGGTGGCGACGGACGGATCCCTTGCAGCCGGCAGCGCGGAACGCTTCGGGGTGCACTTCGCGGCGCGCATGAAGGCGCGCCTGCTCGGCATCTCGGTCGTGGAGGACCGGTTCGCTCGCGGCTTCTCGGACGACGGTCTCGGCGTGACGCCGCCTTCGCCCGAGCCGGTCGCGAAGTATCTCCGCCAGCGTGCCGACGCGGCCTGCGCACGCCTCGGGTCGCTCGCGAGCGCCGAGGAGATCGAGCAGAGCGTGGACACCCTCGCGGGCATCGCCGACGACGCGATCGTCGAGCGCGGACAGCAGGCCGACGTGACGGTGATCGGACGCGACGGGGCGTCGGCGCCGAACCGCAGCGTCGCGCTGATCGGATCGACGGTGAGCGGCGTGATCCGCAAGACGACGAAGACCTCGCTCGTCGTGCCGCAATCCGCAGAGCTCTCCGGGCCGATCGTGCTCGCCTTCGACGGCTCGCCCGGCTCGCGCACGGGCGCGAACCTCGCCGTGCAGATCGCGACGCGCCTCGGCGAGCCGATCCACGTGTTCGTCGACTCGAAGGACAAGGGACGCGCGGTCGCGCGCTTCGACGAAGTGCGCGGCATCGTCGGAACGCTGCCGGTGCCGGTGCGCGAGATCTCGTCGACCCTGGGCCGCCCCGACGTGAAGATCGTCGACTCGGCGCGCGAAGTGCGCGCCGGGCTGATCGTGATGGGCGCCTTCGGTCGCAACCGCATCACCGAGTACTTCCTCGGCAGCAACGCCGCCGCCGTGGTCCGCACTTCGCCGATCGCGGTGCTGCTCGCGCGCTAGGTGAGTGGTCTTCAGCTCCGGCTGGGCGAGCTCGCCGAGCGCCTCGGCCTCGTCCTCGAGGGCGATGCCGACCTCGTCGTGTCGGGCGTCGCCGGAATCGAGGACGCGGCTTCCGGAGACCTGATCTACGTGCGCACCGAGGTGTACGCCGCGAAGATCGGCGATTCGCCGGCGCGCGCCGTCGTCGCGCCCGAGGGCGTCGACGTCGGCGGACGCGCGGCGCTGCGCTCGTCCGACCCGGGCCGCGACTTCTATCGCGCCGCGCGCATCTTCGTGCCGGAGCCGGATTTCGCACCCGGCGTGCACCCGGCCGCCCACGTCGCGACCGACGCGCGCATCGATCCGAGCGCCCACGTCGCGGCGGGGTGCTTCGTCGGCGCCGGCGCCGAAGTCGGTGCGCGCAGCGTGCTGCATCCCGGCGTCACACTCTCCGACGGCGTGCGCGTCGGCTCCGACTGCGTGCTCCACGCGCGCGTGGTGGTGGCGGCCGCCGCACGCCTCGGCGACCGCGTCGTGCTGCAACCGGGCGTCGTCATCGGCGGCGCCGGTTTCGGCTACACGGGTCAGGAGGGCGGCGGTCTCGCGAAGGTGACCGACGTCGGCAGCGTGTGGATCGGCGACGACGTCGAGATCGGCGCCAACTCGACCGTGGATCGCGGCACGCTGCGCGACACGCGCATCGGCTCGGGCACGAAGATCGACAACCTCGTGCAGATCGGACACAACTGCGTGCTCGGCGAGAACTGCGTCGTGGTCGCCCAGGCGGGCATCGCCGGCTCGACGGTGCTCGAAGACGGCGCCGTGGTGATGGCGCAGGCCGGAGTGACGGGACATCTGCGGATCGGAGCCGGCGCCGTCGTCGGTCCGAGGGCCGGTGTGCACAAGGACATCCCGGCGGGTGCGAGCATGCTCGGCGCTCCGCAGCGCGATGCCGCCGATTTCCAGCGCGAGGTCGCGGCGCTGCGCCGACTGCCCGAACTCCTCAAGCGCGTGCGCAAGCTCGAACGCGCCCGCGAGGAGAAGTCTTGAGCGACGTCGATCCGAGTGCGCTCTCGATCGCCGAGCTGCGCGAACGCGTATCGGCGGATCTCTCGCCGCGCCTCGAAGGACGCTGGTTGCGGTTGCTCCAAGGCGACGCGCGGCGCGGCGCGCGATCCCTGGCGGAGACGCTGGCGAAGCGGCGCGAGGCGCGCCGGCGGGAGATGCGTCGCGTCGCGCGACTCTTCACGCGGCGCCGGCAGCTCTTCGCCGCGGGGGCGCGTCACGTCGCCGGCGTCGACGAGGTGGGCGTCGGACCGCTGGCCGGTCCGGTCGTCGCTGCGGCGGTCGTGCTGCCCGAGCGGGTGGCACTCCCCGGGCTCGACGACTCGAAGCGCCTGTCCGAGGCGCAGCGCAACGAGCTCGACGCGGCGATTCGCGAGCAGGCACTCGATCTCTGCATCGCGGAGGTGACGACGGCGGAAGTCGATCGCGTGAACATCCTGCGCGCGACGCTCGAGGCGATGCGCCGCGCGGTCGTCGGCCTGGCGGCTCTCCCCGATCACGTGCTCGTCGACGCGCGCACGATCCCCGGTATCGCGGCGCCGCAGACGCCGCTGATCGGCGGCGACGGACGCGACGGCTCGATCGCCGCGGCGTCGATCGTCGCGAAGGTGTTCCGCGACGCGCGCATGCGCGAGCTCGACGCGGCGCATCCCGGCTACGGCTTCGCCCGGCACAAGGGCTACGGCACGCCCGATCACCTGCGCGCGCTCGCGGCGCTCGGCCCGTGCCCCGAGCATCGCGCGAGCTTCGCGCCGGTGTCCCAGTGCGCGCGACCGCCGCGGTAGCGCGCGGATGATCCGCGTCCGCACGACGCCCGAGGATTTCCGGGTCGACGAGGAGCCGCTCTATCCGCCGGGGGGCGAGGGCGGACACACCTTCGTGCGCGTCGAGAAGCGCCTGCGCACGACCGAGGCCGTCGCGCGCGACCTCGCTCGCCAGGCGGGGGTGCGCGCGAAGGACGTGGGATACGCGGGACGCAAGGACCGCGTCGCCGTCACGACACAGTGGTTCTCGGTTCCCGATCTCGATCCCGAAACGGCACTCGGCCTGTCGCTCGCGGAGGTGAAGGTGCTCGAAGCGGTGCGTCACCCGCACAAGCTGCGCACCGGCCAGCTGCGGGGAAACCGGTTCACGCTGTGTCTGCGCGGCGTCGACGAAGGGACGCTCGCTTCGGCGCGCGAGCGCCTCGCCGACGCCGAACGGCGCGGCCTGCCCAACCGCTTCGGCGCACAGCGCTTCGGGCGCGAGGGGGACAACGCCGATCGCGCGCGACGCTACTGCGCAGGGACGCTGCGGGTGCGCGACAAACGCGAGGCGCGCTTCCTGGTGTCGGCCTGGCAGTCCGAGGTGTTCAACGCGGTGCTGGCGGCGCGTCCCGCTCCGCTCGACGTGCTCGAAGCGGGTGATCTCGCCATGCGCCACGACTCGGGCGGCGCCTTCGTCGTCGAAGACCCGGCCGCAGAACAGCCCCGCGCGACGGCTTTCGAGATCAGTCCGTCCGGCCCGATCTTCGGACCGAAGATGTCCTGGCCGACCGGCGAGGTCGCACTCCGCGAGCGCCGCGTGATGGAGGACCACGGGCTCGACCCGGACGCGTTGAAGCTGCCCGGCGTGCGGGCGCGCGGCGCGCGCCGTCCGATGCGGATGCGCCTGTCCGACGTCGCGCTGGCGTCCGAGCCGGACGCGGTGCGCTTCGCCTTCTCGCTTCCGGCGGGCTCGTTCGCGTCGGTGGTCGTCGAGGAGATCTTCGGGCCGGTGGAAGATGCCGGAGGCCATGACACGTCGACGGCGCGCGGGGTATGCTGACCGCCGCCCAGGAGACCCCGTGAAAATCGCCCGTGACGCGACCGAACTCGTCGGTCGCACGCCGCTCGTGCAGCTCAACCGTGTGGTCGCCGGCGTGAAGCCGCTGGTGGTCGCGAAGCTGGAGAGCCGCAACCCGGCCAACAGCGTGAAGGATCGCATCGGTCTCGCGATGATCGAGGCGGCCGAGCGCGATGGCCTGCTCACGCCCGGGACGTCGATCATCGTCGAGCCGACCAGTGGCAACACCGGGATCGCTCTCGCCTTCGTCGCCGCCGTGAAGGGCTACGACTGCATCCTGACGATGCCCGAGTCGATGAGCCCGGAGCGTCGCGCGGTGCTGCGCGCCTTCGGCGCGAAGCTCGTCCTGACCGACCCGACGAAGGGCATGCCCGCCGCCGTCGAGAAGGCGATCGAGATCTGCGAGCAGGTGCCGAACGCGTACATGCCGCAGCAGTTCCGCAATCCGGCCAACCCGGAGGTGCATCGCCGCACGACGGCGCTCGAGATCTGGGAGGACACCGACGGTCGCGCCGACGCGATCGTCGGCGGCGTCGGCACCGGGGGCACGCTGACGGGCGTCGCCCAGGCGCTCAAGGAGAAGAAGCCGGGCTTTCGCGCGATCGCCGTCGAGCCCGCGGGCAGTCCGGTGCTCTCGGGCGGGCCGCCCGGCATGCATCCCATCCAGGGCATCGGCGCCGGGTTCATTCCCGACGTGCTCGACCAGTCGCTGATCGATCGCGTCATCCCGGTCGACAACGAAGCCACCTTCGATATGGCGCGTCGTCTCGCCCGCGAGGAAGGGCTCTTGTGCGGCATTTCTTCGGGCTCCGCCGTCGTGGCTGCGATCGAGTACGCGAAGGCCGAAGGAGCCGACGACGACATCATCGTGGTCGTGATCCCGAGCTTCGGAGAGCGCTACATCCAGACGCCGCTCTTCGATCCCTACCGGTACGAGGGGAGTGACGACGTCGCCTAGCAGGACCGGGGGCCCGCGCGCGAGCGACGGGTCGGTGGTGCGCTCCTATCGCGGCGTCGCGCCGCGCATCGATCCGACGGCCTGGGTGGCACCGGGCGCAACGGTCGTCGGCGACGTCGAGATCGGCGCCGACGCGTCGATCTGGTACGGCAGCGTCCTGCGCGGCGACGTGCACCACATCCGTGTCGGTGCGCGCAGCAACGTGCAGGATCTCTCGGTGCTCCACGTGACCGCCGACCGTTTCCCCTGCGAGATCGGCGAGGAGGTGACCGTAGGGCACCGCGCGGTCGTCCACGGGTGCCGGGTCGGCGAGGGGGCGATGATCGGGATCGGCGCGATCGTCCTCGACGGGGCGCACGTCGGCGAGGACGCGTGGGTGGCCGCCGGAGCCCTGGTGCCGCCCGGGGCGGTCGTCGCGGCGGGCACGCTGGTCCAGGGCGTCCCGGCACGCGAGGCGCGGAAGCTCGACGCGGCCGAGTGTCGCGAGCAGCGCGAGCGCACGCTGCGCTATGTCGAGACCGCGCGCCAACACGCGGAGGCGTCGTGAACGACAACGATTCGGGCCCCGCCGAGCGACGCGAGGCGCGCAAGGCACAGTCGCGCCACCGCATCCTCGATGCGGCGCGCGAGATCTTCTTCCGCGACGGCTTCATGGACGCGAACCTCGACGACGTCGCGAAGGGCGCCGGCGTCGCGAAGGGCACCCTCTACCGCTACTTCGAGAACAAGGCCGAGCTCTACGTGGCGGTGCTCGCCACGAACGGCGAGCTCTTCGAGCGCAAGCTGCGCGAGTCGGGCAGCGACGAGACCCTCGAAGCCCCCGATCGCATCCGGCGCATCGCGCGCTTCTATCTCGAGCACTGGACCCAGAACCGGCAGTACTTCCAGATCTTCTGGGCGCTCGAGAACCAGCCGGTGATCGGCGAGCTGCCCGAGGGTGTGCTGCTCGAGGTGACCCGCCTGTGGCAGAGCTGTCTGCAGATCCTCGCCGAGATCGTCGAGGGCGGGATCCGCGAGGGTACGCTCGTCGAGTGCGATCCGTGGGAGGCGGCGAACCTCTTGTGGACGCTCGCCAACGGATTGATCCAGAGCGAAGCGAGCCCGGCGCACGTCCGGATACGCAAGCGCCCGCTCGAGGAGTCGTTCGTCGGCGCGATCGACCTCGTGCTCGCCGGCCTCGCAGAAAAGACCTGACGCGGCTACGCATCCGCCTTGCGGATGCTGCGCGCCGTCGATGCGTGGGCGTCGGCGCGGGGAAGTGCGGGGCGGTGCGCGCATCGAGGCGGCTTGCTCGGTTGCGGGTGGGTGCCGGAGTCGGTGCCGCGCCAGCCCTCGGGCATCGTCGGTCTCGTGATGGGAACGTCAGGCTGTGAACGGCGCGAGCGATCCAACGCGCGCCGGCCCTGTGCCAAGGCGACGGAGGCTCTGCGACCGCGGTTGGCGTTGACAGCCCGGCGACGGTGCGGGATCTTGCCGGCACGGGGTGACTCCGGGTCATTTTTTGATCCGGGTGCCGCCACCGACGGGCAAGGGGGAGCACCATGAGTGACCGGATCGAGACCGAAGTGCGCGCGATCCTGGCCGAGCAGCTGGGGGTCGAGCTCGCGGAGCTGCGCCCCGAAGCCAGCATTCTCGACGATCTCGGCGCGGATTCCCTCGACGTCGTCGAGATGGTGATGACGCTCGAAGAAGCCTTCGAGATCGAAGTGCCCGACGCCGAGGTCGAAACACTCCGAACCATCGCCGACGTCGAGCGCTACGTCGCTTCCAACGTCGCCGCCTAGGCGACACCGCCCCGTCGAGCGAAGTCCGGGACAGGCTTGGCTAGGGTTCGAGGCGTGCCGGCCAAAGCCCCGCGCGTCGTCCTGATCGACGGCACCAACGCCCTCTACCGCGCCTTCTTTGCGCCGATGGCCGACCTCCGCGCGCCCGACGGCACCCCGACGAAGGCGGTGCTCGTCTTCACCAACATGCTCCTCAAGACGCTGCGCGAGGAGCAGCCCGACTTCTGCGTCGTCGTCTTCGATGCGCGCGGGAAGACGTTCCGCCACGAGGCCTATCCCGAGTACAAGGCCGGCCGCGACGCCCAGCCCGAAGATCTCACCGCGCAGATGCCGCTCGCGCGCGAGATCGTCGACGCGCTCGAACTGCCGACGCTGGTGATTCCCGATTTCGAGGCAGACGACGTGATCGCGACGCTGGTGCGGCAGGCGCCGAAGAAGGCGCAGGTCTCGGTCGTGTCGACGGACAAAGACCTGATGCAGCTCGTGACCGATCGCGTCCAGCTGCTCGACGGCATCCGCGACCGCCGCTACACGCCCGGCGAGGTCGAGAAGCGCTTCGGGGTGCCGCCGGAGAAGGTGCTCGACGTGCGCGCTCTCGTCGGCGACAAGAGCGACAACATCCCCGGTGTGAAGGGGATCGGCGAGAAGGGCGCGGCAAAGCTGATCGAGGAGTGGGGCGATCTGGAGTCGGTGCTCGAGCACGCCGGCGAGATCAAGGCGAAGCGCGCCCGCGAGGCGCTCGAAGCGCACGCCGACGACGCCCGCCTCTCGAAGGAGCTCGCCACGCTGCGCGAGGACGTTCCCCTCGAAGGCGGATTCGACGACTACCGCCTGCGCGAGCCCGACCGCGCTCGCCTGCGCGAGGTCTACCGCCGGCTCGGCTTCGTGCGCCTGGTCGAGGCGCTCGACGCCGAGAGCCCGGACGGCGAGCGGCCGGCGGCCGCGGCGTCCGACGTGACGGTGGAAACGCTCGCCGACGCGGCGGGTCTCGCCGCCTTCTCGAAGGAGATCGCGACGCTGCCCTCGGTCACGCTCGCCTGCGTCGACTCGGGCGGCAGCGTGATGGCGGCGCGGCCGCTCGGCGTGGCGATCGCCGCGTCGGAGGAGCGGTCGTTCTGGGTGCGCTTCGGCGACGGGCTCGACTTCGAGGATTTCGCGCAGGCGCTCGCCCCGGTGCTCGGCGGCGACGTCGCCTGGGTGGGCGTCGACGCGAAGCGCACGCGCGCGCTCTTCGCCGAGCAGGGCGCCGTGCTGCCGCCGCCGTGGTTCGACATCGACCTCGCCGGGAAGCTCGTCGACTACTCCGGCCCGCAGGGGGTCGCGGCCCTCGCGATCCAGCATCTCGGTCGCGAGGTGGCGACGTGGGAGGAGCTCGCCGGCCGCGGCGCGAAGGCGAAGGCGCCCGAGGAGCTCACGGCGGACGACCTCGCGAAGTGGGCGGGCGAGCAGGCGGCGGCCGCCGCCGCGCTGCGCGCCCCGCTCGAAGCGCAGCTCGAGGCGCAGGGGCAGGCGGACCTCTTCACCGAGGTGGAGCTGCCGCTCACCGTCGTCCTCGGCGACATGGAGCGCGACGGCGTCCGCGTCGACGAGGCCGTCCTCGAAACCCTCTCCACCGAGTACGCCGCGAAGCTGGATTCGATCGAGAAGGAGATCCACGAGCTCGCTGGCGAACCCTTCCTGATCTCTTCGCCGAAGCAGCTCCAGCACATCCTCTTCGAGAAGCTGAAGCTCCCGCCCGTGAAGAAGACGAAGACCGGTTACTCCACCGACGAGAGCGTCCTCGAGCAGCTCGCTGCGAAGCACGAGCTGCCCGATCGTATTCTCGCCTACCGCCGGCTCTCGAAGCTGGTGAGCACCTACATCAACGCGCTACCGCCGCTCATCGAAGAGACGACGGGCCGCGTGCATCCCACCTACAACCAGCTCGGCGCCGCCACCGGCCGCCTGTCCGCCACCCACCCCAACGTGCAGAACATCCCGATCCGCACCGAGGAGGGCATCCGCATCCGCGAGGCGTTCGTGCCCGCCGAGGGCTGCCTGCTCGCGTCGGCCGACTACTCCCAGGTGGAGCTGCGGATCCTCGCGCACTACTCGGCCGACGAGGGCCTGCGTGAGGCGTTCCGCGCTGGCGACGACATCCACCGACGCACCGCGGCCGAGGTGTGGGAGGTCGAGCAGGGCGACGTCAGCGCCGATCAGCGCGCCCGCGCGAAGGCGGTGAACTTCGGGATCATCTACGGCCTGTCCGCCTTCGGTCTCGCGAACCAGCTCGGCATCGCCTCGGCGGAAGCGCAGGAGACGATCGACGCCTACTTCGCGCGCTACGCGGGGGTGAAGACGTTCATCGAGGGCACGATCGAGAGCGCGAAGGAGGAAGGCTCGGTGCGCACGCTGCTCGGGCGTCGCCGCGTGCTGCCGGACATCACCTCGCGCAATCGCGGGCTGCGCCAGGCGGCCGAGCGGATGGCCGTCAACACCGTCATCCAGGGCACCGCCGCCGATCTCATCAAGCGCGCGATGCTCGCGGTCTCGGCCGCGCTGCACGAGAGCGGGTCCGGTGCGCGGGTCGTCCTCCAGGTGCACGACGAGCTCGTGCTCGAGGTGCCCGAGCGCGAGGTCGACGGCGTCCGCGAGCGGGTCGCCGAGGTGATGGAAGGCGTGATGCCCCTCTCGGTGCCGCTGCGCGTCGACGTCGGGGTCGGTCGCAACTGGCGCGAGGCCCACTGAGTGTCGGTCGCAACGGGCGCGAGGCCCACTGCGTGACGGCCGAGGAAGGCCCGTCGGACGCCGAAGCGGTCGAACGCGCCCGGGCCGGCGATCACGAGGCGTTTCGCGTGCTGGTCGAGCGCTATCAGGGTCGCGCCCACGGGCTCGCCCTGCGGATCCTCCGCGACCCGGATCGCGCCCGGGACGCCGTCCAGGACTCCTTCCTCAAGGCCTACGCGGCGCTCGACCGCTTCGAGGGCCGCTCGTCCTTCTACACCTGGCTCTACCGGCTCGTCTTCAACACCTGTATCGACGTGAAGCGCCGCGAGAAGAAGGAGGCGCCCGTCGAGTGGAACGACGAGGTGGCGCGCTCGGTGGCCCCGGGAGCCGATGCCGTCGGCTTGCCGGCACAGGGCGACCTCGCCGACCCGGCCCACGCCTACCACCGGACCCAGCTTCGCGAGGCGCTGGCGGCCGCGATCGAATCTCTTCCCGAGGACGCACGTCGGACCCTCGTGATGCGCGAGGTCGACGGTCTCTCCTACGCAGAGATTGCAGCCGCGCTGGAGATTCCGAAGGGCACGGTGATGAGCCGCCTCCATTACGCCCGCAAGCGGGTGCGCGAAACCCTGCTCGAGAACGGCGCCGTCGCCGGCTCCCCCGAAGACGAATCCGGAGATCCGAAATGACCGAACCCACCCAGCCCCGGAATCGCGGCGCCGAAGCCGCTTCCGAGCTGGAGCGGCTCCACGCGTACCACGACGGAGAGCTGACCGGTCTCGCGCGCCGGCGTTTCGAGCGCCGGCTGCGCCAGTCGCCCGCGTTGCAGCGTGAGCTCGCCGAGATCGCTCGCGTCGGCGAGTGGGTCCGGGCCGGGCACGCCGAGCCGGAGAGCCCCGACCTCTGGGATCAGATCGCGATGCGCCTGCCCGCCGAGGATGCGCGCCGCGCCGAGACGGGCACCCGGCGTCGCCCCGGCTGGTGGCTGGCCTGGCCCGGGGCGGCGGTGGCGGCGACGGCCGGACTCGCCCTCGCGGTTTCGCTGGGATGGTTCGACGAAGAGGCCCCGGCCGCGGGCGGCGTCGTCCACTGGCTCGATACCGGGGGGCGCGACGTGATGGTGCTCGAAGGAGCGCCCGATACTACGATCATCTGGGTGATCGATGGCCCGGGCACCGCAGCCCGACGAGGAGCCGAGCGTGAGAGCTAGCTGCATCGGGTCTCTTCTGTCGGCGGCGGCGATGATCCTGTGGGTCGCGGGCGCGAGCGCCGCAAACGAGGATTCCCAGAACGCGAAGGACGACCGGGTGCCCGTCAACGTCATGGTCGTCCACACCAGCGACGGCGAGGGCGGCATCGACCCCCGCGCGCGCGCGCTCGACGAGAAGCTCAAGCGTCAGCTCCGCTACAAGAGCATGCGCGTGATCCGCGAGGAGCGGGTCGATCTGAGGTTGAACGAGGTCGGCCAGGTGGACCTGCCGGACGGCCGCGCGGTGCGCATGCGGCCCCTCCACAAGAACCGCCACGGCGTGCTGATCGCCGTCGACGTCGAGGGCGCGGTGAAGCTCGACGCCCGGGCGGCGAACCATCACAAGGTGGTGATCGGCGCCGGGGCGTATCAGGGCGGCAATCTGGCGATTTCGATCGAGCCCGATTACGAGGAGTGATTCCGGTCAGTTACGCGCCTGTTCCTGCGGGGCGCGAATTTTCTCGCCCGGATCGAGAACTTTCTCGACTTTCTTCGACACCAACTACTCGGGATGGCCACATCCCTATCAGACAGCAAAAATATCCCCTTCCCAGGGAGGCCCGGAGCTTCGGCTCCGGGCCGCTTGCTTTTGGGGGCCCCGACGGATCCGAAGGCTTCCGGACGAGGGAGATTCCCGGTCCGCCCGTCGGCCCAGGCGGGTCGCGCCCGGGCCGGTCAGCGGGCCGAGAGCAGGGTGAGGCTGAAGCGCTCGTCGGAATCGAGCCAGCGCTCCTCGACGCCGAGACCCGCCGCATCGGCCAGCTCGGCGATCTCCTCCGGGGAATACTTGATCGAGTCTTCGGTGTGGATGAAGTCGCCGGGTGAGAAGGAGTACTCCTGCTCGAGCGCGTCGATCCGCACCTCGTCGGGCCGCTCGCACACGAGCCCGAGCTCGACGCGGCCGCCGTCCTCGACGACGCGGGCCCGATGTCGCCACGCGCCGAGATCGAAATCGCCTCCCAGCTCGTGGTTGATGCGCGCCAGGAGATTCTTGTTGAAGAGACTCGTGACGCCCTTCGGGTCGTCGTAGGCGTCTTCCAGGACCTTCGCCTCCTTGCGCAGGTCGATGCCGAGCAGCAGGCGATCGTCCGCCGACATGGCGTCGCGAATCGACCGCACGAAGCCTTTCGCCTCGCTGCGCTCGAAGTTCCCGATGTTGGACCCGAGCCAGGCGATCAACTTCGGGAGACGCGTCTCGCGACCGACGTGGCGCAGCCCCTCGCTGTATTCGCTCGCGATCGCGAGGACTTCGAGGCCGCCGTAGTCGGCGAGCAGCGCCTTCGCAGCGTCGTCGAGCGCGGTGCGCGAGATGTCGACGGGCACGTAGCGCAGGCGCCCCTGACGGCGCAGGAACGCCTCGATCAACAGACGCGTCTTCGAGGAGCTTCCGCTGCCGAGCTCGGCGAGCGCCGCCGGCGACGGGCAGCGCGCGACGATCGCGTCTGCGTGGTTCGCGAGGATCTCGTGCTCGGCACGGGTCAGGTAGTACTCGGGGAGGTCGCAGATCTCCTCGAACAGCGCGGACCCCTTCGCATCGTAGAGGAAGCGACAGGGGAGGGAGGGTGCCTCGCTGCCGAGTCCCGCGTCGACCGATGCGGCGAAGGACTCCTGCCGTTCTTCGTGATTCTCTTCGATCCAGGCATAGCGCGGTGATCGCTGCGCGTTCGGCATCTGGCCCTCCGGGCGCACGAGCATGCAATGATCGAGCGGTGGGTGCAAGAATGACGTCGGTGACTCTTCGCAGGCGCCGATCCGCTTCCGATTCGCTCATCGCGTTTCACGACGCGGAAGGGGTGACTTGAACACGCCTGTGCATCTCGTGATGAACCTCGCGGTCCTGCGACGGATCGCGCCCGAAGGGCAGCGTGTCGGGGGCTGGGTCGCGGTGGGCGCGCTGCTTCCCGACCTGCCGATGTTCGCGTTCTTCTTCTGGCAGCGCTGGGTGCTTCAGGTGTCGCACCGCGAGATCTGGGGCGCCGCCTACTTCGAGGCGAGTTGGCAGCACGTCTTCGACGCGTTCAACTCGGTGCCGATCTTCGCCGCGCTCGGACTCCTCGCGATCGCCCTGCGCCAGACCGGACCGGCCTGGCTGTGCGCGAGCGTGCTGCTGCACGCGCTCGGCGACGCGTTCCTCCATCGCGAGGACGGCCACCGCCATCTGTGGCCGCTGTCGACGTGGCGCTTCGAGAGTCCGGTCTCGTACTGGGACCCGGCGCATCACGGACACCTCGGCGCCGGCTTCGAGACGGTCGTCGTGCTGGCGTCGACCGCCGTGCTGTGGCGCCACGCGCCGCTCGGCGGGCGCATCGCGCTCGCCTCGGTCTGCGCGGTGTCCGTGTCGGGCTGGATCGTCTTCTACGGACTCGGCTACGCGCCCTGAGCGGCGTCGGGCGAGGCGTGCGGCAAGAGCACCTTGAGTCGCGGGCCGCGCCGCGTCTCCTCGACGTCGATCTGCGCGTCGTCCGCGCGTGCGGCCGTCAGCGGATCGACGTGGAGCGTCACGCCGCACGATTCGACGGTGAAGTCGCTCGCGTCCGACGGCGCGACCACGATGCGCGCCTGGTGGCGGGCGTCGATCAACAGCCGCAGCACGCCGTCGCCCCCGGCGCGCGACAGACCGTCGGAGAGCGCGGCGGCCGCCGCGGGCGTCAACGCGATGCTCGGCGCCGTCTCGCGTCCCTTCGGCGCACCGAGCAGGGTGTGCAGCTCGCCGCTCTCGTAGAGCTCGTTCACGATGTCGCAGCCGCCGACGAATTCTCCGCGCACGTAGAGCTGCGGGATCGTCGGCCACTCGCTGAATTCCTTCACGCCTTCGCGCACGGCCTGATCGGAGAGCACGTCGAAGGTGGCGTACTCGGGCACGAGCTGGTCGAGCAGGCCGACGACGTTGGCGCTGAATCCGCACTGGGGGGCGCTGCGATCGCCCTTCATGAAGAGCATCACCGGATGATCGGCGATGAGTTGCTGGATGCGTTCGCGCGTCGGGTCGGGTTCGGGCATGGGGCGCAGCGTAACGCGGCACGCCCGTCGTCGCCGAGGGAGCCGGACGCCCGGCCGGAGCCCCGCGCTACCGTCCCTTCGTGCTGCTGCGACTCGAAGGTGTGACCCGCTCGTTCGGGGCGCGGGTGCTCTTCCAGGGCGTCGACCTCCACGTTGCCGCCGGCGACCGCATCGGCCTGGTGGGTCGCAACGGCGCCGGGAAGACGAGCCTGCTCCGGATCGCGGCCGGCGAAGACGAGCCCGACGCGGGGCGCGTCCTGCGCGGTCGCGACGTCCGCACAGGCCTGCTGCGCCAGGAGATCGACCCGGCGGCGGATCGCAGTGTCCGCGAGGAGGCGCTGCTCGCCACGCAGCACATCGATGCACTGGCCGAGGAGATCGCGGCGCTGGAGCGCGAGCTGGCGGCGCTCGGCGAGCGCGGAGAGGACGTGCCCGCCGACCTCGCCGAGCGCTACGACCGCGAGCGCGACGCCTTCGCCTTCGCCGGCGGCTTCGAGCGCGGCGCGCGCGTCGAGCGCGTGCTGGCCGGGCTCGGCTTCGCCCCCGACGATTTCGATCGGCCCCTCGCGACGTTCAGCGGCGGATGGCTGATGCGCGTCGAGCTGGCGAAGCTGTTGCTCGGCGCGCCGGACGTCCTGCTCCTCGACGAGCCGACGAACCACCTCGATCTGCCGTCGATCCAGTGGTTCGAGGAGACGCTCCTCGACTATCGCGGCGGCGTGATCGTGATCTCGCACGATCGGGCCTTCCTGCGTCGCCACGCGAACCGGATGGCGGAAGTCGAACGCGGTGGGGTCGTCGTGTTCGAGGGCGGCTACGACCGCTACCAGGACGCCCGTGCTGCACGCCGGGAGGAATTGCGCGCGCGGGCGTCGAACCAGGCCCGCGAGATCGCCGAGAAGGAGCGCTTCATCGAACGCTTCCGCGCGAAGGCGTCGAAGGCGCGCCAGGTGCAGAGCCGGGTGAAGGCGCTCGAGAAGATCGAACGCGTCGAGGTGCCCGAAGCGGCGTCGAAGTCGATGCGCATGCGCATCCCCGAGCCGCGGCGCTCGGGTGAGACGGTGCTGACGCTCTCCGGTGTCGAGAAGCGCTACGGCGAGGTGACGGTCTATTCCGGCGTCGACCTCATGGTGCGCCGCGGGGAGCGCCTGGCGCTCGTCGGCCCGAACGGTGCCGGAAAGTCGACGCTCCTGCGCATCGCCGCCGGCGTGCTGCCGATGGACGGCGGCGAGCGCGTCCTCGGCCATCACGTCGATCTGGCCTTCTACGCACAGCATCAGCTCGAATCCCTCGACCCGCGGCGCAGCGTCCTCGAGGAGATCGAACACGAAGCCAACACCGACGACGTCCCACGCCTGCGCGGCCATCTCGGCGCCTTCCTGTTCACGGGCGACGACGTCGAGAAGAAGGTGTCGGTGCTCTCCGGCGGCGAGAAGGCGCGGCTCGCGCTCGCGAAGCTGCTCCTGCGTCCGCGCAACCTGCTCGTCCTCGACGAGCCGACGAATCATCTCGACGTCGATTCCTGCGACGTCCTCGAGGAGGCGTTGCGCGCCTACACCGGGACGTTGCTCTTCATCTCCCACGATCGCGACTTCATCGATGCGCTCGCGACGCGTGTGGTCGAGGTGAAGCACGGCGCGCTGAACGACTACCCGGGGAACTACTCGGACTACGCGCGGGCGTCGTCGCGCGCGTCGGAACCGATCGCCTCGGCCACGGGCGACGCCGAGTCCACCCTCCCGACGACGAAGCAGGAGCGCATCGCGGCGCGCGAGCGGGAGAAGCAGCGCACCCGCGCCCTCGAACGCGCGCGCAAGCGCCTCGCCGCTCTCGAAGAGGAGATCCTCGAACGCGAGGAGCGCATCGAGGCGCTCACCGCCCAGCTCGCCGAGCCCGACGTCTACAGCGACGGCGACTTCGTGCGCGCCACCCTCGCCGAGCGCGACGAGGTGCGCGCCGCGATCGATGCACACTACGTCGACTGGGAGGCGGCGGCGGCGGAGATCGAGACGCTCGAGCGCGAAGCGCCCGATTAGCACGACCCCTCCCGGAGACGCCTTGGAACTCAAACTCTACTTCGACTACAAGAGCCCCTACGCCTATCTCGCGATACAGCCCGCGCTCGACCTGCCGAAGCGCTACGACGTCGAGATGCGCTATCTGCCCTTCACCCTGCGGATCAAGGGAAAGGGCCAGCGCAGCAT
>JAHEJV010000408.1 GCA_024638705.1 Deltaproteobacteria bacterium | reverse complement strand
CCGACACGCAGGTGTTTCACGAGTCCGATCGCCGCGCCTTCGACGACGCGTGGCGCCTGCGCCCGCTCGCCGCGCGCCGCAAGCTCGTCGAGCAGGCGCGCTGCCGCTGGGTCGTGATGAAGCCGCTTCTCGACGTGCAACATCTCGATCGGCTGCTCGAAGTCCATCCCGGATCGCGGGCGATCTTCCTCGTGCGCGACTTCGCGGACGTCGCGCTCTCGAGCGTCGAAAAATGGGGCGGAATGCTCCGTGACGCCGTGTTGCGCGTTGCGGTGGACGATCACAGCGATCATTGGATGGCCGAACGTCTCCCCGCGGAGCGACATGGGGCGCTTCGGGACATGGTCGGCGACGAAATCGACGCACCGACGGCCGCGGCGCTGCGCTGGTGGCTGCGCAACGAGCTCTTTTTCGATCTCCTTCTCGATACGAGGCAGGACGAGGTGCTTCCGGTTCGCTACGAAACGCTCGTGTCGAGCCCGGAAGCCAGCCTCGAAGCGATCTTCGCGTTCCTCGGTCTCGCGCCGACGCGGCGCGCGGTGAGTCGCATCGCGGCCGACCGCATGGGACGCGGCACCGAGGAGACGATCGATCCCGCCGTCGCCCGGCGGTGTCGCGCGCTCGAAGAGCGACTCGACGCGGTGATCGAGGCGCGGCGATCGTGACCCCGCCGGAGCTCTTGCGTTCGCTCCTCTTCCATCCGGTCCCGCAGACCGAGCGCGCCCACTACCGCCTCGGCGAGGTCGGCGCGCGCGGCGACTGGCGTCGGGCGACCCCGTTCGAGACCCTGCGGCGCAGCCTCGCGCGGCGCGCTCCGTCGCCGGAGAAGTGGCTCTACACAGCGGGAGTGCGCAGCGCCGAGGCACTGACGCTTCCCCACCTGCTCTGCATCGGTGCGCAGAAGTCGGCCACCACCTGGCTCTACGCCAACCTCGCGCAACACCCCGACGCTTTCGTCCCGCCGCGCGTGAAGGAGGTGCACTACTTCGACTTCCTCTTCCACGAGCCGCTCGCCGACTACGCGCAGGTGTTCGCCGCGGGCCGCGACCGCGTGCGCTGCGATGTCACTCCGAACTACGGCCGGCTGCGATCCTCTCGCATCCGCTTCGTGCGCCGCGTGATGCCCGACGCGAGGCTCGTCTTCCTGATGCGCGATCCGGTCGAACGCGCGTGGTCGCAGGCGGTGATGGATCTCGCGACGCGCGCCGGTCGCGCGCCGGAGGAGGTGCCGCGCCACGAGTGGCTCGCCCACTTCCACGCGCGCGCGAACCGTCGCAACGGCGAGTACACCGCGATGCTCGATCGCTGGTTGCGCCACTTCCCCGAAGCGCAGCTGCTCATCGGTTTCTACGAGGACGTCCGCGACCGCCCGCGTCATCTGCTCGAGCGCGTCTTCCGCCACGCCGGCCTCGACCCGGACGTCGAAGTGGCGTATCGCGCCGCGGAAGAACGGATCGCCGTCGGGGCGGACGCGCCGATGCCTGCCTACCTACGAGAAGAGCTCGAGCCGATCTTCGCCGAAGAGACCCGCCGCCTCGCCGCGCGCTGCGGCGGGCCCGCGCACATCTGGGGACGCTGAGCCCGGCCTCGCGAGGAGTGGTATACCCCGGAGTCCGATGGCGACCCTCGAATTCTTCTTCGATTGTTCGAGCCCCTGGACCTACCTCGCCTTCCACGAGATCGAGAATACGGCAGCCGACACCGGTGCCGAGCTGGTCTGGCGACCCTTCCTCGTCGGGGGCGTGTTCAACAGCGTGAACCCGTCCGTGTACGAAGCGCGGAAGGCGCCGGTGCCGGCGAAGGCGCGCTACTACGGTAAGGACCTCGCGGACTGGGCGCGTCTCTACGGCCTTTCGATCGGCATGCCGCCGGTGTTTCCGGTGAACAGCGTGAAGGCGATGCGCGGCGCCTTCGTCGCGCTGGACGAGGGCGTGCTCCCCGCCTACGCGCGCGCCGTGTTCGAGGCCTACTGGGGCGATCTCGAAGACATCTCCCAGGACGACGTGCTGGCGAAGATCGTCGCTCGGGTCGGGCTCGATCGCGAAGCGTTCTTCGCGCGGATCGCCCTGCCCGAGGTCAAGGCGAAGCTGCGCGCGAACACCGACGAGCTGATCGAGCGCGGCGGTTTCGGCTCGCCCACGATGTTCGTCGACGGCGACGACATGTACTTCGGCAACGACCGCCTCGTGCTCGTACGCGACGCCCTCGAGCGGGCATCTTGAGCGAACGCTCCCCGCTCGACACGCTGCTGCGCTGTCTCGATCTCGAAGCGCTCGATCGCGACCTCTACCTCGGCGATCCCGGTCCCGGCGAGGGACGGCTCTTCGGCGGCATGGTGGCGGCCCAGTCGGTGGTCGCCGCCTATCGCACCGTCTGTTCGGGAGACGGCGACCGCCCGCTCCACTCGCTGCACGCCTACTTCCTCCGCCCCGGACGGCACGACGTGCCGCTGCGCTTCGTCGTAATGCGCCTGCGCGACGGCAAGAGCTTCACCACGCGCAACGTCGTCGCGTATCAGGGCGGCGAGGCGGTCTTCAACCTCTCGGCGAGCTTCGCCACGCCCGAAGCGGGCATCTCGCACCAGAGCCCGATGCCCGAGGCGCCGCCCCCGGACACGCTCGAAGACTGGGAGGTGCTGCGCGCGAAGGCGCTGAACCTGCCGAAGGCCTTCCGCGAGAGCCCCGTCGAGGTGCGGCTCGGCGACGACTACGACTTCGCCGACCCGAAGAAGAGGTACGAGCCGCGCCAGACGAACTGGATCCGCGTCCGCGGCGCGCTGCCCGACGACCCGGTCGTCCACAGCGGGATGCTCGTCTACCTCACCGACCGCACCCTGCTCTCCACCGCCGCGCGCGCCCACGGCCTGCCGTGGGGAAAGCGCATGTCGGCGAGCCTCGATCACGCGGTCTGGATCCACCACCCCTTCGTGCGCGGCCAACACATGCTCGACCAGGAATGGATGCTCTACGCCTCGGAGAGCCCGGCTGCCCACGCCGCCCGCGGCGTCATCTTCGGCGGCGTCTTCCGCGCTGACGGCACGCGTATCGCTTCGGTGGCCCAGGAAGCGCTGATCCGGACGAAGCGTTAGGCGGCGGCGCGTTCGGCCGCGCCGACGTGCAGCCCGAGCCGCATGCCGGGCTCGACGATCGTGGCCGCGAGCATGCCCGTCCACAGCGCCTTGAGTGCCGTGTAGTCCAGGGCGCCCAGCGATCCGACGAAGCCGGTGCACGCGATGGCGAGCAAGCCGCTCGCCGCGGCGCCGACGCCGCCGGCAAGCAGCGCGTTCGCCACGACGCTGCGGCGCGTGGCGTCCTCGAGGATGGGCGATCCGAGAGGCGCAGCCGTCAGGTCGCCGCGGCGCGCCTTGCGGCGGTGCGTCTGGATCACGATCGCGGCGACGATCGCCGAGAGCAGGAAGCCGGTCAGGATCAGGTCGGGCCCGTAGGCGGGATCGCTCCACGCGTGGAGCTGCTCGTGGTGGCCAAGCAACCACCACGCCAAGGCGCCGTTGATGATCGCGTTGGCGACGAAGTTCCCGATGCGGGCGCCGCGGACGTGGCCGTCGAGTTCGTCGAGGGTCATGATTCGTCGAGGGTCATGATTCGCCTCCGGGCTGCAACGCGGCGCAGCGCCAACCCGATCGTCGCGCTTCCGGACTCAGTCGTCGAGCGTCCAGACGAGCTGGAATCCGATCTCCTCTTCCGGCTCCCGGCTCTGAGCGGCCATGTCGGTGCTCCTGGTTCGTTCGGCTAGGGTTC
>JAHEJV010000093.1 GCA_024638705.1 Deltaproteobacteria bacterium | reverse complement strand
CGCAGCTTTCCGCGCTGCTGCTCGCCGCCACCCTGGCCCTCCCGGCGACCGCCGCAGACGAAGAGACCCTCACCGAGATCGTGAACGTCCTTCGCGAAGAGGGGCTGATCGACGAGGACGAGCACGCCGAGCTCGCCGCGAAGGCGATGAAGAAGGACGCGAAGCGCGCCTGGACCGACCGCGTGAAGCTCTGGGCCGATTTCCGCGCCCGCCTCGAGCACTTCGAGTTCGACCAGGACGTCTACGGACGCTCGACGGGCACCCGCTACCAGGACCGGACACGCGCCCGGTATCGCGGTCGGATCAACATGAGCGGCGAGGTCGCCAGCCGCGCGACCGTCTATTTCCGCCTCGCCTCGGGCGGCGCGGACCCGCGCAGCACCAACCAGACCCTCGGCCGCGGCAACGACTTCGACACGGACGACATCCGCTTCGATCTCGCCTACGCCACGCTCACGCCCTTCCCGGACGGCGAGCTGCCCGGCGTGGAGGGCGGCTACCTCGGCATCGACGTCGGCAAGGTGAAGAACCCGTTCATCTGGAAGGCCCTCGGCAGCGACTCGCTGCTCTGGGATGGCGACATCACCCCCGAAGGCGCGAGTCTTCGCGTCAAGGGCAAGGCCGGACCCGTTGCGCTCTTCGCCAACGGCGGCGTCTACATCCTCGACGAGAACACGGCTTCGAAGGACCCGAAGCTCGCGGCCGGCCAGCTGGGCGGCGAGGTCGACCTCGCCGACAACGTCACCTTCGGTGCGCGCGGCACCGTCTACCACTTCTTCTCGCTCGACGACGCCTTCTACGCGCGAGCCGCACTCAACGGGGGCCCCGGTGGCACCGGCGGCAACCTGATCGACGGCGTCGGCGCGCGGAACCTGTCGATCCAGGTCGCCGAGACCTCGGCCTTCCTCGAGCTCGGCATGTCCGAACTCTTCCCGGTCCTGATCTTCGGGTCGTACGCCAACAACTTCTCCGCCCGCAACTCGCTGATCTTCCCGACCGAAGATCGGCAGGACGACGCCTGGGCCACCGGCATCTTCGTCGGCGACAAGAAGCAGCTCGTGAAGCTCGGCTTCGCCTGGTTCCACATCGAGGCGAATGCCTTCCCGTCGATGTTCCTCGACAGCGACATCCTCGACGGTACGCCGAATCGCGAGGGCTTCCTGGCCAGCGTCGAGCGGCAGCTCTTCGACGGCGTGACGGTGAAGTTCACCGGCTTCTCGTCGAAGCGAATCGAAGGCGGCCTCGCCCACGTCAACTCGGGGCCCGCAGCAGATCGGCTGCGCGGCCAGGCCGACATGATCTTCAAGTTCTGAGCCGACGGGCCTTCATCGAACCTTCACGCGAACGAGTCGGGTCGGACACGGCGCGTTCCTAGAGTTCTCGATGTCCTTGGACCCCACAAACACGAAAGGAAGAGGGGCGAAATGAATCTTTCGAGAAACCACATCGCATTCCTCGCCGTCCTCGGCCTGCTCGTCGCAGGCCCGTCGGGAGCGCGCGACCAGATCCGCATCGTCGGATCGTCGACCGTCTACCCATTCGCGACCGCCGCGGCCGAGGAGTTCGGCCGCAGCTCCGAATTCAAGACGCCGATCATCGAGAGCACCGGCACCGGCGGCGGCATGAAGCTGTTCTGCGCCGGCGTCGGCGTCGAGCATCCCGACATCACGAACGCCTCGCGTCGGATCAAGGCGTCCGAGGTCGAGCTCTGCGAGAAGAACGGTGTCGAGAAGATCGTCGAGATCAAGATCGGCTACGACGGCATCGTGTTCGCCAACTCGAAGAAGACGGCGAAGCAGGCCTTCACGCTGCGTCAGATCTTCCTCGCCCTCGCGAAGCAGGTGCCCGCGCCGAGCGGCGAGCTGATCGACAACCCGAACCAGACCTGGAAGGACGTCGATCCGAGCCTGCCCGACGTGAAGATCGAAGTGCTCGGCCCGCCGCCCACCTCGGGCACGCGCGACGCCTTCAACGAGCTGGCGATCGAGGGCGGTTGCAAGACCTTCCCCGAGCTCGCCGCGCTCAAGAAGACCGACAAGAACCGCTACAAGCAAGTGTGTCGTGCTGTCCGCGAGGACGGCGCCTACGTCGAAGCCGGGGAGAACGACAACCTGATCGTGCAGAAGCTGGTCTCCAACCCGAACGCCTTCGGCGTGTTCGGGTTCAGCTTCCTCGACCAGAACGTCGACGTAATCCAGGGCAGCGCCGTGGAGGGCGTCGAGCCGGCCTTCGAGAAGATCGCCTCGGGCGACTACCCGGTGTCGCGCTCGCTCTACATCTACGTGAAGAACGCACACGTCGGCTCGATCCCGGGCATCCGCGAGTACCTCGAGGAGTTCACGAGCGAGAAGGCGGTCGGCGAGGAGGGATACCTCTCCGATCGCGGTCTGATCCCCGCGCCTGCGGCGGAGCGCGAGAAGTATCGCGCCGACGCCGAGAGCCTCACCGCCTTGCAGCTGGCCTCCGGCCACTGAGCGCCGGCCGCGGCGGGGCCCTCCGTACCCGCCGCGGCCGCGCACTCTGCGAGAGCCCCCGATGTCCCTCGGCCTGCTTCTGATCGCGACGGTCGGATGTCTCGCCACGGCGAGCTTCTGGCTGGCGCGCCGACGCGCCCTCGTCGTCTCCGACGGGGTGCGTCTGCGCGCGCTGCCGGCCTATCACGGCTGGTACGCGGCGCTCTGGACGGCGCTGCCCGGTCTCGCGATCACGGTCGTCTGGCTGGTCGCGGCGCCGGGCTGGCTCGAGAGCCAGGCGCTGTCGAGCGTGCCGAGCGCGAGCCTGCCCGACGATCCGAGCCAGCGCGCGCTCTTCGCCAACGACGTGCTGAACATCGCGCGCGGCGACATCGCGTCGGCGAGCGCCGGCGAGGCCGCGCGGGCGGCGGCGGACCGTTATCTCGCGCTGCGTCGCCAGGCGATGACCGGCGCCTTCGCGCTGACGCTCCTGCTCGGCGTCGGCGCGGCGGTGGTGAGCTTCCGCCGCATCCGCCCCGACCTCGCCGCGCGTGCGGGCGTCGAGCGCGCGATGCGCATCGTGCTGATGGCGAGCTCGACCCTCGCGATCCTCGTCACGCTCGGCATCGTGCTCTCGCTCGTGTTCGAGACGCTGCGCTTCTTCGAGACGGTGTCGGTGAGCGAATTCCTGTTCGGGACGCACTGGAGCCCGCAGACGGCGCTGCGCGCCGACCAGGTCGGCAGCTCGGGCTCGTTCGGCGCGGTGCCGGTCTTCGTCGGCACGCTGCTGATCACCGCGATCGCGATGGTCGTGGCGGTCCCGATCGGACTGTTCGCCGCGATCCACATGACCTTCTATGCGACGGCCCGCACGCGCGACTGGGCGAAGCCGCTGCTCGAGATCCTCGCCGGCGTGCCGACCGTCGTCTACGGCTTCTTCGCCGCGCTCGTGGTCGCGCCCTTCGTGCGCGACTCGGGCGCCTGGCTCGGCCTCTCGGTCGCCTCGGAGAGCGCGCTCGCCGACGGCCTCGTGATGGGCGTGATGATCGTGCCATTCATCTCCTCGCTCTCCGACGACGCCATCACCGCGGTGCCGACCGCGCTGCGCGACGGGTCCTACGGAGTCGGCGCGACGCGCTCGGAGACGATCCGTCTCGTGATGCTCCCCGCCGCCTTGCCGGGCATCGCCGGCGGGGTGCTGCTCGCCGTCTCGCGGGCGATCGGGGAGACGATGATCGTCGTCATGGCCGCCGGGCTCGCGGCGAATCTCAGCGTCAATCCGCTCGACGCCGTCACGACGGTGACGGTGCAGATCGTGACGCTGCTCACCGGCGACCAGGAGTTCGACAGCGCGAAGACGCTCGCGGCCTTCGCGCTCGGGCTCACGCTCTTCGTCGTCACGCTCGGGCTCAACATCGCCGCGCTGCGCATCGTGAAGCGCTACCGGGAGCTCTATGACTGACGCGAACGAGCCGGAGAACCCCGGGGCGCGCTGGTCGTCGCCGGAGATGCAGGCGCACCTGCGTCGGCGTCACCGCAGTGAGCGGCGTTTCCGCCGCGCCTCGGCGACCGCGATCGGCCTGGCGATGCTCGCCCTCGCGATCCTGCTCGGCACGATCGTGACGAACGGCGCCTCGTCGTTCCGCACCACGGAAGTGCGGCTCCCGATCCACTTCGACCCGGCGGTGTTCTCCGCCTACGCCGAAGCCGAGACGCAGGAGGAACGCGTGCGGCAGCTCGCGCGCGCCGACTACGGCGCGCTGGTACGCGACGCGATTCGCGGTCTCTTCCCCGACGTCACCGATCGCCGCGAGCGCCGCAAGCTCTCCGGTCTCGTGAGCTCGGGTGCGCGCACCGCGCTGCGCGACGCGGTGCAGGAGGATCCGTCGCGGATCGGCACTTCGTCCGAGTGGTGGCTGCCGGCGAGCAGCAACGTCGATCTCTTCCGCAAGGGCGCGGTCGATCGCGATGCCGCCGAGGGCGACCGCCGCGTGAGCGACCGCGAGATCACCTGGATCGATCAGCTCACCGCGGACGACCGTTTACGCGGCAGATTCGCCTGGACGTTCCTCTCTTCGGGCGACTCCCGCGAGCCCGAGCTCGCCGGCATCTGGGGCGCCGTGGTCGGATCGTTCTGGACGCTGCTCGTCACGCTCGCGATCGCCTTCCCGCTCGGGGTGTGCGCTGCGATCTACCTCGAGGAGTTCGCGCCGCGCAATCGCGCCACCGACCTCATCGAGGTGAACATCAACAACCTCGCCGCCGTGCCCTCGATCGTCTTCGGTCTGCTCGGGCTCGCGGTGTTCCTCAACTTCTTCCAGCTGCCGCGCTCGGCGCCGCTGGTGGGCGGCATGACCCTCGCGCTGATGACGCTGCCCACGATCATCATCACCGGGCGCGCCGCGATCCAGGCCGTTCCGCCGTCGATCCGCGAGGCGGCGCGCGGGCTCGGGGCGTCGCCGATGCAGGTCGTCGGGCATCACGTCCTGCCGCTCGCGCTGCCCGGGATCCTCACCGGCACGATCATCGGCATGGCGCGGGCGCTCGGCGAGACGGCGCCCCTCCTGATGATCGGGATGGTGGCGTTCATCGCGGACGTGCCCCAGGGCATCGGAGATGCCGCGACGACGCTCCCCGTGCAGGTCTTCCTCTGGGCCGACAGCCCCGAGCGCGCCTTCGTGGCGAAAACTTCTGGGGCAATCCTGGTGCTGCTAGGTTTCCTGGTCGCGATGAACGCGACGGCGATCTGGCTGCGACGGCGATTCGAGATTCGCTGGTGACCGCGATGAAAGCGGGCGAGCCGATGGCCGAGCCGAGCAGGGCCCCCGAAGTGAAGACCGAAGTGACCTCGAAGCCGCATGCCGCGGCGCGCGGCGACGTAAAGATGCGCGCCGTCGGCGTCCACGTGTACTACGGCGACAACCACGCCGTGAAGGACGTCGAACTCGACATCACCCGCGACGAAGTCACCGCGCTGATCGGCCCGTCGGGCTGCGGGAAGTCGACGCTGCTGCGCTGTTTCAACCGGATGAACGACACGATCCCGGGCTGTCGCGTCGAAGGGGAGATCCGCCTCGACGGCGACTCGATCTACGACGAAGGCATGGACATCGAACAGCTGCGCGCTCGTGTGGGCATGGTGTTCCAGAAGCCGAATCCGTTTCCGAAATCGATCTACGACAACGTCGCCTACGGCCCGCGCATCCACGGGTTTGCGAAGGACCGCACCGAGCTCGAGGAGATCGTCGAGCGCAGCCTCACGCGCGCGGGGCTCTGGGAGGAGGTGAAGGATCGCCTGGACGAGCCGGGCACGGCGCTCTCGGGCGGTCAGCAGCAGCGCCTGTGCATCGCGCGGGCGATCGCCGTCGATCCGGAAGTGGTGCTGATGGACGAGCCGTGCTCGGCGCTCGACCCGATCGCCACGTCGCGAATCGAGGAGCTGATCTACGAGCTGCGCGGCCGCTATGCGATCGCGATCGTCACGCACAACATGCAGCAGGCCGCCCGCGTCTCGCAGCGGACCGCCTTCTTCCACCTCGGCGAGCTCGTCGAACAGGGCGCGACCGACGAGATCTTCACGAACCCCCGCGAAACCCGAACCAGCGACTACATCACGGGGCGATACGGATGAGCCGAACGACCCCGGTGGGGCAATCATGAACCGGCATTTCGACGAAGTCATGGAGGGCCTGCGCGCCGAACTCCTGCGGATGGGCGGGCGCGCCGAGGCGATCCTCGAAAAGTCGCTGAGCGCCTTCTTCGACTGCGATGTGAATCTCGCAGAGGAGGTTGCGAAGGACGACATCGAGATCGATCGCCTCGAGGTGACCCTCGACGAGCACGTGCTCAAGGCGCTCGCGCTCCAGGCGCCCGTCGCCGAGGAGCTGCGCGAGGTGCTCGCGGTGAAGATGATCGCGGTCGACCTCGAGCGCGTCGGCGATCTCGCGCGCAACGTCGCGCGCTGCGGTCTGCGTCGGGCGGCGCACTCCGATCCGATCTCGCTGCCCGCCGGGCTCACCACGCTGGCGCGCGCCGCCCAGCTGATGCTGCGCCGCTCTCTCGATGCGTTCAGCCGCACCGACGCCGATCTCGCGCGCTCGGTGATCTCCGACGACGACGAGGTCGATACGATCCAGGACGAAGTCGTCCAGACGATGGTCCGCGCGCTCGAGAGCGCGGACGGCTCGGCGTCCCAGGAAGTCGACATCATGATGGTCGCCAAGCACCTCGAACGCGTCGCCGACCACGCGACCAACATCGCCGAAGACGTGATCCTCGTCGCCGAAGCGCGCAACGTGAAGCACGAGGAGAAGCTGGCGAAGAGCGACTGAGCCCCGCCTACTCGTCCGGCTCGAACACCAGGAAGCTCTGGCGCTCGAGCACGTCGTGGTTCTCGGCGAGGCGGTAGCCCGCTTCCGTCATCTCCGCCTGGATCTGTTCGGCGGCGGTGAAGTGGCCGGAGACGCGCGGGAACCAGCTGCGGTCGTCGAGCTCGACGAGGGCGACGCGGCCGCCCGGGGCGAGGTCGGTCTGGACGCGGCGGAAGTAGGCGGGCCGGTCCTCGATGTGGTGGTAGGTGTTGGCGAGGAAGACGAGGTCGATCTCGCCGTCGGGGAGGATCGGATCGTCGTAGGCGCCGCGCACGACGACGACGTTCTCGCGTCTCTCCTCGCGGACGCGCTCGTCGAGATAGGCGATCAGGATGTCGTCGACGTCGACGGCGTAGACGCGGCCGGTGGGGCCCACCGCGTCGGCGAAGGGGAAGGTGAAGTAGCCGCCGCCGGCGCCGATATCGGCGATGCGGTCGCCGGCGCCGATGCCGAGCAGCGCGATCACCTCGTCGGGCTTCTGCCAGACGTCGCGGTCGAAGCCCTCGTACTGGAAGCGCTTCCAGGCGGCGCAGCTCGTGGTGAGCGCGGCGACGGCGATCACGAGGGCGAATGCGGCGGCGCGTCGGGAGCGTGACATCGGGGTCCTCCTCACGAAAATCGCGAAATGTCGGACGCGAAGGTGCGCGATCCGGGTCGAGCGCGCATGCTCGTCCCCCCCATGATCTTCCGCTCCGTTCCGCTCGCACTCGCCGCGGCGATCCTCCTAGGCCCCGTCCTCGCACACGCGCAGACCCCGCGCCGCGATCAGCTCCCGCTCGGCGATCTGATCGAGATCGTCGTGCAGGAGGAGGAGTTGCTCGCGATCGACGCCGCGGGCGGCGGCACTTCGGTGGTGCGGCGCCAGCTGAACGAGGAGGTCGTGTGGGTCGGGACGCGCGGGCTCGTCGGCGTCGTCGTCACCGACCGGCGCGTGCTCGCCGTCGCGACCGGATCGTCGCGGTGGCAGGAGGCGCCCTACGAGCGGGGCGAGCGTCCGCCCGCCGGCGCCGCGCTCGGCGATCGCGTCGCCCTCGTCACCCTGCGTCAGCGCGTGCTCGGCTTCCTCGGCACGACGAACCGCTTCGCCGAGGTGCGGCTCGGCCCGAACGAAGACCTCGACGCGGTGCAGGTCGGCGCGAATGTCGCCGTCGTCGTCACCGATCGCCATGCGTACGGTCTCTCGCCCGACGCCGGTGGCTTCTTCCCGATCCGGTTGCAGCTGCGCGAGAAGCTCGCTTCGGTGAGCGCGCGCAGCAATCTCGTCACCGTCGAGACCGACCAGCGCGTGCTGGTCTTCCGCGGGCCGACGGGGACGTGGGCGGAGCGGCGCAACTAGCGAGCGGCGGACTAACCCGCGGTCGGCACCGGCGGCGGCTCGCCTTCGACCATCAGGTTCTCCACGGCGTCGTGGATCATCTCGAGGGTGACCTCGGGATCGCGGCCCTCGAAGCGGCAGCGCTCGATCACGTGGTCGATGATGAAGCGCGGGTGCACGGAGGAGATCGGGACGCCCGTCTTCGGGTAGAACTCGTCGATCAGGTAGGAGACCACTTCGCCGGGCAGGCCCAGCGAGAACGAAGTGCAGACGTTGTTGAGGATCTGGACGTACTCGTCGTTGGAGGGCACCGGGACGTGGAACTTGTAGGGGATGCGACGCATCCCGGCGGCGTCGATCATCTGCTGGGGCGGCGAGTTGGTCGAGAACACGACGAGCTGGTCGAACGGGATCTCGATCTTCTTCCCCGTGTGGAGCGTCAGGTAGTCGACGCGCCGTTCGAGGGGCATGATCCAGCGGTTGATCAGGTCGTGGGGCTCGACGCGCTGGCGGCCGAGGTCGTCGGCGATGAACACGCCGCCCGACGCCTTCATGTGCGCGGGCGCCTCGTAGGTCTTCGAGATGTCGTCGAAGGCGAGGTCGAGCATCTCGATGTTGAGCTCGCCGCCGGTCACGACGACGGGGCGTCGGCACAGCACCCAGCGCTCGTCGGGATCCGGTTCGCCGAGCTGGCGCTCGCGCTCGCCCTTCCACTCGTGATGCACGGCCGGATCGAAGAAGCGGATGATCTGCCCGTCGGCCTCGATGCAGTAGGGCAGGTAGATCGCGTGGTCGAAGGCGCGCCCGAGGGCCATCGCGATCGACGTCTTGCCGTTGCCGGGAGCGCCGTAGAGGAGGAGGGCGCGGGCCGAGTTGGCGGCGGGTCCGAGCCGCGAGATCGTGCCTTCGGGCAGCACGAGATGCGAGAGCGCTTCGGCCATCGACTCGGGCGTGATCTGGTCGGTGGTGATCGACTGCGCGGCGACCTGGGCGCGGAACGCGTCGAGCGTCACGGGCGCCGGGCCGGTGTACTGGCACTGCCCGAGGGCCTCGACCGCCCAGTCGCGACCGGCGCTGGTGAGCGAGTAGCGATAGACCGAGCCGCCGGCGTCGGCGAGGCCGAGCACCTCGACCAGCCGCTTCTCGCGCGCTTCCTCGAGCATTTCGTGGACGACGAGGCCCGAGAGCTTGAGATAGTCGGCGAGGGCAGGCGCCGTCTCGAAGTTGGTGACGTAGATCGTTTTCAGCACGAGCCGAAGCAGGAACTGGGCGTCGAGGCCGGTTTCGGCCACCGACTCGGGTGCGGCGGGCGTGACGAGCTGATGACCGGTGGGCGGAGTCGTCGCTGCTTGAACCATCTCTTCTTCTCCGGAGGGGGCTGCCTTGGGGGGATCGATCGCAGGCACCCGCGACTATAGTGGCCCGCGTCGGAGACAAGTGACGAAGAATGGAGGCCCGCGCGATGCCGTCCGCTCTGCCTGCAACGCCCGAGGCGATCACGCCGCAATGGCTCTCGAAAACCCTCGGCGCCCGCGCCAAGCGCGTCGTGGTGGCCGAAGCGCACAGCGGCACGACCGGGCGCGCCGTGCTGCAGGTGGAGTGGGAGGAGCCCGACGCCCTGCCGGGGCGCGTTTTCGCGAAGTTGCCGCCTGCTGATGCCACCCAGCGGATGATGGTCGACGCGACCGACATGGGTCGGCGCGAGGCGCGCTTCTACGCGGGGCTCTCCGACGCCGCGCCGGTGCGGACGCCGCGCCCGCTCTGGTCGGGGTGGGGCGAGGAGCCCTCTCAGTACCTGATGCTGCTCGAAGACCTCGCGGCTTCGGGCTGCACCTTCCCCGTGGCCGGCGACGACGACCTGCTCGAGTTCACCCGCAATCTGATGGGCGAGCTGGCGGGCTTGCACGCCGCCTTCGCCGATCCGGCGCGGCTCGCGGGTGACTTCCCGTGGGTGGACCGGACGATGCGCAACGAGTGGGGCCGCATGCTGATCCAGACCGGCCTCGACACCTACCGCGACGACTCTCCGCCCGAGTTCGCCGCGATCGCCGAGCTCTACGTCGCGAGGATGGAGGAGGTGAACGACCTGCTCGATCGCGGGCCGCACACGCTGATCCACGGCGACTGCCACCTCGGCAACCTCTTCCGCGACGGGGCGCGCCCGGGCTTCCTCGACTGGGCGTGCACCGCCCGCGCGCCGGGCATGCGCGACGTCGCCTACTACCTCTGCAACTCGATCCCGACCGGGATGCGCCAGAAGGAGGAGCGCGATCTGCTGCAGCGCTATCGCGAGGGACTGCGCGCGGCGGGGGCCGAAGCGCCGTCCGCGGACGACCTCTGGCGGGACTACCGCCGCCTCGCGCTGACGTCGTGGGTCGCCGCCGTTGCGACCGCCGCGGCCGGGAGCCGAATGCAGCCGATCGAGGTGGGAATGCGCGCGATGCGCCGCACCAACGCCGCGGTGCGGGATCTCGACACGCTGTCGCTCCTGCGGGAGGAGCTCGGCGCGTGAGATCGGGCGCGCGCGTCCGCCGAGCGCAGCGGTGGGGATGCCTCGTGGCGCTCGTGATCGGCGTCGCCGCCTGCGGCGAGGCGCCGTCCGGGCCGTCGCTCGCGCCCCTCGCCCCGGACGCGGTGATCCTGGCCTTCGGCGACAGCCTCACCGCGGGCAACGGCGCTTCGCCGAGCCGCAGCTATCCCGCACAGCTCGACGCGCTCGTGCCCCAGCAGGTCGTCGCGGACGGCGTGCCCGGCGAGACCACGACCCGGGGGCTGCGACGCTTCGCGGCCTCCCTCGACCGCCACGGGCCCGACCTCGTGCTGCTCTGCCTCGGCGGCAACGACTTCCTGCGCCGCCACGATCCCGCCGCGACCGAGGCGAACCTCGATCGCATGATCGCGATGGCCCGCGAGCGCGGGGTGGCGGTGGTGTTGCTCGGCGTCCCGGAGCTGAGTCTCCTGCTCGGAGGTGGAGCGGAGCTCTACCCGCGGCTCGCCGCGAAGCACGGGCTGCCGCTCGACAACGAGGTGTTCGCGGACGTGCTCTCCGAACGCGATCTGCGCGCCGACCGCATCCATCCCAACGCCGAGGGGTATGCGCGCGTGGCGATGGCGGTGCGCGATCTCCTCGCGCGCGCCGGCGCGATCTAGCGCATCTCGTCATCGGTGGCGTCCAACGCTTCGAGATCGATCCCGCGCGTCTCCGGCAGGCACCACCAGACGAGGGGAACACAGAAGAGGTTCACCAGGGCGAGGCGCGTGACGGCGTCGCCGGTGGAACCCGTGTGTTCGGCGAGGGCGCCGGCGACGGCGGGCCCGACGATCAACCCGGTGCGACCGATCAGGTTGTTCGCTAGGCCCATCGCCGTCGCGCGCAGCGGGGTAGGGAAGAGCTCGGTGGTGAGCGTCGACGCGATCGTCCACAGGCCTCCGAGTCCGATCAGGGCGAAGTAGCCGGCGTAGATCCAGGCGTCGCGCGTGGCCTGGAAGCAGAACGCGGCCGCGAGCGTGCCGCCGACGAGGTAGAGGCTGGCGGTGGGGCGTCGGCCGACGCGGTCCATCGCGAAACCGGCGGCGGCATAGCCGATGAAGCCGATCGGAATCGTGCCGAGGGGCAGCCATTGCAGATCCGCCGCCGTCCAGCCGCGCTCTTCGAAGGCGTAGAGCGTGAAGAAGAAGAGGGCGGTGGCGGACCAGAAGTTGACCGTCCACCAGAGCGCCGACACCCCGAGCGTCCGTCGTCGCAGCGCAGGGGAGACGAGCGCGCCCCACGCGCGCCACTCGGCGCGCCATCCGGTGGGCGCCACTTCGCGTCGCGCGGTGAACAGCGCGGGCTCGCGCAGCACGCGCGCGTACACCGGGAGCAGCAAGAGCGGCAGCGCGCCGGCGGCGAAGAGCCCGCGCCAGCCGATGCCCCAGTCTTCGAGCGGCGCGAGGAAGAAGGCCGGCAGCGACGCACCCACGCTCGCGAAGGCGCCGAGCAGGGCGATCGCGCGCCCGCGCAGAGCGCTCGGAAACTCCTCGCCGAGCAGCACGTAGGCGAGCGCGAGCTCGGTGACGAGCAGCAGCCGCGCGCCGAACTGGAGCGCGGTGAACGTCGCGACGCTCGAGGCGAAGGCGGTCGCCAGGGTGAGCAGCGCGAAGCCGCCGACCGCGGCGAGCAGCACCGGGCGGCGTCCCACGCGGTCGGCGAGCCGGATCACCGCGAACGCGGCCATCATGCCGACGCCGCTGATCGAGAGCACGGCGCCCAGCTCCTGGGGCCCGGCGTCGAAGTCGCGTCCGAGCATCGGCAGCACGAGACTCGCGAGCTTCGTGTCGAAGCCCTCGAAGAAGGTGGCCACCGCGAGCAGCGCGAAGAGCTTCTTCTGGTAGGGGGAGAGCGGCGGCGAGGGCTCGGTCACGGCGCGTCGATGGTGGCATACTGGGGCTTCGACCGGCCGACCGACCGAACCGGAGCGCGCATGGCCCCCCCGCACGACCAGGACGAACTCGCAGCGATCCGCGCGGCCCGCGCGCAATGGGAGTCGGAGCAGCGCGACCCGGCGATCGCGCGCGACGGCGAGCGCAAGAGCCCGTTCCTCACCCAGGCGCTGCGCTGGCCCGTGCCCGGCCTCCTGACTCCGCTCGACCTCGACGAGATCGGCTTCGACTACCTGCGCGACGTCGGCTTCCCCGGCCAGTGGCCCTACACGCGCGGCACCGAGCCGAACGGCTATCGCGGCGATCTCTGGACGATGACCCAGGTGACCGGCTTCGGCACCGGCGACGAGTGGGCGAAGCGCGCGCGCTACATGCTCGATCAGGGCCTCTCCGGGTTGATCATCGAGTACGACCTCCCGACCACGAACGGGCTCGACTCCGATCACCCGCTCGCCGCCGGCGAGGTCGGACGCGCGGGCACGGCGATCGACACGCTCGCCGACATGGAGGCGGCGCTCGACTTCGATTTCACCGGCCTGAAACACCTCACGTCGGTGTGCAACGGTCCCCAGCCGGTGAACCTCGCGATGATCCTCGCCGCCCTCGAGAAGAAGGGGGTCGACCCGGCGAGCTTCACGCTCCAGATGCCGAACGCGATCCTGATCGAATACACCTGCGTCGGCCGCTACCTCTTCCCGCCCGAACACGGGCTGCGCATCGCGACGGACGTCATCGAGTACACGATCAAGAACCACCCCCACTGGGTGCCGATCGCCGTCGTCAGCGCCCAGCTCTACGCGGCGCGCGCGAATCCGGTGCAGGAGCTGGCGTTCTCCTTCGCGATCGCGATGGAATACCTCGACAGCGTGCTCGCGCGCGGCTTCTCCGTCGACGAGGTCGCGCCGTACTTCTCGTTCATCACCGGCGTCGACATGGACTTCTTCGAGGCGGTCGGGAAGCTGCGCGCCTATCGCAAGATCTGGGCGCGCCTCTTGCGCGACCGCTACGGAGCGACGAAGCCCGAGAGCCAGCGGCTGCGCCTGATGGCGTCGCCGGGCACGATGTCGCTCACGCTCCAGCAGCCGCAGAACAACATCGCCCGGCTCGCGATCCAGCTGCTCGCGTGCGCGCTCGGCGGCGGCGGTCAGACGATGACGACGCCGCTGCACGACGAGGCGCACGCGCTGCCGAGCGAGGAGGCGATCGCCGTCGGCGCGGCGATCCAGCACATCGTCGCGCACGAGACCGGCGTGGCCGATCGCGTCGATCCGCTCGCCGGGTCCTACACCGTCGAAGTCATGACGCGGCAGATCGAGGACGCGGTGATGGCGGAGATCGAGAAGATCGACGCGATGGGCGGCGCCCTCGCCGCGATCCAGAGCGGCTACTTCCAGAAGGAGCTCGCGCGCGAGCAGTGGGAGCGCAACCGCGCGCTCGAGGACGGGTCCCGCGTGCTCGTGGGCGTGAACCACTCCGTCCGCGAGGAGAAGGACCGCGACATCGAGCTCTTCGAGCTCGACCCGGAGAGCGAGCGTCGCCAGATCGAACGCCTCGAACGGGTTCGCGCCGAG
>JAHEJV010000407.1 GCA_024638705.1 Deltaproteobacteria bacterium | reverse complement strand
GCGCGCAGGTCTTCGAAGGCGCGGTCGTCGTCGGCTTCGGCGCGCTCGACGAAGTCGATCGCGAGGTTCTCGCCGAAGTCGTTCTCGAGTGTGGCGCTGCGCCCGTGGAACATCCGCGACGGGCTCATCGCGTCGCTCTGGAGGTAGTAGAAGCCGGCGCCGCTCGCGAGACCGAAGACCATGCCCTCCGAGAGCGGGACGCCGTGGAAGGCCATCAGGTTGCGCAACGCGGTGGAGGCGCAGTGCTCCCCCGTCCGGTGGGGGTAGTCTTCGACGACGACGGGCACGGCGCGAAGGATAGGCGCGCAGCGCCGCCGCCGGCCAGCCGCTCAGGTGCGCCAGCGCGGACGCAGCCCCTCCGTCGCCGAGGCGCCGAGCTCGAGGCATTCGATCCGCCCGATCTGGCCCGCGAACTGTGGCTCGGCGCTGATCCGCGTCTTGAACATCTCCGCGAGGTCGCGCGTGAGAACGAGCAGCGAGGTGTCGAGCTCCGACCGCTCGCACGGCGCGATGCAGAGCTGGAGGTCGAAGGTGCCCTCCGGATCGAGGCGGTCGCGCAGGACGTGACGCCGCAGGCGCGTCAGCTGGAACGGCGTGGCGATCTCGGCGAGACAGTTCAGCACGCGGAGCAGGAGACAGAAGGCGGTCGTCTCGTTCGCGACGTCGCTCACGCCGAGCACGACGCGCTGCGAGCCGTCGCGCACGCCGATGTAGTCGACGCCGCGGCGCTCGAGGGCCGGGTGCACCTCCCCGGCGAGCGGCGCGAAGGCGCCCGCCACGCAGCGGACCGTCTCGACCTTCGCCCCGCGGCGGACCCGGAGCTCGAGCGAGTCGAAGTAGGGCTCGAGCACGAGCTCGGCCGTGCTCGCCTCCTGAAGCGCGTCGGCCTCCTCCGGGTCGAGCTTCCGCTCGACCAAGTAGTACGACTCGAGGAACTCGGCGATCAGGACGTCGGGGTGCTGGAGATAGTCCGCGCACTCCTCGATCTGCGCCTGCACACTCTCGGTGAGGCTGCGCTCGTAGCGATCGCGAAAGGGGGTGGAAAGGTCGATCAAGAGAGGCTCCCGGGGCGTTTCGCTTCAATCGACCAAAAGCCGCCGGAGATTGAGCGCGGGTGCGCTGGGACGCCCGGATGTGGCATCACTTGGAACGCGCGTCGCCCGCCGTGTCCACGTCCGAGGTCCCATGTCGCCCCAGAATCTGCTCGTCGCCAACCGAGGCGAGATCGCCATCCGCGTCATGCGCGCCGCGGCCGTGCACGGCTGGCGCAGTGTCGCAGTGCACTCGACGGACGAGGCCGGCGCGCTTCACACCCGCAAGGCCGACGCCGCGGTGGCGCTGCCCGGCGAGGGTGCCGCCGCCTATCTCGACATCGAGGCGCTCCTCGCGGCCGCGCGCGAGGCGGGCTGCGACGCGGTGCATCCCGGCTATGGCTTCCTCTCGGAGAGCGCCGATCTCGCGCGTCGCTGCGCCGACGCCGGGCTCGTCTTCGTCGGCCCGACGCCCGAGGCGCTCGAGCTCTTCGGCGACAAGGCCCGCGCCCGCGCGCTCGCCGAACGGTGCGGCGTGCCGGTCGTGGAGGGCACGTCCCGGCCGACGTCGCTCGACGAGGCGCGTCGCCTGTTCGCCGACCTCGGGGAGGGCGCGTCGCTGATGATCAAGGCGATCTCGGGCGGCGGCGGACGCGGCGTGCGTCCGGTGCACTCGGTGGACGAGCTGGAGAAGGCCTTCGAGCGCTGCGCGAGCGAGGCGGCCGCCGCCTTCGGCAACGGCGATCTCTACGTCGAGCGCTTCCTCCCGCACGCCCGCCACGTCGAGGTGCAGGTGGCGGGCGACGCGTCGGGCGCCGTCGTGCACTTCGGCGAGCGTGAGTGCAGCGTGCAGCGCCGGCACCAGAAGTTGATCGAGATCGCGCCGGCGCCGGATCTCGATGCGGCGCTGCGTGAGAGGCTGCTGGAAGCGGCCGTCGGCCTCGCGCGCGAAGCGGGTTATGCGAGCCTCGGCACCGTCGAGTTCCTCGTCGACGCGGATTCGAACGACGCCTTCTATTTCATCGAGGCGAACGCGCGCCTGCAGGTGGAGCACACCGTCACCGAGGAGGTGACGGGGGTCGACCTCGTGGCGCTGCAGCTCGACCTCGCCGCCGGCCGCACGCTCGCAGAGCTGGCGCTCTCCCAGGAGGAGATCCCGCCCGCGCGCGGACACGCGATCCAGCTGCGTGTGAACACGGAGAAGCTGCGCAAGAAGGACGGTCTCGCGCTGCCCGCTTCGGGCACGCTCACCGCCTTCGAGCCGCCGACGGGGCCCGGCGTCCGCACCGACACCGCGGGCCACGTCGGTTATCGCACCAACCCGCGCTTCGACTCGCTGCTCGCGAAGGTGATCGTGCACAGTCCGTCGCCGCGCTTCGCCGACGCCGCGACGCTCGCCGAGCGCGCGCTCGCCGAGTTCCGCATCGAGGGCATCGAGACGAACGTCGGGCTGCTCGGTGCCCTGGTGCGCCACCCGGCGTTCGTCGAGCACCGCATCACGACGCGCTTCGTCGAGGAGAACGCGGCGGAGCTCGTGGCGTCGGCGGGCGAACCGCGTCGTCGGCTCCATCTCGAGGGAAGCGACGAAGTCGGGAGTCCCGCGCCGGTCGCGGAGGCGTCCGGGCGCGCCGGCGCGGTGATCGATTCCGGAGATCCGCTCGCGGTGCTCGCGCACGGGAAGTCGGGAGGTGGGGCAGGCGTTGCGACGGCGCCGAAGCCGACGATCGCCGCGCCCGATCCGGCCGCGCCGCCCGGCACCGTCGCGGTGCGCGCTCCGCTACAGGGGACGATCGTGAGCGTCGCGGTCTCCGTGGGCGACGCGGTCACGGTCGGCGCTCCGCTGCTCGTGCTCGAAGCGATGAAGATGGAGCACGTGATCGAAGCCGATCGCAGCGGCGTGGTGCGCGGCATCACGGCTACGGCGGGCGAGACCGTCGTCGAGGGACACGCGGTCGTGTTCCTCGAAGAGCGGGAGGTCGCGGCGGCGGCCGGCGCCGTGGAGGAAGCGGTCGATCCCGACGCGATCCGCCCGGACCTCGCCGAGGTGGTCGAGCGGCACGACGTGGGGCTCGACGAGCGGCGTCCCGACGCGGTCGCGCGGCGTCGCAAGACCGGCCAACGGACGGCCCGCGAGAACCTCGACGACCTCGTCGATCCGGACAGCTTCTCCGAGTACGGCGCGCTCGTCGTCGCGGCGCAGCGCCGTCGTCGCAGCCTCGAAGACCTGATCGCGCGCACGCCCGCCGACGGCATGATCGCCGGTGTCGGCACGGTGAACGGCGAGCTCTTCGGTCCCGAGCGCGCGCGCACGATGGTGCTCTCCTACGACTACACCGTGCTCGCCGGCACCCAGGGGCTCCAGAACCACCGCAAGAAGGACCGTATGTTCGAGCTGGCGCGCGACCTGCGTCTGCCCGTCGTGTTCTTCACCGAGGGCGGCGGCGGACGCCCCGGCGACACCGACGGCAGTGGCGTCGCCGGGCTCGACTGCCTGGCCTTCAACCTCTGGGGCGGACTCTCGGGCCTGGTGCCGCTGGTCGGCATCAACTCGGGGCGCTGCTTCGCGGGGAACGCGGCGCTGCTCGGCTGCTGCGACGTCGTGATCGCGACGGCGAACTCGAACATCGGCATGGGCGGCCCGGCGATGATCGAGGGCGGGGGGCTCGGTGTCTTCCGCCCGGAGGAGGTCGGCCCGATCGAAGTACAGGTGCGCAATGGCGTCGTCGACCTCCCCGTCGAGGACGAGGCCGAAGCCGTCG
>JAHEJV010000406.1 GCA_024638705.1 Deltaproteobacteria bacterium | reverse complement strand
CAAGGCCGACGTGAACGTGATCGACTTCGAGAACCTGGGTCTCACCGCCCCGGAAGTGCGCCACGACTTCCCGGCCGGCGGGCGCCGCCTCTTCCAGGGCGCGACCGGCTACCGGGCGACGATCGCCTCCGGCGTCGCGACCCACGAGAACGGCGAGGCGACCGGCGAGCTGCCGGGGGTGCTGCTGCGCGGGGAGCAGGATCCGCGCGCCTAGCGACTGCACCAGCCGCCGCGGCGGAGAGCGCTAGCGCGTCTGCAGGAAGAGGGCCGCCGGGAAGTCGCGCGACGGGTAGTCGAGCGCGCCGGCGTCGTCCTGCATCAGGCCGTCCCGCATCGGCTCCGGATCGTAGCCGGGGAAGAGCTCGCGGAGCCGTTCCGGATGCGCGTGGTGCAGCGCGCTCATGCAGAAGAGGATCCGCACGCGCTCGTTGTGCACGAGCCAGGCGTGGAGGAAGGCCGTCTCGTTCCAGTGCCAGAGCGTCTTCATCGTGAAGGGCGCGTAGTCGTAGGGGAGGTAGATGTCGTGAACGTGCACCACGACGCCCGGCCGCAAGCGCGGAAGCACTTCGAGGAAGAGGTGGGTGACGTCACTGCCCACCTTCGCCTGGTGCGACGAGTCGATGAAGAGCAGGTCGCCCTCGCCGAGCGCTTCGAAGGCCGCGAGCGGCGCCTCCTGCACCGGCTTCGCGATCAGCTCGACGCCGTCGAGCGTCTGGAGTGCGGCGCTGGGGAAGGGCTCGATGCAGGTGATCCGGGCGGGCGCGGCGCCGTCCGCCGTGTTGCGATCGACCGCTGCGCGCAGGCACGCCGTCGAGACGCCCGATCCCACCTCGACGATGCGCTGCGGACGGAAGTGACGCACCACCGCGTGGAGCGCCTGCGCCTCCACCGCGCCGTAGCCCGGCCCGAAGCGCCCGGCGATCGCCTCGCGGTAGACCCGGTTGTCCTCGTACTCCTCGCGCCACGGCGCGCAGATCTCCCGGAGGCATTCGGCCTGGGCCGCGAGGTCCCAATCGACACCGGGAAGTGTCGACGGCTTCGCCCAGCGCGCCCGCGTCGCCCGGAGCTCGTGCGGGTCGACGACGCTCGAGTAGTAGTGGCGCGGCAGCACGTGCAGGCCCAACCTGGCGGCGGCCCGGTGCGCTGCGAAGGCCAGACGCTTCGTGAACCCCATCGCCGGGGTTGATATCACGCCTCGCGGGGCGACCCCACAAGGCCGAGGCCCGACTGGCCGAAACGGGCAGGGTGGACACCAACGTCGACCCGACCCGCACGCCCGAGCCCCGGCCCGCACCCGATGTCACCGGGGGCGATCCCGTTGGAACCGGAGGGGAGACGCCCGAAGCCGAAGCCGCCGAGCGGCCCCGCATCTGGCTGCTGCCGGCGATCCTGCTCGCGGCGGTCCTCGCCCTGATCCCGCTCTGGATCATGCGCGAGACCCCGCGCGACCTCGTCTTCGTCTTCGTGCTCGATGCGCTGCGCGCCGACCACCTCTCCCAGTACGGCTACGAGCGCGACACGAGCCCCGGGCTCGACGCGCTCGCGGAAGTCGGAACCGTCTTCGAGCGCGCCTACGCGCCGAGCTCCTACACCACCTCGAGCACGGCGAGCCTGTTCACGGGGAAGGCGCCGCTGCGCCACGGTGCGAGCCGTCAGGGCGCGAAGCTGCGCGGCCTCCACGAGACCTTCGCCGAGGTGTTGTCGGGCGCGGGTTACGTCGCGCGGGGCATCAGCTTCAACCCCGTCGTCGCGGATTCGACTGGCTTCACCCAGGGCTTCGCCGACTTCGTCGAGCGCGAGCCCGGCTCGCCCTTCAATCTCTACCCGGACGTCCACCAGGGGCTCGAACGAATGCTCGCCTGGCTCGATGAACATCCCGACGAGTCGCAGCTCCTCTACTTCCAGGTGATGAACACCCACGGCCCGTATCTGGTGCCGAAGGACGCGGCGGATACGCTGCTCGGCCGTCCGCCGCGGCCCGACTTCCAGTACTACCGCTCGCCGATGGGCGAGATCCTCGGCGGGGGCATCGCCCATCGCGCGGACGTGACGCCGGAGTACGTCGCGAGCGGCATCGAGCGCTACGACACGGCGATCCGCTACACGACCGATCAGCTCGGCGCCTTCTTCGCGGAGCTGCAGACGCGAGGTCTCTTCGACGACGCGCTGATCGTCGTGACGTCCGACCACGGCGACGAGTTCTTCGAGCACGGCGGCTTCTCCCACGGCTACTCGCTCTACGAGGAAGTGGTGCACGTGCCCCTCCTCGTGAAGCTGCCGGGACAGCGGGAGGCACGCCGCGTGTCGTCTCGCGTCACGCTGATGGACGTGCTGCCGACGCTCGCCGAAGCCGCGGGCGTCGCACCGCCGGACGACCTCGACGGCCGCAGCCTGCTCGCCGCGGCCCGGGGTGAGGCGGATCGGGCGAATGAAGCCGACTCCGCGCTCACCTTCCGCGTCGACTTCGCGCCGCGCCTGATCGGCGGCGGCATCGCGGTGGGAAAGCACAAGCTGATCGCGATCGAGGAGAACTACGAGGGCGCGAGGCAGGTGCTGCGCCTCTACGACCTGGAGGCCGACCCGCGCGAGCGCGACGACCTCGCCGCCCGCGAGCCCGAGCTGACCAAGCAGCTCCTCTCGCGCCTGGCCGAGGAGAGCCACGACCAGCTCGCCACCGCGCCACCGCGCGGCGAGGTGGTGAAGGACCTCGACCGCGAACGACTGCGCGCGCTCGGCTACGTCGAATAGCCGCCGGGCGTCGCGCGCGCGGCTACGTCGACTAGCCACGCACCGTCTCGGCCTCAGCGCCCGGTGAACACCGGCTTGCGCTTCTCGCCGAAGGCGCGGATCGCCTCGCGGAAGTCTTCGCTCGACGACGCCAGGATCTGATTGCGGTTCTCGATCGCCATCGCCGCCTCGAGGCTGGTGGCGTCGATCGCCATGGAGAGGCCTTCCTTCGTGAGGCGCAGGCCGATCGGCGACGTGGTGAGCATCTCGTCGAGATAGGGCCGGGCGGCGTCGGCGAGCTTCTCGTCGGGCACCACTTCGGAGACGAGTCCGGTGCGTTCGGCACGTTGCGCGTCGATGAAGCGGCCCGTGAGCATCAGCTCCGACGCGAGCGCCGTGCCGACCAGACGCGGGAGCAGGTAGCTCGTGCCCATGTCGCAGGCCGAGAGGCCGAGGCGGATGAAGGCCGCGTTCATGCGCGCGCTCTCGGCGGCGATCCGGATGTCGCTCGCCAGCACGAATGCGAAGCCGCCGCCGCACGCCGACCCGTGGACGAGGCTGATGATCGGCTGCGGGCAGCGGCGCATCAGCAGGTACACCTCGGCGAGATAGCCCTGGAAGTTCCAGCCGCGCCCGACGGGCTGGCTGCCGTCGGCGAGCAGGAGGGCCTTCGGATCGCGGATGTCGAGGCCGGCGCAGAAGGCGCGCCCTTCGCCGCGCATCACCACGATGCGCACGTCGGTGTTCTCGTGCAGGCCGCCGAAGTAGTCGCGCAGGTCGGTGGCCATCTGAGCGTTGATCGCGTTCATCGCGTCGGGGCGGTTCAGCGTGAGCCAGTCGACGGCGCCGTCGCGATCGATGCGGATCGTCTCGTAGTCGGGCGGGGAGGTGGGCGCGGACATGGGAAGACCTCGCTTCAGCTTGGAGTGCGGCGACGCTAGTACGGGGGGCGAAGCGGGTGCAATTCCCGGTACTCTCCGCCGGCGATGGAGCGCGCCCGATGAGCCTCGAGCTGAAGCCGGCCGACGCCACCCTCGGCGCCGTCGTCACGGGCGTCTCGCTCG
>JAHEJV010000092.1 GCA_024638705.1 Deltaproteobacteria bacterium | reverse complement strand
CAGTCGATGCCGTCGCCGCGGCTTCGTCCTCGGCTGCGCGGCGCGCGAGCTGGACGGATTCGCTCTCGACGTGGACGCCATAACGGGCGAGCTGCGCCGGGGCGACGCGCGCGAAGAGCGGCGCGGCCGACATCCCGCCCGTGTGGTGCGGCCGCTTCGGCTCGTCGAGCTGGGTCACGATCACGATGCGCGGGGCATCGGCGGGCGCCATCCCGACGAACCACGAGCGGAACTTCTGCTGGGAGTAGGTCTGCTCCACCTTGTCCCACTTCTGCGCCGTACCGGTCTTGCCGGCGACGCGTACACCCGGCAGCGCCGCCTGGGTGCCGGTGCCCTCTTCGGTGACGACGTTCTCGAGCATGGCAACCACGGTCCCGGCCGTCTCGCGCGAGATCACCCGACGCATCACCTCGGGGTGGGTCGGGTGCCAGGGCCCGCCGGGCGCACGACGCGCCGACACCATGCGCGGACGGACGAGATGTCCGCCGTTCGCGAGCACCGAAACGGCGGTGGCGAGCTGCACCGCGGTGACGCTGACTCCCTGGCCGAACGAGATCGTCGCGTGGTCGAGCGGCTTCCAGGCGTCGTAGTGGCGCAGGACCCCGGCCGACTCGTCTGGGAAGCGGCTTTCCGTCGTGGCGCCGAAGCCGAAGGCGCGCAGCATCTCGTAGTGGTCCTTCGGTCCCAGATCGAAACCGATCTTCACGGCCGCGACGTTGCTCGACACGCCCAGCGCGCCGGCCGGGTAGAGCAGGCCGTGGTCGTGATGGTCGGCGATCGTCTTCCCCGGCACGCGGAAGCGGCCGCCCTCGGTGTCGATCACTTGATCGGGGTGCAGGGTGCCGCGTTCGAGCGCCGCGGCGACGAGGAAGGCCTTCATCGTCGATCCCGGCTCGAGGGCATCGAGGAACGCGCCAGAACGCGTGGCGCCGTAGGCGATCTCGCGGAAGCGGTTCGGATCGAACGTCGGCCACTCGGCGAGGCTCAGGATCTCGCCGCTGTGGGGATCCATCGCGACCAGCACGCCGCCGCGCGCGCCGGTCCGCTTCACCTGCTCGCGCAGCGCGCGCTCGGCTTCGGACTGGAGCGCCGCGTCGAGGGTGAGCTGGATGTCGCCGCCGGCGGTGCCCCAGGTCGTCTCGCCGTTCAGCACGAGGGCACGCCCGAATCCGTCGCGCTCGATCGGCAGGCGGCGGGTGGTGCCGCGCAGCCAGGCATCTTCGCGCTGCTCGACACCGCGCACGCCGTCGCCGTCGATGTTCGCGAAGCCGACGAAGCGCGCCGCGAGCCCCTTGTGCGGATAGATGCGACGCGGCTCCTGCACGATGCCGATGCCGGCGAGCCCGGCGTCCCGGATCCGCTCGGCCTGCTCGTGTCCGACCCAGCGCCGGATGAACCGGAAGCCTTTGCGGGTCTCGAGACTGCGCAGGAGCTTTGCCCGTTCGATGCCGAGCTCGCGCGAGAGCAGGCGCGCGGCGGCAACCGGGTCGGTCACTTCGCGACCGACGGCGTAGACGGACGGCGCTTCGACGGTGAGCGCGAGTCCGGTGCCGTTCCGGTCGAGGATGCTGCCGCGCTCGGGAGCGAGCGTCAGCGTGCGCAACGTCTGGGCCTCCCCACGCTTCGCGCCCCGCTGATCGAAGACGGAGAGATGGGCGGCGCGGACTCCCAGCACGACGAAGGCGAGGACGAGCACTGCGCGCGCGATCGCGAGGCGCTGGGCACTCATCCTGACGTCGGCCGATCTCATGGTTGCTGCAGGGCCCTCGCGCCGTCTTCGAGTTCGAGGATCTGGTCGGGGCGGCGGAAGCCGCGTTCGTGGGCGAGCTCGGCGAGCCGGGCCGGGTCGCGCAGGGTCTCGAGCGTCGCCGATTCGCGGCGCAGCTCCTGCACGAGGGTCTTCTCCTCGATCACCGCCTGACCGAGCGCATAGCGCACGCGGAGGATGTCGATCCGCAGCACCGCGATCGCGAAGGCGCACAGGAAGGCGGTGAAGAGAATCCAGCCGAGCGGTCGGGCGCGTATGCCGGACGCGGTGAGTCGCACGCGCGCGAAGTCGCGGCCGACCAGATCGCCGGGCGAGGCGGGGCGTCGTGTGCTGGCGCTCATGCGTCCTCCGACGGGTTTCGGGTTGCGAAGTTCACGCGGCCTCCGCGATCCGCTCGGCGGCGCGGAGCTTCGCGGAGCGGGCGCGCGGGTTTGCCGCGATCTCGGCCTCGGTCGGCGTCACGGGCCGGCGCGTGAGAACGCGCAGTTGCGCGCGATGATCACAGACACAGACCGGCACTTCGGGCGGGCACACACAGTCGCGGGCCGCTTCGCGGAACCCGTGCTTCACGATCCGGTCCTCGGCAGAGTGGTAGGCGATCACGACGACGCGACCGCCGGGGCGCAGCACTTCGATCGCCGCAGCGAGGCCCTCGGTGAGGGCGTCGAGCTCGTCGTTGGTGGCGATGCGCAGCGCCTGGAAGACGAGGGTGGCGGGGTCGTGGCGACGTCCGTGCCCGACGCCCGATGCGCGGATCACGCGGATCAGGTCGGCAGCGGTCTCGAGCGGCGCGTCCTCGCGTGCGGCGACGAGCGCACGTGCGAGACGTCGCGCGCCGCGCAGGTCGGCATAGCGACGGAGCCAGCCTTCGAGCTGCTCTGCGGTCGCGGTGCGCAGGAGCAGGGCGGCGGTGACCTCGCCGTCCGCGTCCATCCGCATGTCGAGCGGCGTCTCGTCGGCGGTGTCCGCGCCGAAGCGGAAACCGCGACCGGGGGTGTCGAGCTGGTGGGACGACACGCCGAGGTCGAGGAGCACCCCGTCGACGGTTTCGATGTCGAGGCGCGCCAGCGCGTCGCCCATGGCGCGAAACGACGCCTGGATCAGCGTCGCGCGGCTCCCGTACACCGCGAGGCGTCGTCCCGCGGCGGCGAGCGCTTCGGCGTCGCGATCGAGGCCGATCAGGCGTCCGTCGGGAGCGCTGCGCTCGAGGATGGCCTCTGCGTGTCCGCCGCCGCCGACGGTGCCGTCGACGATGATCGAGTCCGGCCCGAGAGCGAGCCATTCGAGGCTCTCTTCGAGAAGGACCGGCGCGTGTGCGAACTCATTGGCCACTGGAGAGGGGCTCCCACCTGTGCCCCAGCGAAAGGGTCTCCGCGCGCCGCTTCTGCGCCCGATCGGGCGCGTCGCGGCGCGCCATCCAACTCGTCGGTGATGGCGGCGGCGATTGCGACGGGCGGGCGTCCCGGCGATCCGTCGCCCAGCGGGGCGGGGCCTGGGGGTGCCTCGGAGCACCTTGCTTGCGAGAAAACGGGCTGTCCCCCCCATTGACTGACCCGTTCTCTCGAAGCGGTGCTCCGAGAACACCCCCAACCTCTCGTCGGAGAAGAACTGTGACTTCTCCGAACCCCCCGCTTGTAAACCTCTTAGTTCGGCTCCAACTTCTGCGCGAGCTCCATGGCCACGTCCTCGAAGTTGGCTTGGGTCTGGATCAAATTCGTTTCGAAGCGGGCGGCATCCCACAACTCGATCTTCGTGCCGACACCCGCTACCGTGACGTCTCGGTCGAGCGCTGCGTACTCGCGCAGATGCGGCGGCACGAGGATTCGACCTTGCTTGTCGATCGGGCACTCCACAGCACCCGAAACCATCATCCGGGCGTAGGCCTGCGCCTTCGGGTTGATGGTGGCCATGCCGACGATCTGCCTCTCGTACTCTTCCCAGTCGGAGTGGGGATGAAGCTCGAGGCACTGATGCGCGTTGGTCAGGATCGGGGCTCGATCGGGATCGCGCCGATGCAGCTCTTGCCGGAATCCGACCGGCAGGCTCATTCGGTTTTTTGCGTCGATCGTATGCACGAAGCGTCCTCTGAACATGGAGCGTTGGGGTGCTTCGGACCCGCCTCAGATTTTCGGAGCCCTGGTTCCGGTGGCCGACCCGTTTCTCGCGGCCGATTGGGATCTCTGTGATCCGCTTACCACCTGACCCCACCTGACTGGCTCTTGATACCACCCGTCTCCACCGGGTGCAACAGCTTATTTTCAGGTTTCTCGGGGGTCTCCGGTGGAAGTTGCGAGTTCGAGTACAACATCTCGGGGTTGGGGCTGGCCGCTGCCACAAGATCGTGTGGGCCTTCGGAACCACGAAGTTTCTCGAAAAGTTTTTCGCGATCGACGCGCTGCGTCCGCGAGGCCGGTCCGCGAGGCCGGAATTGGGATCTCGTACAAAGCTCCGACGGTGGGATCGCATCCCATCCCGCGCCGCCTCCCTCGAGTTCGCCGGAACGGCCCCGCGACGGGCGCTAGAGGCTTCCGAGCCCGGGGATCTGGCGTCCGTGCACGGCGGCGGTCCGGTCGATCAGGTCGTGGAGCACGCTGCCCGGAACGAGATCGGCGCCGTCGGGGAGCGCCACGTCGTCGGCGAGCAGACCGTCGAGCGCCGCGTCCATGCCTTCGCGCAATCCGACGAGCGAATAGCCGCCTTCGAGCACGAAGAGGAGCCGACCCTGCGAGAGCTCGTCGGCGAGTGCCCGGACGATCGCGGTGATCGCGGCGTAGCCCGCGCCCGTCACGCGCATCGCCGCGAGCGGATCGTCCTCGTGTGCATCGAAGCCGCATGAGATAATCCAGAAGTCCGGGCGGAAGGCGCGCGCCGCCGGCGCCAGGACGCGTTGGAGGACACCGACGTACTCGGCGTCCCCGCAACCCGCAGGCATCGGGACGTTGAGCGTCGCGCCTTCGCCGCGTCCGACGCCGATCTCGCCCGCGGCACCGGTGCCCGGGTAGTAGGGGTATTGATGGGTCGAGACGTAGAGCACCGACGGGTCCGACTCGAAAATGTGTTGGGTGCCGTTTCCATGATGCACGTCGACGTCGACCAGGGCGACGCGTTCGACGCCCGCCTGTCGTTGCACTGCGCGCGCCGCGATCGCGGCGTTGTTGAACAGGCAGAAGCCCATCGCGCGGTCGCCCTCGGCGTGGTGGCCGGGGGGGCGGACGGCGGCAAAGCCGCGCCGCGTGTCTCCGCGCGCGATGCGCAGCGCGAGCTCGATGCTGCCGCCGGCGGCGAGCAGGGCGACGTCGTGGCTCTCGGGCGAGACGAAGGTGTCCGGATCGAGCCGGCCCCGGCCCGCTCGAGACGCCTGCCGCACTGTTTCGAGGTGCGCGCGGTCGTGGACGGCGAGCAGCTCCTCCGGCTCCGCCGGCCGCGGCGCGCGATGTACGAGTCGGCTCCCGCGCGCCTCGATCGCGCCGACGACGGCGTCCATGCGCTCCGGGCGCTCGGGGTGTCCGTCGGGACCGCGGTGATCGCGATAGCGCGGGTCGGTGACGACCTCGACCGTCGGTGTGGCATCCATCGCGCGCCATGGTATCCCGTCGGACGCGTCGGGCCGACGCATTCGCGCCACGCGTCTCTCCGAGGGGGAGTGACGCGCCCGGCGCGGGTTCCGGGTGGGATGCGATGAGTGAACCGGGAGTGGTGGCCGTCCTCGGAACCCGCAGCTTCGCGGGGCAGGGGCTCCTCGCGCGCCTGCGCGAGCGCGCGCCGCGCATCCGTCTCGTCGCGATCGACGCGCGTCGCCCCGAAGGTCGCGACGACCGGGTCCGATTCGCGCGCGTCGATCTCACCGAGCCCGCGGCCGACGCACGGCTTGCCGAGGTCTTCGAGAAGGAGCGCGTCGAGGTGGTCGCGCACACCGCCTTCCGCGGCGATCCGACGCCCGATCGCGAAGCCGATCACGAGCTCGAGGCGATCGGAAGCGTCCAGGTGATGAACGCGTGCGCCGCGGCGAAGGTGCGTCGTCTCGTCGTGACGTCGAGCACCATGCTGTACGGCGCAAGGCCGGACAACCCGAACTATCTCGACGAGTCGCGTCCGCTGCGCGGTCATCCCGACGCGCATCACGTGTGCGATCGGATCGAGATGGAGGAGTCGCTCGCCGCGTGGCGCGATCGCCATCCCGATGTCGAGACGACGGTGTTGCGGTCGTGCTGGCTGATGGGGCCGACCTTCTGGGACCGCGTGACGGCGTATTTCTCGCTCCCGGTCGTTCCCGTTCCGCTCGGCTACGACCCGCTGCTCCAGCTCGTCCACGAGGACGACTGGCTCCACGCCCTCGCGACGGCCGTCGTGAACCCGCACCCGGGCGTGTTCAACGTCGTCGGGGCCGAGCCGCTGCCCGTCTCGACGCTGCTGCGACTCGCGGGGAAGCGCGCGCTGCCGCTTCCGGCGCGCCTGTTGCACCCGCTCGCCTACTATCCGTCCCAGGGCCAGACGGGCGATCCGCCCGCGGCGTTCTACGACTTCCTCCGATACCTCTGGGTCGCCGACGGGCGTCGCGGCTGGGAAGCCTTCGGCGAGCCGCACTACACGACGAAGGAGGCGTGGGTCTCCTTCGTGACGTCGCGACGCTCGGGACGCATCCGGTGAGGACATGAGCGAAGAAGCGACGCCCTCGCCGCGACGCCGGGAGACGAGCGCGGCAGTTCGCGCCCTCGGCGATGTCGGCACCGACGACCAGCGCCGCGCCGTCCGCGAGGCTTTCGGCGACCTGCGACGCGAGATCCGCACGCGCTTCTCGCGGGAGGTCGAGACCGCGTCCCCGCGCGAGGGGGCGGGTTGGGAGCGCACGCTGCTCGAGCTCCCGCGGTGGCTCGCGAATCTCGGCATGCGCGAGCGCAGCGGCGCGGTCGACGATTTCGGCATGGACGCAATGGCCGTCGAGGGCGCCCGTCCGCTGCTCGACCTGCTCTTCGATCGCTACTGGCGCGTCGACGCCGACGGCGACGGGCCGCTTCCGGTGACCGGCCCCGCGATCTTCGCGTCGAATCGTTCGGGCCTGCTTCCCTGGGACGCGTTGATGCTCGCGCACGCCATCGAGCGGCGATCTCCCGAAGCCGGACGTGCCCGCTTCGCGCTGGCCGACGGTTGGATCGCGATGCCGTTCCTGCAGTCGCGACTCACCCGGCTCGGCGGCGTGCGCGCGTGTCCGGAGAACCTCGATCGGCTGCTCGAGACCGGACGCCGGGTCGCGGTCTTTCCCGAGGGCGCGAAGGGCGCGACGAAGTCGTTCGCCGACCGCTATCGCGTCCAGCGCTTCGGGCGCGGTGAAGTCGTGCGCGCTGCGATCGCGCGCCGGGCGCCGCTCGTCCCGGTCGGGATCGTCGGCGCCGAGGAGACGAATCCGATCCTCTACAAGGCGACGACGCCGGCGCGCGCGCTCGGGCTCCCGTTCCTGCCCGTGACGCCCACGTTTCCGTGGCTCGGCCCGGCGGGCGCGTTGCCGCTTCCCACCCAGTGGGTGATCCGGTTCGGCGAGCCGCTCGCGCTCGAGGCGTTGCCGCCGGAGGCCGCCGACGACGAGCTCCTCGTCGCGCGGCTCACCGAAGAGCTGCGCGGTCGCGTGCAGGCCCTCGTCGACGACGCGCGGGCCGCGCGTGCGACGGTGTGGAGCCTCGGTCGCGGGCGCGACGGGCGCTAGGCCAGGACCTCAGGCGAGGGCGGGCGCGCCTTCCGACCGTTGTTGCTCGTAGACGGGCGGCGCGCCGACGGCGAGTCGCGTGCGCGCCTCCTCGAGCGGCAGCGCGAGCAGCTCTTCCCACGGCTGGCCGGGCAACCAGGCGGCGCCGCGACCGCGGCGGTAGCCCTCCCCGATCAGCCGACGCGCTTCCGGCGAGAAGCGGCCCGCGCGCCACCACGCGGTGGCGACGATCGCGCCGATGCCCGGGTTGCGCGTCTGCGCGTAGGTGAAGGCGAGCAAGGAGGCCTCGCCGAGCAGGTCTCGCTCGTAGCCGGTGACGACGTGCCAGAGGTCGTGCATGTCGCGCAGGCGGTCGGCGAACCAGCGGCGCTCGGGCGGCAGGGCGTCGCGCGTGTGTTCGCTCGCCTCGACCAGCCCGTCGGCGCTGATCTGTTCGCGCGACATGAAGTCGGCGTAGTGTCGTCCGAGGGTTCCCGACGGCAGCGCCCGCAGCGCTTCGCGATCGGAGAGGCGCGCGAGGAGGTCGGGACGCTCTTCGAGCAGTCGCGAGCCGACCTCGGTGCGCCGGAAGCGCTGGTAGAGACGGTCGCCGGTGGCGCCCGAGAGCGCGTCGATCACGTCGAAGACGCGCGCGGTGTCGTCGGGGTTGCGGATCAGCGCGCGGATCGCGCGGATCGCGTCGAGCGGTCGGATGCGGCCGCGCGGCGGGTTGGTGGCCTGTACGGTGTCGGTGGAGGGCATCGTGACTCCCGGATCGGTCGATCGCGCGGGGCGCATGAAGCCGGCGCGGCGGTCTATTCCTTCGCTCCGGCGCGGCGCGCTTCCTCGAACTCGGGCTCGGGCGGCTCGTCTCCGTCTTCGAGGCGTTCGAGGGCGGCGGCCACGCGTTCGAGATTCTCGGAGAGCGCCTCGATGTCGGTGCGGCGCGGAAGGTCGAGGGCCTTGAAGACGCGCTCGACGGCGCCCTGCACCATGTCGTCCCACTCGGAGCGCGCGTCGCCGATCGCGTCGCGCCAGCGCTGGGCCTCTTCTTCGCGGGTGCGGATCGCCCGGCGCACGTTCTTCTGGATCTTCTCGCCGAGGCCGCCTTCCTCGTTCTCGCCGACGCTGCGCTTGATCGCACCGTAGAGGGCGTCGCCGCTCTTCTGGACCAGATCGGAGAGGAGCGTGCGCGGGACGGCGCGCTGGTGGCGTTCGTTGTCGACGAGGATCTGCGAGAGCGCGACGGACGTGATGTCCTCGCCGGTCTCGTTGTCGATCACGCGCACCTCTTCACCGCGCTCGATCAGTTCGGCGATGCCCTTGAGCGTGATGTAGCGACTCGTATCGGTGTTGTAGAGCTTGCGGTTGGCATACCGCTTGATGAGCACGGTCATGAGGGGAGTGGAACCTCAGTGCCCGCGGGCGCGGGCGATCTGCCCGACGGATGCGGGCGTGGCGCCCACGGACGTGGGCAGCAACAACGCTAGCCCAGCGGCGCGCGCCGGGTCATCCCTGCACCGAAACGCGCTCGACGCGTCGCGTACGGGGCTCGTCCTCGGGGTTCGGGCTCGGCTGCGCCGGGTTCGCGCGCGGCGGACTCCCGGGGCGCGCCGCCGTCGGCCGCACGCCCACCTCCCAGAGCATCTCCCGGAGTCCGAGGAAGGCGCGCAACACCGAACGCGCATCCGGGTCGGCGGCGGCGCGTTCTTCCCAGCGCTGGATCTCGGCGTCGAGGGCTTCGGCGAGGGCTGCGCCGAGGTCGGCGGGAAGTCCGCGCGCCTCGGTGAGGTGACGACCCGCGTCGCCGATCCAGGCGTCGGCCACCGCGAAGACGGGATGGTCGCCGGCGGCCGCGCCGGAGGTGGCGAGCGAGGTTGCGTCGAGGAGGGCGCGCGCCGCCGCGAGGGCTTCGGCGAGCGCGTTCTGCGCGTGACGGCGCGCCCGCGCGAGCGCTTCGTCGAGGCGCTGTTCCGGCGCGCCGGGCTGGCCGGGGTCAGGCGGAAGTTGCGCCACGTCGCGCCTCCGAGGTCTCGCTCTCCGTCGACTGCATCGCCTCATTCTCGTCGTCGTGGAGTGCGCGCGCAACGTGGTCGACCCCGGCGAGGTCGTGCACGTCTGCGGAGAACTCCGGGACGATGCGGAAGAAGCTGCCCCGGCGCTCCGCTTCTGCGCGCAGCGCCGAGAGCGCGCTCGCATCGCGTCGGACGAGCGCCGCATAATGCGCCGTTGCGGCGATCGCTGCCGTGGCCGCGCGCGCCGCCGGGAAGCCCTCGTCGTGGACGCCCGACAGCGCGCCGGCGAGAGCCGACGCGTCCTCGTCCGTCGCTTCTCCCGACCAGGCCGGTCCGTCTCCGGGCCAGCACCGGACCCGGTTCGCGACGAGGCCCGCGATGTTCACCCGATTCGCCTCGAGCCGTTCGAGGAAGAGGGTGGCCTGCTTCACCGATTCCGTCTCCGCGCTCGAGACGAGCACGAAGGCGGCTTCGGGGCCGAGCATCAGCGCGCGCACCTCTCTCGCGCGCGCCCGGAAACCCTCCGACATGTGCTCGAAGGCGAGCAGGAACTCGGAGACGTCCTCGAGGAACCCGAGCCCGGTGATGCGCTCGATCAACTGGAACGCGCGCCGCGTTCCCCACTGGAACCAGCGCATTCCGACGCGCCCGGCCGCCATCGCGGGGTGGATCCACATCTTCACGAGCCGGCTGTCGAGGAACTCGACGAGCCGTTCGGGCGCGTCGAGGAAGTCGAGGGCGTGCTGCGAAGGCGGCGTGTCGACGACGAGGACGTCGAAGTCGCCCGACTGCGAGAGCTCGTAGACCTTCTCCATCGCGGAATACTCGACGCTGCCGGCGAGCGCGTCGGAGACGTGCCGGTAGATCGGGTTCGCGAGCACCCGGTCGCGCGCTTCCTCGTCTTCGGCGAAGCGCTCGACGAGGTCGTCGAAGGTGCGCTTCATGTCGAGCATCATCGCCGACATCGCGCCCTTTTCGGGCACGCCAAAGGCGTCGAGGGCGTTGCGCGGGATCTCCTGCGGCTCGTTGCCGAGCGCGCCGACCTGGAGCGCGTCGGCGAGCCGACGCGCCGGGTCGATCGTCACCACGAGCGCGCGTCGCCCGGCCCGCGCCGCTTCGAGTGCGATCGCCGCCGCGACGGTCGTCTTGCCGACGCCGCCGCACCCGACGCACACCACCACGCGACGTTCGAGGGCGGGCAGCATCAGGCCGCCGCCCGGAGCGGGCCGAGCAGGGCGTCGGCGAGCGTTTCGAGGTCGGCGGATCCGCGCAGTCCGTCGCGCAGGTAGGGGAGCGTCGGCGTGGGGAGACCGGTCTCGCGCGCGAGCTCGTCGACGTAGCGCTGGTTCAGCGCAGCGCGATCCCGCAGGATCGCCCCGCACGCGCGCAGCATGCGCGACGGCGGAAGCGATCCGCAGCGCAGGTCGGGCGCCAGCTTTGCGAGCGCCGCGTCGACGTCGAGGTCGTCGGGGTAGGGCGACGCGTGCACGGCGTTGACCACGATGCGATCGACCGGAACGCGCAGGTCGTCGCGAACGCGCGTGACGAGCTCGATCGTCTCCCGGGTCGGCAGCTCCTCGGCCAGCGCGACGGGCAGCAGCAACGTCCGTTTCGGGTCCACGATCAGCGCCTCGACGCGTTCGGTGTGCTCGCGTAGCGGGCCCGCGCGTACCGCCGACACGACGACGCGCGGCACATCGAGAAAGGTGAGGCCGTGACCGGTGGCGGGCGCGTCCACCACGATCAGATCGAAGCGCGGTCGGCCGCTGTCCTCCATCTGCTCGAGGTGCCAGACCTTCCCGAGCGTGATCAGGTCACGCCAGCCCGGCGCCGCCATCAGCAGCTGACGGAAGGCGCGGTTGCGCAGCACGGGCTCGACGATGCGTTGCGAGCCGATCTGGAGTCCGAGGTATTCGCTGAGCGCCGCGAAGGGCTCGAGGTGACACGCCCACACGTTGGGGCGCAGCTCGGACGGCTCGTAGGCGAGCGGGGTCGGGCGGTCGCCGAGCAGGGTCGCGAGGCGCGCGTCGGGATCCATCGCACCGACGAGGACGCGAAGGCCGCGCGAGGCGGCACCGAGGGCGAGCGTCGCCGCCAGCGTCGTCTTTCCCGTGCCGCCCTTCCCGGTGACGATCACCAGGCGGCGCTCCAGGAGGGGGGTCTCTCGATCGCTCAAACGGCCTTCCTCGGCACAGGCCTCAAGCGAGCGCCCGGCGGCTCCGAAAAGCGGGAACGCGGAAGAGCGTTCCTGGGCGGACGCACCGAGGGGCCGCGAGGGCCGAATCCGGAACGAGCCGTTCCGGTGTGGCTGAACGGGGAGAACGTTAGCGTGATCGTCACTTGCGAGCGCTGCGAGACGAAATTCCAGCTCGACGAAGCGCGCGTGCCCGAGAGCGGCGCTCGGGTGCGCTGCTCGCGCTGCAAGCACGCCTTCGTCGTGCACCGGCCGGCAGCCAGCTCCGAGGACGAGATCGATCGGGCGGTGAGCGAGGGCGTCCTCGCCGGCGAGACCCCCGGCGTCACCGACGATCTGCCGGATCCCGCCGCCGAGGGCACGACCGAAGCCGGAGCCGAGAGCGACTGGGAATTCAACGACGACGGCAACTCACCGTTCGGCGATCCGGACGATTCCGACCCGACACCCGAGCCCGCCCTCGCCGCGGAATCCGAGGAGGAGTCCGGGGCCGCGTTCGACGCGGACTCGGGTTTCGATACGGATTCCGGGTTCGACGCGGACTCGGGTTTCGATACGGATGCCGGGCTCGAAGCGGACTCGGGTTTCGATACGGATGCCGGGCTCGACGCGGGCCCGGGGTCCGATACGGATGCCGGGTTCGACGCGGACTCCGGGGTCGACACGGATGCCGGGTTCGACGTGTCCGGTTTCGACGCGGAATCGGACTTCGGCTCCGTTTCCGACGACGAGCCTCTCTCGCTCGCAAGCGAGGACGACGGGTCCGATTCCGCGGACGACGCCCCGCTGTCTTCGTCCGAAGCGGAGGAGTCGCCGTTCGGTCAGCCCGTGGATGCGACGGAACAACCCGAAGCGGCGACGGCCGCGGAAGCGGCCGTGTCTCCGGAGGGAGCCGCCTTCGAGATCGCGTCGGACGCGGCCGAGACGCTCGGCACCCCGGACGAATGGGACCTCTTCGACGACGCCGCCGACCCGACGTCCTCCGCCACCACCCCTGCCACCACCCCGACTGCCGCTGCCCCGGCCGCAGGCGCGGTCGAGCGGAGGCGTGTCGTCGCGGCGAGCGTTTCGCGCGGGAGCACCACCTGGCTCGGGCGCGCAGGCGCTGCGGCGGGGTGGGCCGTCGTCGCGTCGCTCTGCCTGTTCGGTCTCGTGAACGGCCTCGTGCCGCAGCCCGTCGCGGATCCGGTGGTCTTCGTGGCGCCCGGAATCCGCGCGGTGGAGGCAACGGGTCGCTGGGTCGACAACGCGAGGCTGGGAAAGCTCTACGTCGTGTCGGGCCAGCTCCAGCACGAGAACGCCGGGTCGACACCGATTCCCGCACTCGAGCTCGTCGTGATCGACGCCGAAGGGCAAGTGCTCGAACCCACCTGGCGGCTCGCGTCGCCGCGTCCGGTGGCGTCGCTCCGCGAGGGACGGGCGAACGCGCTCTCGGCGGTGCGCGCCGGGTTCCGGCGTCCGCTCGCGGCCGGTGAGTCGCGCGCCTTCGAAGCGGTGGCGTGGCCGCTGCCCCGGGAAGCCGATCGCTTCGAGATCCGGGTGGCGAAGTCGGGCGGCTGAGGCCCGGCGCCCGCGGACGGGGAAGCCCGGCTAGCTGCCGCTACGCGGCTCGCCGTCGGTGACTTCCTCGTTCTTCGGCGTCACGTCGAGCTCGTCCTTGCCGGAGATGCCGGCCTTGAAGTTCTTGATCGCCTTGCCGACGCCGGAGCCGAGCTCCGGGAGGCGGCGCGCGCCGAAGAGCACCACCACGATGCCGAGTACGATGAGCAGCTCGGTGGTTCCGATTCCGAACATGGTCTGACCTCGATGGACGCGGCGCGTCCACTGGGTGGTGGTCTGGACAGAGTGGCGGTCCTCCCGGGCACGGTCAAGCGAGCGGCGGGACGCCGCACGCGCCCGGCTCAGGAGCCGCTCTCGGCCTCGGCGAGCTCGGCGCGCACGATCTCGTCGAGCGCGTCGGCGGTCTGGAGCCCGAAGAGCACGATGCCGTTGACGACGAAGGCCGGCGTCCCGGTGATGCCGATGCTCTGCGCCTCGAGGACGTCCGCCTGCACCGCGGCTGCGTGCCGTCGGGTCTCCATGCAGGCATCGAAGGCTTCGAGGTCGAGGCCCACCTGCTCTGCGTAGCTGCGCAGGTCGTCCGGCCCGAGGGCGCGGCTGTTGGCGAAGAGCAGGTCGTGGTACTCCCAGAACTTCCCGGCATCGTCCGCGCAGGCCGAGGCCTCGGCGCCCGCCCGCGCGTTGGGGTGGATGCTGTCGAGCGGGAGGTGTCGGTAGACGACGCGCACGTCTTCGGGGTAGCGCTTCGTGATCTCTTCGAGGACCGGCGTGGCGCGCTGGCAGTAGGGGCACTGGAAGTCACTGAACTCGACGATCGTGACGGCCGCGTCGTCGGGGCCCTTCGAAGGTCCGCCCGGGCGCAGCGCGACGCGCTCGCGTTCGAGCACGATCGTCGAGCGCTCGTCGACGTAGGCGTCGATCGCGCGCTCGCGTCCCTGTTCCTGGAGATAGCGGCGGATGTCCGGTGCCACCTGCTCGAGGGAGGCGCCGCGCAGGCGCGCTGCGTTGACGGCGTAGAAGCGCTGAACCTCGTCATC
>JAHEJV010000004.1 GCA_024638705.1 Deltaproteobacteria bacterium | reverse complement strand
CGCGATCCACGCCACGGCGGCGCATGCGGCGACTGCGGGCAAGCCGATCACGAGCAGCCCCCACGCCGCGACGCAGCCGGCGCCGCGCCGCAGCCGCGCGCGGGGATCGCGCCAGTGCGAGGGCCACATCCCGTCGTCGCCGGTCGCGCGCTCGAGATGCGGCGGCGCGCTCGGCTGACGCGCTGCCGACGCGCGCGTTTCGCGCGCGAGCGCAGCGCTTCCGCACAGCGCACAGTGTTTGGTACGCAGCACGTGGCGCCATGCACAGATCAGGAATCCGGGAAGTCCGCCGAGCCACCAACCGAGCGACTCCGCCGCGTCCGATCCCGGCCAGCGCGTCTCGGCGAAGCCCGTGATCCCACAAACCGAGCAGAACATCCGAGTCATTCCACCGCCCTCCTGTTGAGGCGAATCGGACGGCGGCGACCCGGGCTTTACCGGAAATTCACACTTTTCCGCCGGGGGTGGAAACGCCCGCCTCGGCCGCGCGGGAGCGGATCTTCTGCACCCAGCGCAGATACGCCTCGTAGGGCAGCGCCCCGGTGACGGCGGCGTCGCGGCCCTCCTGGCGAAGCGCGGGCACGCCGTTCGCGCCCATCTCGATCGCCTCGGCGTGGTCGGCGAGCACGGCGTCGAGCAGGGCCGGATCCTCGTGCCGCGCGAACCCGGCCTCGGGCAGACCCGCCTCGATCCAGAGGGCGCGCAGGGCCGCGGGGTCGGAGATGTCGCGGTTCTCCTCGAAGTACGCGACCAGGAGGCGGTCGTGCACCGCGCGGAAGGCATCGGCGCCGAGCGCCGCAGCCGCCTTCGCGACGAGATGCGCTGGAACGCTGTGTGTGGGCGGACCGACGTCGGTCGACCAGACGCGAAAGTTCCCGGCGTCCGGATCGGCCGCAGGACGCTTCCACGACTCGGTGTAACGCCGGAACTTCTCGAGGTCGCGGTTCGCCGTGGGTCGCGGCCGGAGCAGATAGCTCTTCCAGGTGATCACCACGTCCGGCTCTTCCGACTCGAGACGATGCAGCCGGCGTGACGCGTTGTAGCACCACGGGCAGAGATAATCGGAGTACGCGACGAAGCGGAGCGGCTCCACGCCGCCAAGCTATCACACACCACGCACAGCACGGCGCGCGCCGAAAAGGGCGACGGCCTGCTAGGCGATGCCCCCGTAGGCGCCGCGGAAGTAGAGCAGCGGGTCGTGGTCGGCGGTGCGGACCTCTTCGACGGCGCCGACGAGCACGACGTGGTCGCCGTGCTCATGCATGTCCGCCACGCGGCAATCGAGGTTGGCGACCGCGCCGCGCAGCAGGGGCGCGCCGGTCGTGCCCGTGTCGGTTTCGAGCCCCTCGAAGCGGGTCCACTCTTCCTTCTTCGAGGCAAAGCGGTTCGAGAGTGCCTCCTGATCGCGCGCCAGGACGTTCACCGCGAACACACCCCCCTCGCGAACGAGCGGCAACGTGTTCGAGCTGCGGTCGGCGCACACGAGCACGAGGGGCGGATCGAGGGACACCTCGGTGAAAGCGGAGACCGTCATGCCGTGAACGCGATCTCCGCTGCGCGCCGTGACGATCGTGACTCCGGTCGCCCAACGCGCGAGCGCCTGCTTGTAGAGTTCGGGCGACACCGTCATGGCGCGCGATCTTACGCCCGCGCGCCCGCTGCCGCACGCGGCGTCGGCGCTTCCGGGGGCGGCCCTTGCAGGAACTCCATCACGTAGGGGCCGAACACGTCGAGCGGTCGGATGCCCGGCGCCAGCTCGACGATCAGCGCGTAGAGGATCGACAGCGCGCGCGACCACATCACGATGCCCGGCGGGAGGCGGAAGTTCTCGAGGCGGTCGAGATGGGAGCGCATGCGTTGGAAATGCGCCGCAAAGTCGAGATTCGCCAGCTCGCTCGGCGTGAGGTTGTAGAGCTCGGGATCGAAGGCGATCTCGGCGATCTCCCGCGCGACCGGCGCGACGCGCGCCTCGATCGCACCCGCGTCGACCAGCGACGATGCGAACAAGTCGGGATCGCGCAGCACCGACGCGCGCAGGTGGTCACGCACCGCCGCCAGCACGCTGGGCGCGAGGCGCTCGTTCATGCCGAAATCGATGATCGCGATGCGGCCCTCGCCGTCGACGATCAGGTTTCCCGGGTGCGGATCGCAGTGGAAGAACCCGTCGCGAAACATCATGTGCAGGAAGGCGCGGCCCGCGCGCGCGACCAGCTCGTCGCGCGACACACCGCGTGAAGCCGCGCCCTCGATGTCGTTGATCTTCACACCCTCGATGAACTCCATCGCGAGCACGCGGCGCGTCGTGAGCTTCCAGTCGATCGCGGGAACGCGCAGCTGCTCCCAGAGCGCGGGCTCGGCGGCGAGATTCTTCGCCACCTCCTCCGCCGCCCTTCCCTCCCGCTCGTAGTCCATCTCGCCGCGGATCGAATCGCGCAGCTGGCGATAGACCTCGCCGAGATCGCCGACCGTGACGAAGTCGAAGAGCCAGAGCGCGAGACGGGCCATCATGAGGTCGACGGCGACGGACCGCTCGATTCCGGGATAGAGGACCTTCACCGCGAGGCGACGACCATCGAGCGCGCGCGCCTCGTGCACCTGACCCAGGCTGGCGGCGGCGATCGGTTCGGGCCAGAGGTCGGCCAGACGCGCGCTCCACGGCTCGCCCCACTCGCTCTCGATCCGCGCGGAGATCTCCTCGAAGGGATGCGGCGCGACGCGGTCCTGGAGGCGCGCGAGCTCGCGGGTCAACGCCTCGGGCAACACCTCGACGCGCAGGCTGGCGACCTGCCCGAGCTTGATCAGCCCGGCGCGGTAGCGCGTCGCGACGTCGACGAACCGCGATGCGAAGCGCACGAGCTTGCGCTCGCGGTCCGCGTCCCGGATCGGCCAGGTGCCTCGCGACGCGAGACGCATCCGTGCGTAGAGCCCCGCGGCGCGGACGATCAGCCCGAACAGCACCGCGCCGCGCACGACGAGCGCGAGCCACGAAGTGCCCGCCGCCCGGATGCTCCTGCGTCTGCGTCTCTCCCCGCCCACGGGTCAGTTGTAGCGGGCCGCGTCGCGGAGCACGAATGCGAGGTCGGCGACGTTCGTTCCGGTCGGCCCCGTGCGCAGGAGCCCGCCCTCGGCGGCGAAGAAACCGTGCGAATCGTTCTCGGCGAGCGCGCGGCGCGCGTCCACGCCGGCCGCGCGCCCGCGCGCGACGGTCCCGCCGTCGGCGTAGGCCCCTGCGGCGTCCGTCGGACCGTCGGCTCCGTCCGTGCCCGCGGCGAGGATCGCCACGTCGGTGCGCCCCTCGATCGCGAGCGCCGCCGCGAGGGCGAGCTCCTGGCTGCGCCCGCCCTTCCCTCTCCCGCGCACGGTAACGACGGTCTCGCCTCCGGCGACGAGGCAGACCGGCGCGGCGCCGACCTCGGCATCCGCACGCGCGACGAGCGGCTCCGCGAGGTCGCGCGCTTCGCCCGTGAGCCGACGCGGCAGCGCGACGCTACGCCAGCCGCGCGCCTCGGCGGCGACACAAGCCGCCCGCACCGCCTCGTCGTTGCTCGCCACGATCGTGTGTCGCACACGCGCGAAGGCCGGGGCTGCCGCATCCGGGGTTTCGCCACGCTCGCCGCGAACGCCCGCGGCGAGGTGCGCGCGGATGACCTCGGGCGCCCGGCGGTCGGGGTCGCAGCGATCCAGGACCGCGCGCGCGTCGGCGTAGCGCGTCGGGTCGGGCGCGAACGGACCCGACGCGATCACGTCGAGGCGATCGGAAACGACGTCGGAGATCGCCAACACCTCCACGCGCTGCGCCGCCGTCGCGACGGCGAGCCGACCGCCGGTCGCGGCGGACAGATGCTTGCGGACCGCGTTCAGCTCGTCGATCGACGCACCGGCGCGCATCAGCAAGTCGACCGTCGCCGCCACGTCGGACAGCGCGATCCCCTCGGCGGGCGCGCACAGGAGACTGGATCCGCCACCCGAGAGCAGCACGAGCAGCGTGGCGTCGCGCGGGACCCCCCCGAGCCAGGTGAGGATCTCCCGGGTCGCTTCCTCGCCGCGCGCATCGGGAAGCGGATGGCTTGCGACGCGCACCGTGCAGCGCGCGAGCGGACGCTCGCCGCCGTCGGGCACCAGCGCGATCCCGCCGGTACAGGCGGCGCCAAGGGTCGCCTCGGCCGCCTCGGCCATCGCCCCGGCGGCCTTCCCCACGGCCAGGACGAAGATCGGCGTGTCGGTCGGGACGGGACGTCCCGCAATCGTGACGCCGTCGCCGGATCGACACAGCGCGGTGTCGACGGCGCGAGCGGGATCGACGGCGGCGAGGGCGGCGCGGTGGACGGCGACGAGCGCGTCGCGCGCGTCCCGGATCACGACGCGGTTTCGGGCGTCGCCTCCGCCGCGGACGCTCCGGGGCCTGCCGCCGAAGGCGCTCCAGTGTCCGCCGCCGCAGGCGCTCCTTCCGGCTCTTCCACCGGATCGCCGCCCGGCTGCGGCGCGTCGATCGGGATCAGGCGGATCTCGATGCGTCGGTTCTGCGCGCGTCCCTCGGCCGTGTCGTTGGACGCGACCGGGTTGTGGCTCCCGTAGGACACGGCCCGCAGTCGCGTCGGATCGACCCCTTCCGCCTCGAACAGACGCACCACCTGCGAAGCGCGCGCCGCCGCGAGCTCCCAGTTCGTGCCCCAGCGCGCCGCGAGCGAGTTCGACAGCGGCACGTCGTCGGAGTGGCCCTGCACCTCGACCTGCTGCGGATGGCGCGCGAGCTGGCTCGACACCTTCATCAGCACCTTGACGCCGTAGGGCTCGAGCGTCGACGAGCCCGAGCGGAACAGGATGTCCTGGGCGAGGTTGAGCCGCAGGCCGTCGCGGAGCTGGGTGATCTGGATCTGCCCCGCGGAGACCTCCGACTCGAGGTCCTTCACGAGCTCCTCGTAGGTCGTCGATTTCTTCGCGAGCTCTTCCACCTCGGCCTCGCGCTTGGCGAGGTTCTCGGCGAGCTGGTCGCGCAGCGACGTCAGTTCGTCGACCTCGGCGTTCAGCTCCTCGCGCGCGACGCGGAGATCCTCCATCTCGTCGAGCAGCTTGAGCCGCTCGCCCCCGAGCGCTTCGTTCGTGCGCTCGAGGTCGGCGACCTTCTGCTGCAGGCGATCGCGCTCGTCCACCACTTCGACGTGCTTGCCGCGCGTGACGCAGCCCGTGGCGAACGCGGCGATGGCGAGTCCGATCAGCGCCCGCTCAATGGGCAGGCTGCAGGGTGTGCTCCAGAGCTTCATCGATGGTTCCCACGTATTGCAGGTCGAGCCCCTCGAGGAGCTCCACCTCGACTTCTTCGACATCCTTGCGATTGCGCTCGGGCAGCACCACGCGGGCGACTCCCGCGCGCTTCGCGGCCAACACCTTTTCCTTGATGCCCCCGACCGGTAGCACGCGTCCGCGCAACGTGATCTCCCCGGTCATCGCGACGTCGGGATGGCCGGACCGCCCGGTCATCAGCGAAGCGAGCGACGTCACCATCGCGATCCCCGCCGAGGGGCCGTCCTTCGGGACGGCGCCGGCGGGAACGTGTAGATGGATGTCGGAGTTCCGGAACGCGTCGGGGTCGAGGCCGTAGTCCTCGGCGCGCCCGCGCAGCCAGGAGCGAGCCGCTTCCGCCGATTCGCGCATCACGTCGCCGAGCGAGCCGGTGAGCTTCAGCTCGCCCTTCCCCGGCATCCGCGTGGACTCGACGAAGAGGATGTCGCCGCCGGCCGGGGTCCAGGCGAGGCCCACCGCCACGCCGGGGATTCCAGCGCGCTCGGCCACCTCGGGCTCGTACTTCACCGGCCCGAGCAGCTCGGCGAGGTCGTCGGGCGCCACGCGTAGCGATTTCCCGTCTTCGCCCTCGGCGATGCGGCGGGCCAGCTTGCGTGCGATCGCGCCGATCTCGCGCTCGAGGTTCCGGACGCCCGCCTCGCGCGTGTAGCTCGCGATGACCCGACGCAGCGTGTCGTCGGGGAGATCGACGCCAGCGTCGGCGACGCCGTTCGCCGCGAGCTGCCGCGGCACCAGGAAGCGCTTGGCGATCTCGAGCTTCTCCTCGGCGGTGTAGCCGGGCAGCTCGATCACCTCCATGCGGTCGCGCAGCGCCGGCGGCACCGGATCCATCAGGTTCGCGGTGGCGATGAACAGGATGTTCGAGAGATCGAAGGGCACTTCGAGATAGTGATCGCTGAACGTGCCGTTCTGTTCCGGGTCGAGCACTTCGAGCAGCGCCGACGACGGGTCGCCGCGGTAGTCGGTGCCGACCTTGTCGACCTCGTCGAGTACGAACACCGGGTTGCGCGTCCCGGCGCGGCGGAGATTCTGGATGATGCGTCCCGGGAGCGCGCCGACGTAGGTGCGGCGATGTCCGCGGATCTCCGCCTCGTCGCGCACGCCGCCTAGCGAGACGCGCTCGAATTCGCGCCCCAGGGCGCGCGCGATCGAGCGGCCGAGCGACGTCTTCCCCGTGCCGGGAGGCCCGACGAAACACAGGATCGGGCCGCGCAGATCGCGCTTCAGCGAGAGCACGGCGATGTACTCGACGATGCGGTCCTTCACCTTCTCGAGGCCGTAGTGGTCCTCGTCGAGGATGCGTCGCGCCTCCTCGGGATCGAGGCGGTCCTCGCTCGACTTCTGCCACGGAAGGTCGACCATCCACTCGATGTAGGTGCGGATCACTCCATGCTCGGCGGCCGCGGCGGGCATCTGGGCAAGCCGGTCGAGCTCGCGCTTCGCCTGATCGTGCGCCTCTTCCGGCATGCCGGCCGACTCGATCTTCTCCCGCAGGCGCTCGATCTCCGTCTCCGAGTCCTCGCGCTCGCCGAGCTCCTGACGGATCGCTTCGAGCTGCTGGCGCAGCATGTAGTCGCGCTGGGTGCGGCCGATGTCGGTCTGCACCTTCTCGCGGATCTCGCTCTCGACCTTGTGGGCGTCCTTCTCGCGCGACACCTCGGCGAGCACCCGCTCGAGGCGCTGACGCACGTCGACCTCCTCGAGCAGCTCCTGCTTCCCGGACACGTCGACGTCGAGATGCGATGCGACGAGGTCGGCGAGCTTCGAGGGATCGTCGACGCCCTGGGCGAGCACCTGGAGCTCGTCGGAGAGACGCGGGCTCGCGCCGACGAGGGCGATGAACTCCTGGGCGAGATTGCGCGCCATCGCGGTCAGCTCGACGGAGTCGAGATCGCCCGCGTCGTCGAGACGCGACACGCGCCCGGTCATGAACGGATCCTCGCCGACGACGGTCTCCACCCGCGCGCGGGCGACGCCCTGCACCAGCAGGCGATACGAGTCGTCCGGGAACTTCAGCATCTTCGCGATGCGCATCACCGTGCCGACCCGGTAGACGTCGTCGGGCCCGGGGCTCGCTTCGACGGGACCGCGCACGGCCACGCTCAAGAGCAGGCGGTCGGGGCTGCGCAACACCTCGTCGATCAACTTCCGCGAGCGGTCGGTGTTCACGAGCAGCGGCGACAGCAGATGCGGGAAGAGCACCGTGTTCTTGAGCGGGAGGATCGGCAGCACGCCGGGGAGCTCGACGACGGAGCTCTCTTCTCCGCCACCGCTCTCCACCGCGATCTCGGTGCCGCCGCCCCCGCTGGTCTCGCGGGTCTGGTCTCGTTCTTCGTCGCTCAAGGCGCTCTTTCCTTACTGCCGCTCGACGGGGACGCTGCGGTGTCCCGTCGAGCGTTTTGCGAGCGTGACGGTGAGGAGGCCGTCCTCGAGATGCGCGGTGACGCGGTCGCGGTCGACGTCCTCGGGGATGCGCAGACTGCGCTCGAAAGGACCCGTCGCGATCTCCATCTGGTGGAGGCGGACCGCGCGCTGGCCCTCGCCGTCGCGCATGCCGCGGATCCGCAGCCGGTCGCCGTCGACCGTGACGCGCAGCTCACCGCGACGGACGCCTGCCAGCTCGGCGCGGACGACGAACGCCTCCGCGGTCTCGAAGACGTCGACGTCCGGCTGCCAGTGGTCGCCGAGGAGTCGCTCGGAGAACTCGCCGAAGTGCCGTCCGCTCGGGCTCGGGTCGCCCCGTTTCGGGCTCCGGACGCTCACCGTCCCCCCGCCGTCCTGCGCCTCAGGACTCCTTCTCCTCGGTGTACTCCGCGTCGACCACTTCTTCGCCGCCAGCGGCATCGCTTCCGCCCTCGGCCCCGGCATCCGGGCTCGCGCCCTCGGCTTCGGCCTGGGCCTTGTAGAGGGTTTCGGCGATGCCGTGGAGCGACTGCTCCACCCGCTGCCGCGCGGCGTCGAGCTTCGCAGCGTCGTCGCTCTCGAGGTCGGTCTTCGCCTCGGCGATCGCGGCCTCGACTGTCTCCTTCTCGGCGGCGTCGATCTTGTCGGCGTTCTCGCTGAGCGTCTTCTCCGCCTGGTAGAGGATCGAGTCGAGGGTGTTCTTCTTCTCGATCACCTCGCGGCGCTTCGAGTCCTCGCCCGCGTGCGCCTCCGCCTCGTCGACCATGCGCTTGATCTCTTCCTGGGAGAGACCGCCGCTGCCCTCGATGCGGATCGACTGCTCCTTGCCCGTCGCCTGGTCCTTCGCGCCCACCGACAGGATGCCGTTGGCGTCGATGTCGAAGGTGACTTCGACCTGCGGGACCCCGCGCGGGGCAGGCGGAATGCCGTCGAGGATGAAGCGGCCGATCGTGCGGTTGTCGGACGCCATCTCGCGCTCGCCCTGGAGGACGTGGATCTCCACCTGGGGCTGGCTGTCCGATGCCGTCGAGAACACCTGACTCCGCTTCGTCGGGATCGTGGTGTTCTTCTCGATCAGCTTCGTCATCACGCTGCCGAGCGTCTCGATGCCGAGCGAGAGCGGCGTCACGTCGAGGAGCAGGACGTCCTTGACGTCGCCCGCGAGCACACCGCCCTGCACCGCCGCGCCGATCGCGACGACTTCGTCCGGGTTCACCGTGCGGTTCGGCTCGCGGCCGAACAGCGCCTTCACCTTCTCCTGCACCAGCGGGATGCGCGTGGTGCCGCCGACGAGCACGACCTCCTGGATGTCGGAGGCCGAATAGCCGGCGTCGGCGAGGGCCTGTTTGCACGGCCCGAGGCTGCGCTCGACGAGGTCTTCGACGAGCTGCTCGAACTTCGAGCGCGTGAGCTTGAGCGTGAGGTGCTTCGGACCGCTCTGGTCCGCGGTGATGTACGGCAGATTGATGTCCGTCGACGACGCGGTCGAGAGCTCGATCTTCGCCTTCTCCGCGGCCTCGCGCAGACGCTGCACCGCCATCGAATCCTTCGCGAGGTCGACGCCCTGGTCCTTCTTGAACTCGTCGATCAGATACTCGATGATCCGCTGGTCGAAGTTGTCGCCGCCGAGGTGGGTGTCGCCGTTGGTGGCCTTCACCTCCACGACGTTCTCGCCCACTTCGAGGATCGAGATGTCGAAGGTGCCGCCGCCGAAATCGAAGACGGCGATCTTCTCGTCGGCCTGCTTGTCGAGGCCGTAGGCGAGCGCCGCGGCGGTCGGCTCGTTGATGATGCGCTTCACGTCGAGGCCGGCGATCTTGCCGGCGTCCTTCGTCGCCTGGCGCTGGGCGTCGTTGAAGTAGGCGGGCACGGTGATGACCGCGGCCGTCACCGACTGGCCGAGGTGCGCCTCGGCGGCCGCCTTGAGCTTCTGGAGCACCATCGCGGAGATCTCCGGCGGCGTGTACTCCTTGCCTTCGACCTTGACGACGGCGGTGCCTTCCTTCCCCTGCGCCACTTCGTAGGGCACGAGGCTGATCTCTTCCGGCACCTCTTCGAGTCGGCGGCCCATGAAGCGCTTGATCGAGTAGATCGTGCCCTTGGGATTCGTCACGGCCTGGCGCTTCGCGATCGCGCCCACCAGCCGTTCGCCCTCGTCGGTGAAGCCCACCACCGAAGGCGTGGTCCGACCCCCCTCCTCGTTTGCGATGACGGTGGGCTGTCCGCCCTCCATCACCGCGACGACCGAGTTGGTCGTTCCCAGATCGATGCCGATGACCTTGCCTTCCGCCATGAAATCCTCTCCTGGGTCGCCACGCTCCGTCGCTGGCGACGCGATGGGGCCAAACCTCGGCCGGAGGCCCTCCCTGTCAACCGCCTGCGCCGATTTCCCAGGGGAAATGTCGTGGATCGCGGAACGCCGATTCGGTGATCTGGGTCAGTAAGGGCGCGGGAGCGTGCAGCCGATACGGGGATCGGTGTCCTAACTCCTTGTATTCACGGGGAATCTCTTGAGCAACGCAGGAACGCCTGGGTATACTGGCCGAATCCTGGCCGGCCCTGGTGCGCGGCAGCATCGCCTTGGCTGTTCCTGCACGGGAGCGAACGAGCCACGAGTATGGGTTCTGTGATGACCTGGACCGCGAACGTGCTCTTGTTCGCGCTGGGCTGTTTCCTCGCGGCCGACACGGTCAACGAGGTGATCGCCGCAACGGTGTTGGCTCCGTCGCCGGCGGCGACCGCCGTCGTGACGACGGCCCCGCCGACGCGGCAGCGCACCTGGTCCGAGCGCCAGGTCATCCTCCAGCGCAACCTCTTCAACTCGAGCACGAGAAGCGCGACGGCCGTCGCCGAAGCCACGCAGGAAGAGGAAGACCTCGAGAAGTCGAAGCTCCCGGTGAAGCTGCTCGGCACCTTCGCCGCGTCCGATCCCGACCGCTCCCGCGCGACGCTCCAGGATCGCGAGAAGAACGAGACGCTCGTCGTCGCGGTCGGCGACCAGATCAAGGGGAAGGCGCTCGTCACGCGCATCGAGCGACGCCGCGTCGTGCTCACCGAGAACGGCGCGCCGCGCGAACTGACCCTCGACGAGGAAGGCTCGTCGAGCAAGCCCTCGGTCCGCCGCAAGGCGCGGACTCCGAGGCAGCGCGCGTCGCGCGATCGGACCCCCCGCGTGTCGCGCAACGAGAGCGGCGCCTTCGACGTGTCGCGGCGCGATCTCGAGGACACGCTGCGCAATCCGAGCAACCTGCTGTCGCAGGCGCGCGTGCTGCCGAAGTTCGAAGGCGGCGAAATGGTCGGCTTGCAGGTGAACTCCATCAAGTCCGGCAGCCTCTTCGAGGAAATCGGGCTGAACGACGGCGACGTGATCACCGAGTTCAACGGGATCTCGATCGACTCGCCCGACCAGAGCGTGAAGATCTTCCAGGAGTTCGCCGAAGCCGATCAGTTCGACCTCACGATCCTGGACGCCAGTGGCGCGCAAACCCAACGCACCTTCGTACCGAGGGACTGACGAGGGACTGACCCGAACGTGATCACCACTTCCATCTCGCACCTCCGGGCGCCGCGCACACTCGCGTTCGCCGCGGTCCTCGCGTTCGCTGTCGGACTCGCCGTCCCCGCCGCCGCACAGCAGGCGGACTACGACGAAACGACGATGGTCACGCTCGATTTCCAGGACGCCGAGCTCGCCCAGGTGATCGAGACGATCGCGCGCGCCACGAACCGGAACTTCATCTACGACGACCGCGTGCGAGGCCGCGTGACGATCGTCTCCCCCGAACCGATCCCGATCGAACAGGCCTACGCCGTGTTCGAGTCGGTGCTCCAGGTGAAGGGCTTCACGACGGTCACGACTCCGGGCGGCGCCATCAAGGTGGTGCCGGTGCGCGAGGCGAAGGAGTCGAGCATCGAGACGGTGATCAGCTCACGCCGTCCGCCGAATCGCGACCGCTTCGTCACCCGCCTGATTCCGCTCAACTACATCGACGCCGACTCGATCGTCAACACGCTCAAGCCGCTGGTTTCGAAGGACGCGGCGATGGCGGCCTACGCCCCGACCAACACGGTCATCCTCACCGAGTCCGCCTCGAACATCCGTCGGTTGATCGCGATCCTCGAGTCGATCGACGTCGAGACCTACAAGGAAGAGCTCGCCGTCATCAACATCGAGTACGCCGACGCCACTACGCTCGCGGAGCAGGTGTCGGAGATCTACGGCGCACAGGTGACCGAGACGACGCGCACGACGCGGCGCTCGACGCGGCGGCGCTCCGGGGCCAACACGGAAACCCCGGCGGCTGCGAACAAGCCGCCCGTCCGCATCCTCACCGACGAGCGCACCAACTCGTTGCTGGTGCTCGCTCCGCGCGCCCAGCTCGGAGAAGTGCGCCGGCTCGTCGCGAAGCTCGACATCCCCGTCCAGGGCGGCGGCCGCATCCACGTCTACTACCTGAACAACGCGAATGCCGAAGAGCTCGCCGACACGCTGTCGGGCCTGATCGGAGGCGGGCGGAGCTCGTCGGTGACCACGGCGGCAGGCGGCGCCGCGGCCGCCCAGGCGACGCCGGCGATCCGCAGCGCCGTCACCGGACTGGCGGGCGGCATCAGCGTCAGCGCCGACCCGGCGACGAACTCGCTGATCATCCAGGCGAGCCAGGAGGGCTTCAACACCCTCGCGCAGGTGATCGAGAAGCTCGACGTCGAGCGCCCGCAGGTGTCCGTCGAAGCGCTGATCATGGAGCTCACGGTCAACGACGCCGAGAACATCGGGATCACGGGCCTGCTCGGCGCGATCAACGGCGACACGAACCTGCTCGTCGCGTCCGCCACCTCGGCGGCCACGGCGGCGACGGGTGTGCCCCTGACGAGCGCGTCGGTGCCGCTCCTCGGTCAGGTGTTCCGCGACACGCGCGACCTCGACGCATCGGGCAACCGCGTCGGCAGCGGCTCGATCATCAACTCGATCATCGACCTGTCGGCGAGCAACGGCGACATCAACATCGTGTCGGCGCCGCACATCCTCACCAGCGACAACGAAGAGGCCGAGATCCGCGTCGGCGACAACATCCCGATCATCAGCAGCCGTGTCGAATCGGCGGCGGGCCAGGAGACCGGGCTCTCGTCGTCGGTGAACGTCGAACGCCAGGACATCGGCGTGACGTTGCGCGTGACCCCGCAGATCACCGAGGGCAACAGCCTGCGCCTCGAGATCTTCCAGGAGATCACCGCGATCAACAGCAGCCTCCAGGAAGGCGTCGGCAACCAGGAGGACGTCGGCGTCGCGCTCTCGAACCGCCGCGTCGAGAACACGGTCGTCGTGCAGGACGGCGAGACGGTCGTCATCGGCGGCCTGCTATCGGACCAGGTAACCGATAGCGAGACGAAGGTCCCGTGGCTCGGCGACATCCCGTTCTTCGGCTGGCTCTTCAAGTCGACGTCGACGAGCACGCGCAAGACCAACCTGCTGGTGTTCCTGACGCCGCGCATCGTGCGCACGCCGATCGACCTCGAGGGCGATACGATCCGCCGCCGCGAGGAGTTCCGCGAGCGTTCGGGTCGCGCGCTCGAGCTCTCCGAGCGCGATCTCGAGGTCGAGGCCCAGCGTCTCGCCCTCGCCGAGGAACAGGGCCTGCCCTACACGCCAGAACACCACGGCAAGCCGATCCGCGAGCGTGTCGCCGCCCATCGTGCGCGCTATCCGAACGAGCGGATGAGCGAGATCCGCGCGATCACCGAAGCCCAGCGCGCCGCCGAGGCCGGCGCCAGGGCCGCCGCCGATCGCTACGTCCTCCAGGCCGCGATCCTCGGCGACCCCGACGCGGCCGCGAGCCTGCTGACCGACCTGATCGACTCCGGCCACGACGGCACGCTCGTCTCCGCCCGGGTCGGCGACAGCGTGATCTACGAGATCCATCTCGGGCCCTACGAAACCCTCGACCACGCGAACGCCGTCGGCGAGGCGGTGCAGCGTTCGCACGGCCTGGCGCCGTCGATCCTGGTCCTCGAAGGTGAGGAAAGCGAGTGATCGCGGCGTCGGGAAACGGGGGGAACACATGAGCACACACGTCGATCCGGTCGCAGCCCATCGGCCGCCCGCACCGCGGGACCTCGGCGAGATCCTGCTGCGGACCACGTCGCTCACCGAGGAGCAGCTCGAGATCGCCCACGAGGCCCACCGCGAGTCCGGCGGACGCCTGTCCGACGCTCTCGTCTCGCGCGGCTTCGTTTCCGCCGACCAGCTGCTCGGCGCGCTCTCCGAGCAGCTCGGCCTCCCCGTCCGCGCCCAGATCCACCACGGCGACGTCGATGAGAGCCTGATCGAACAGCTGCCGATCGCCTTCGCAAAGGACCACGGCGTCCTGCCGCTGTCACGGGAAGCCGGCGGCGCCATCCGCGTCGCCGTCACCGATCCGCTCGACACGGGCCCGCTCGACGACCTGCGCCTGCTCTTCGACGGCGCGGACATCGTGATCGAGCTCGCCACCCAGCGCACGATCCTCGGCGCGATCAACGAGGCCTACGACCGCGGCCCGGGCTCCACCGACGCCCTCGCCGAGGACGCCGCCGAAGACCTCTCGATGCTCGCGAGCGAGATCAGCTCCGAGCCGCAGGACCTGCTCGAGTCGGGCGAGGACGACGCCCCGATCATCAAGCTCGTCAACTCGCTCCTGCACAACGCGGTGAAGGAGCGCGCCAGCGACCTCCACCTCGAGCCGTTCGAGAACGAGCTGCGCGTGCGCTTCCGCATCGACAACGTGCTCTACGAGCCGATCAAGCCGCTGCCGAAGGCCCTCCAGGCGAGCATCGTCTCACGCATCAAGATCATGGGGCACCTGAACATCGCCGAGAAGCGGCTGCCCCAGGATGGTCGCATCCGCCTGAAGATCGCCGGCCGCGACTACGACGTGCGTCTGTCCACCCTGCCCGTCGCCTACGGCGAGCGCGTCGTGATGCGCCTGCTGCCGCGCACGCAGGAACTCCTCGACCTCACCACGCTCGGCTTCGACGAACAGCAGCTCGCAACGATGCAGAAGCTGATCACGCGGCCCAACGGCATCGTGCTCGTCACCGGACCGACCGGCTCCGGCAAGACGACGACGCTCTACGGCGCGCTGTCTCGCATCAATGCCACGGACAAGAACATCATCACGATCGAGGACCCGGTCGAGATCCAGCTCGCCGGCATCGGCCAGATCGAGGTCAATTCGAAAGTAGGCCTCACCTTCGCGAGCGGGCTGCGGTCGATCCTGCGCCAGGACCCGAACGTGATCCTCGTGGGCGAGATCCGCGACCTCGAGACCGCCGAGATCGCGATTCAGGCATCGCTCACCGGCCACCTCGTGTTCTCGACGCTCCACACCAACGACGCGCCGAGCGCGATCACGCGTCTGGTCGACATGGGCGTCGAGCCCTTCCTGGTCGGCTCGTCGTTGGTCGCGGTGCTCGCTCAGCGCCTCGTGCGCGTGCTCTGCCCCGATTGCAAGACGCCGTACGAGGCCACCGACGAAGAGCTCGCCGAGCTCGGCATCCGTGCACCGGGTCGCCCGGTGCGCCTCTACCGGCCCGAGGGTTGCGCGGGCTGCAACTACGCCGGCTATCGCGGTCGGCTCGGCATCTTCGAGCTGATGCAGATCGACGACGACGTGCGCTCGCTGGTCAGCCAGAACATCGACTCGAAGACGATCAAGAGCGCGGCCATCCGCGCAGGCATGCACCCGCTGCGCTCCGACGGAGCGCGCAAGGTGCTCGCCGGGAAGACATCAGTCGCCGAGGTGCTGCGCGCCACCGAAGAACAGGGCGCGGTCGCCCAGATCTAAGGGATTCGGGTGCCGGTCTACGCGTACAAGGGCGTCACGAAAGCGGGGAAGAAGACCCGCGGCCATCTCGACGCCGAGAGCTCCCGCGCAGCGCGCGCACGCCTGCGTCGCGACGGCGTGTTCCTCACCGAGCTCGAGGAGGGCCGGCGCGACGCCGTTGCCGCGGCGCCGGGAGCGAGCCGCTTCTCGGTGTCCCTTCCGACATTCCAACGCGTCTCGCCGCTCGATCTCGCGCTGATGACGCGACAGCTCGCGACGCTCGTCGGCGCAGGCATCCCCCTCGTGTCCGCCCTACGCGCCCTCACCGATCAGGTGGAGAACGCGCGCCTCAAGAACGTGCTCGGCCAGGTGCGCGACCGCGTGAACGAAGGCTCGGCGCTCGCCGACGCGATGGCCGCCGGCGGCGGGATCTTTCCCGACCTCTATGTCGGCATGGTCCGCGCGGGCGAGGCCGGCGGCGCGCTCGAAACCGTCCTCGACCGGCTCGCCGACTACCTCGAGAGCCAGGTCCGGCTGCGCAACAAGGTCAGCTCGATCCTCATCTACCCGACGGTGATGTTCCTGTTCGCTTGCGTCGTGGTCGGCGCCCTGGTCACCGTCGTGCTGCCGCAGATCACCGAGCTGCTCGCGAGTCTCAACCAGGAGCTGCCCTTCTACACGCGCTGGATCATCTCGCTCTCCAACTTCATGCGCGACTTCTGGTGGGCGGTCATCCTCGTGGGCGTCGCCTTCGTCACCGCGTTCCGGATGGTGATCCGCACCGAGCGCGGCCGCGCCACCTACGACCGCGTGCGTCTGCGGCTTCCTCTGGTCGGACGGCTCGTCCGCACGATCGCGATCTCGCGCTTCGCGCGCACTCTCTCCACGCTACTCTCGGGAGGTCTGCCGATTACCCGGGCGCTCGAAACGGCCGGGCAGGTTGCCGGCAACACGGTGATCGCCGAAGCCATCGCGGCGGCCCGCACCAGCATCACCGAAGGTGCGAGCGTGGCAGCCCCGCTCAAGGCGAGCGGGGAGTTTCCCCCGATGGTCACCCACATGATCGAGGTCGGCGAACAGAGTGGCGAGCTCGAATCGATGCTCACGAAGGTGTCCGACACCTACGAAGAGCAGGTCGAGACGACGGTCAGCCGCTTCACCGCCCTGCTCGAACCGGTCCTGATCCTCGTGATGGTCGGGATCGTCCTGGTCATCATCCTGGCGACGCTCGTGCCCCTGCTGCAGGTCACGACCTCGCTCGGCTAGTTCCGAAGGAGAAGAAGATGCGAGAGAAGAATCAGAAGGCCTCTCGGCTCCTCGTCCGCGAAGACGGGTTCACGCTCATCGAGATCATGGCGGTCGTGCTGATCATCGGCCTGCTCAGCACGCTCGTCGGTGTCGCGATCATCCCGCGCATCGAGCAGGCGCGCGTCAGCACCGCGAAGACCCAGATCAAGATGCTCGACGGTGCGCTCGAGACCTACCGCATGGACAACTCGCGCTTCCCCACCACCGAGCAGGGCCTGCGCGCGCTGATCTCGCCCCCGCCCGAGGCGCGCAGCCAGCAGAGCTACCTGCGCGAGCGCCATATCCCGGAAGATCCCTGGGGCAACCCCTATCAGTACGAGTCGCCCGGACAACACAACCGCGGCGCATACGACCTGTGGTCCTTCGGCGCCGACGGGTCGCCGGGCGGCGAAGGCGTCGACGCCGACTTCGGAAACTGGGCGGAAGACGACGCCCTGGACAGCTAGCTCGCCGCGCGGCGCGCCATCCGGATGCGGAAGCAGGGCTTCACCCTCATCGAGATCCTCGCCGTCGCGGCGATTCTCGCCCTGGTCGCGTCCTTCGTGATCCCGAACCTCGCCGGCGTCCAGGTGCGCGCCCTGCGCGCGGAGGCCGAGCAGATCGCCGGTCAGCTCGAGCTCGCGCGTCAACGCGCGATCGTCACCGGAATCCCGCACCGCATGTGGATGGAGCTCGACGAGGCCGAGTTCCGGCTTGAGTGGCTGCAATCCGATCCCGACGCCGTCGACCCCGGTCTCGCCGATCCCGACCTGCGCGGCAACTCGCCGCTCTCGCTCGAAGCGCCGCGCGCCGCCGAGATCGCCTACCGGCCGATCCCGGGCAACTTCGGAAAGCTTCAGATCGTCAAGCACCCGTTCTTCTTCGAGGGCCTCGAAACACCCGGCGGCTGGATCTCGCGCGGCGAGGCGAGCGTCGACTTCGAGCGCGACGGCAGCGCGAACTACACCGAGATCTACCTCGAGGATCCGGCGGGAAATCGCATTGCGCTCGACGTCCATCCGCTGGACGAGCGCGTCCGCGTCCGCGATGGCAGTTAGTCGGCACAACCGACGGGGCTTCACGCTGATCGAAGTGCTCGCGGCGGTGCTGATCTTCGGCCTCGTCTTCACGATGCTCGCGCGCGTCGCCCTCGTCGGACTCCGCTCCGAGGGGCTCGACCGCAGGAAGGCCGAAGCCGCGCTGATCGCCGACCGCGAGCTCGCGCTGCTCGAGAGCCTGATCCAGATCGAGCCGCTCGAGAACGGCGTCACCGAGAAGGAGTCGGCCCCCTACATCATCGCGATCGAGGTGCAGCCCGAAGACGTGATGGCGATGCTGCCGGGCGCGCTGCGCGACGAGATCCGGCGCGACGACACGGAGCCCCTCGAGACGATGCTCGTCGACGACCGCGGACAGAGTCGCGTGCAGCGGATCAGCGTCGTCGTCGGATGGGACGAAGCGGGCGAGCCCGCGCGCGTCGAGCGCACGACCTTCGCGCTCGACACCAGCGAGCTCGCCGAGCTCTTCCCCACCGAAGCCGAGCCCGAGGGCGGCGAAGAAGGCGAAGAGGGCGAGGAGGCGTCGGCCGAAGAGCAGGCCTTCGAGCTCGAGCAGCTCCTTCGCCAGACCGAGGGCAGCCGATGAGGCGCTTGCAGCGCGGCTTCAGCTTGATCGAGGTACTCGGCGTCATGCTGATCACGGGCTTCCTGCTCGGCGCCGCGGCCAACTTCTACATCGACCTCTCGAACCAGGCGACGCGCGCCACCGAATCCACGCGCGAGGTGCGACGCGCGGCGACCCTGCTCGATCGCATCGCCGCCGATCTCGAGCACACCCTGCTCGTGCGCAAGCCGTCCGAAGCCGATCCGCTCGGGCACCCCTGGCTCTTCGTCGGCGAATCGCGCTTCAACCAGGGCGGCGCCGACCAGCTCAAGTTCGTACGCCGCGAGCGCCCGCGCGGCAGCGACGGCCCCGCGTCCGATCTCGCCGTCGTCGCCTACACCCTCGACCGCGCCGAGGACGGCGAAGGGTTCGCACTCCGCCGTTGGTCGCGTCCCGAGCTGCCCGACGGCCTCGATCGCAGTCTTCCCCTCCCGGACGACCCGAACGCCTTCGTCGTCTCCGAGGAGATCGATTCCTTCACCCTGCGCTTCCTCGACGCAGCCGGCGAGTGGCAGGAGGAGTGGGACTCGTCCCAGCTCGCCGACTCGGGAGAGCTTCCGCTCGCCGTCGAGATCGAGGTCGGGTTGCGCGACCCGAACGAGGAGATGGACGACGACGGCTTCGATCCACTGCCGCGACGTTATGCACGCCACGTGCCCTTGCCGCTGCGCCCGATCGATCTCGAGGCGCTGCTCGATCCCGACGGCGAGGACGGATTCGCCGACGGCGAGGGCGACGAGGGCGACTTCGGTGACCTCACCCTCGCCGACTGCGTCGATTTCTCGAAGGTGAGCGCGGCGGACGCCGCGGCGGCGGGCCTCTCGCCCACCGACATCAGCACGCTGTCGGCGCTCGCACAGAACCCCGACGCGCTGTTCGCCCCCTACGCGGACATCCTCGCCGGCCACCCGGCCGTGAATCCGGAGTGTCTGTGATGCGCCGTTCGATGATGGCTTCGTCGGAAGCTCGGCGCCGCGAGCGCGGGGTCGTCCTCGTCGTGGTGCTCTTCTTCGCCCTGCTCCTGGCGAGCACGATCGCCACCTTCCAGAGTCGCGCGCTGATCGATCACATGATCGTGCAGAACCGCGACTCGCGATCGCGGGCCGATGCCCTGGCACGCGGCGGCGTCCGCCTGGCGACCGCACTCCTGCTCGAAGACGAGTACCGCGAGCGCCAGACGCAGCTCGCGCTCGATCACCGCGAAGAGCTCTGGGCGCAGGTCAGCGGCCAGCCGATCGTCTTCGCGGACGGCTCGTCCCTCGCGGTGTCGATCGAGGACGTCGCGTCGAAGCTGAATCTCAACGCCGTGATGTTCTTCGACGAGACCGGCGCGATCGAGCCGAAGGGCGCCGACCTCCTCCAGCGCCTGATCGAGAAGGCCGTGGCCGAGATCCCGCTGCCACCCGGCGAGAAGACCTACGACGCCACCGAACTCGCGTCGAACCTGATCGACTACGTCGACGAGGACAGCGAGAAGCAACAGGGCGGCCCCGAGGACGAAGACTACCAGCGACGCGACCCTCCGGGTCGGCCCGCCAACCGCCCGGTCCTCTCGGTGGACGAGCTGCGACGCGTGGAGGGCTTCGACGGCCATCTCGTGGCGGCGCTCGCGCCCTACGTCACCGTCTACCCCTACGTCGGGGGCGGCGGCATCAACCCCAACACCGCGCCGCCCTGGGTCCTCGGGCTGCTCTTCTTCGACGACGAGGTCGAGCTGCGGCTGGCGGACGAGGACACCGTGCGGCGGCTCCTGATCGCCCGCGAGGACGGGGGCCTGGTCTGCGCGGAAGAGCAAAGTGCGGAGGGCTGCACGCCGATACGAGAGATCGTGACCAACGCCATCTTTCCCGAGCCCGACTACAAGAGCGACGTCTTCGTGATCACGGCCACGGGCCGGGTCGGCGACGTGGCCCGGCGCATCGAGGCGGTCGTCGACCGCGGGGATGGGTCGGACCCCCGGCTGCTATCCTGGCGCGCGTTGTGAGAGGGGCCTCGTGGCGATCCTGAAGAACGTCCTGGGGCTCGACCTCGGCAGCCACACGTTGAAGGCGGTGGAGGTCGAGCAGGGCCTGCGCACCTTCAAGGTCGTGCGCGTCCACGCCGAGCCGCGCGACGCCAGACTGCCTCTGCCCGACCAGGTTTCGCGGATGCTGCGGATCCACTCCTTCCAACGCGACCACGTCGTCACCGCGGTGCGCGGCAATCGCGTGTCCGTGCGGCGGCTGACGTTTCCCTTCACCGAGAAACGCCGGCTCGCCCAGGCGGTTCCCTTCGAGATCGAAGACCAGGTGCCCTACGACCTCGACGAGATGGTCCTCGACTGGGAGCTCGCCCACCGCGAGTCGGGACGCGCCGACGTCATCGCCGCGCTCGCCCCGCGCAGCGAGGTCTCCCAGCTGATCGGCACGCTCCACGAGGCCGACTGCGACGCGCGCACGATCGAATGCGAAGGCCTCGTGCTCGCAAATCTCTCCCACGCCTTCGACTGGCCCGGCAACCGCCTGGTCGTCGACATCGGCCACGAGAAGACGACGCTCTGCGCCCTCGCCGAGGGGAAGGCGATCTCGGCGCGATCCCTCGGCACCGCGGGACGCGCTTTCACCGAAGCCGTCGCCGCCGAGCGCGCGCTCTCCCTCGAGGACGCCGAGGCCGACAAACACGCCCGCGGCGTCGCCGAGCCGGGTGTCGGCGCACCCTTCCCGCGCGCGGCGGAGGTCGTCGACCGACTCGCGTCCGAGATCGTCCGCTTCGCGACGGCCCTCGAACCGCTCTGCCCGGACGGCATCGCCAACGTGACCCTGATCGGAGGCGGCGCCGAGCTCGAGCACCTCGACACCTGGCTCTGCGAACGCACGGGCCTGGCGTGCAAAGGCCTCGGCACGCCGCGCGACGAAGCCGGGCTCGACCTGGCCGAAGCCGGCCTCGGTCAGCTCGCCCCGACCCTCGCCCTGGCGATGCGCGGCTCAGGCCGCGGCACGACGCGTCTCAACCTGCGCCAGGACGATTTCGCCCGCCGCGCCGACCTCTCTCGCGTACGCCGCGAGTTCGGGCCCACCGGCATCCTCGCTGCCGTCGTCGCCGGACTCGCGCTGGTGAGCTTCTCGACCGGCGCGGTGCTCGAGTCGCGCGAGGCGAGCCGCGTCGAAGAGCAGATCACCGCCCTCTATCAGGGCGCCTTCCCCGGACAGGAAGTGCCCGACGACCCGCTCGCCGCCATGCGCGACGCCGTGCAGGACGCCGAAGCGCGCGCCGAGTTCCTCGGGGTCTACCGCGGAAACATGTCCGCACTCGACGTCCTGACCGAGATCTCGAAGCGCGTCCCGAAGGACCTCGACGTCGGCTTCGAGGAGCTCTCGATCGACAAACAGACCGTCCGGCTGCGCGTCTACGCGAGGACCTTCGAGTCGTCCGACCGGCTCGGCGCCGAGCTGTCGAAGTTCGCCCCCTTCGATCAGGCGCGCATCGGCGCGATCGAGACCGACAACCGCACCGGCGGCAAGAAGTTCAACGTCACGATCAGTCTCGCCAACCCGGAGAACGACTCGTGAAAGAGCTCTGGAACCGCCTGCTCGACGGGTTCAACGGGCTGGAAGCGCGCGAGCGCTGGCTCGTCACCGTCGCGGGCGGAATGACGGCGGTCGCGCTCGTCTACCTTCTGATCGTCAACCCGATCCTCAACGCCGCCGGCTCGGGGGAGCTGCGGCTCGCCTCCGCCGACCAGCAGCTCGCCGCGATGCAGCGCATGCGCCGCGAGTACGACGAGATCCAGGGTCGCCTCGCCGACGTCGAGCAGCGCATCCAGCGCGGCTCGCGCGGCAACCTGCGCACCACCCTGGAGACGCTGGCGCGCCAGGCGCAAGTCCTGGTGGAGTCGATGGAGCCGCAGGCGTCGCCCTCGCATCCGAACTATCGCGAGACGAAGGTCGAGGTCGGGCTCAAGAACGTGACGCTCGCGCAGACCGTGAAATACCTGCACCAGATCGACATCTCGCCCCAGGCACTCAGCGTGAAGAGCCTGCGCATGCGCACGCGCCCCGACCAACCCGAGTTTCTCGACGTGACGTTCACCGTCTCGTCCTTCGAGCCGATCTAGCGATGGAGCGAGTCGAAGCCGATGCCACCTCGCGCGCCGAGGGCGCTCTCGGCGGCCTGCGCATCACGGGCGTCGCGCTGGCCGCCATCGCGCTGACGCTCTTCTTCATGGTGCTCGACTTCCCCTACGACCGCCTCGCCCAGCGGATTGCGACCCAGATCGAGCAGGACACCGGAACGCGCATCATCCTCGGCCCCGTCTCGCTCGGCTTCGTGCGCTGGGCGCCCGGCATCGAGGCCGAGGGCGTCCAGATCATCCAGCCCGACGGCACGCGCTTCGACCTCGCCGAAGCGGGCGTCCGACCGGCGCTCTCGCTCTCCTGGTTCAGCGGCGATCCGGCGCTGGCACTCGACATCCTCTCCGCGCGCGGCGACGCCTCGGGCGTCCTCACCCTGGGTGAGACTCCCGCCTACGACGGCGACCTCACCAACGCCGACCTCGAGGTGCTTCCCCAGAAGGCGCTCGGCACCCCGCTCCACGTGAAGGGACGCACCGACGCCGACATCGACGTCGTGGTCCTGCCGGAGGGACCCTCGGGCACCGTCACCTTCCAGGCGCGCGACGGCATCCTCACCCATCCCGAGCTGCCGCTGCCGATGCCCTTCCAGAAGATCGACGGCGAGATCGACCTCGGCGGCGAAGACTGGGCGCGGATCCGCAGCTTCTCCCTCGAATCGCCGCTCGCGACGGGTCGCGCGCGAGGCACGATCGGACGCGCGCCGAACTTCGCCACGGCGCCGCTCCGGCTCCAGCTCGAGCTCACGGTGAGCGGCGCGATCCAGGGTTCGCTCAACGCCCAGGGCGTCGAGGTGGGGAACTTCGGCCAGATCCGCATCGAGGTGGCCGGCACTCCCACCCGGCCCGTGGTGAGATAGCGTCTCGACGCTTTGGAAGCGCTCCAGAAGGTCTTCAAGACGCTCTCCGACCCGACGCGCGTGCGCGTGCTCGCCCTGCTCGAACAGGAAGAGCTCGCCGTGCAGGAGCTGATGGACGTGCTGGGAATGGCGCAGTCACGCGTCTCGCGACACCTCGCGATCCTGCGGGAAGCGGGTCTGCTGCGCGACCGCCGCGACGGCACCTACGTCTTCTACCGCTTCGAAGTGCCCGAAGAGGGTCCGTGGCGCGAGACCTGGGAGCTGGTGAAACAGAGCCTCGAAGCCGACCCGACGCGGGCGCGCGATCGTGCGGCGCTCACCCAGGTGATGGCCGCGCGCGCTGACCGCACGCGCAGCTTCTTCGACGCCGTCGGCCCGGAATGGGACGCCCTGCGCAAGGTGTTCAACGACGACGCACTGCGCAGTCGCGCCCTCACCCGTCTGCTGCCCCCTGGCCTCGAAGTCGCCGACGTCGGCACCGGCACCGGCATCCTCGCCCAGGAGCTCGCGCGCCTGGGTGCGCACGTCGTCGCGATCGATCACTCCCCGCGCATGCTCGAAGCCGCGCGCGCCAAGCTCGAAGCGGCCGGCATCGAGGGAGTCGATCTGCGCGCGGGCGAGGCGCACGCCCTGCCCCTCGACGACCAGAGCGTCGACGCCGCCTTCACCCACATGGTGCTCCACTACCTGCCCTCCCCGGCCGAGGCGATCCGCGAGATGGCGCGCATCGTGCGGCCCGGCGGCAGTGTCGTCGTCGTGGACTTCGTGCGCCACGAGCACGAGTGGATGCGCCAGGAGCTCGGCGTCTCCTGGCTGGGCTTCGACGCGAGCGAAGTGGAGGCGTGGTTCGAAGCCGCCGACCTCGAGGGCGTCGTCTACGAGACCCAGGCCGCCCGCTCCGGTTCGCGCGATCTGCCCGACACCTTCATCGCATCGGCCCGGCGTCGCGCCTGAATGGACGCCACCGCGGCCGACCGCGCGGTGCTCTTCGATGCCACCGGCACGCTGATCGAGGTGCGCGAACCGGTCGGCGAGACCTATGCGCACTTCGCCGACGCCGCGGGCGGCGCGATCTCGGCCTGGCGTCTCGGCGACGCGTTCGGTCGCGTCGTCGCGAACGCGCCCGAACGCGTCTTCCCCTCGGCGTCCCGCGACGAAGCCGCGCGTCTGGAGCGCGAAGCCTGGCGGACGATCGTGCGCCAGACCTTCCTCGCCGCGGATTCCGCGACGGGCGAAGCCCTTGCCGACGCCTGCTTCGACGCGCTCTTCGCGCACTACGGCCGCGGCGACGCGTGGCGTCTGCGCGAAGGAGCGCGCGACGCCCTGTTCGCGTTGCACGACGAAGGCGTCGCCACCGCCGTCGTGTCCAACTTCGATCAACGGCTGCCCGGCATCCTAGACGGTCTCGGCGTCGGCCCGGCCATCGATCTCGTCTGGCTTCCCGTCGATGCGGGGGTCGCGAAACCCGACCCCGCGATCTTCGCTTCCGCCCTGCGCCGTCTCGGCGTCGCGCCGGGGCGCGCGCTCTTCGTCGGCGACGATGCCGAGCGCGACCTCGCCGGCGCCCGCGCCGCCGGGATGCGGGCGGTGGACGCGACCTCGCTTGCTACCCTCGCCGATCTGCCGGCGCGCTTCGCGCGCGAAATCCCCAAGGAGCCACTTCGATGACGCTGCCGACCCCGCGAGCGTTCTTCCAGGATCGCTTCGGCGTCGACGAGACGAGCCTCGGCGCAGCGCTCGACACCGCGCTCCAACGGCGGGTCGAGTACGCCGACCTCTTCTTCGAGTACACCACCCAGGATTCGGTCGTCCTCGAAGAGGGCATCGTGAAGAGCGGCGACCGCCATCTCGAGCAGGGCGTCGGGGTGCGCGCCCAGGTCGGCGAGCGCCAGGGTTATGCCCACACCGACGAGGTCAGTGTCGAGTCGCTCCAGGTCGCGGCGCAGACCGCCCGCGCCATCGCCAGCGAGACGTCGGACGCGAGGCGCGGAGCGGTCAACGCGCGCGTCGCCGGGCGCGACCTCTACCCGGTCGCGATTCCGCCCACCGACGTCGGGGTCACGGAGAAGATCCGCCTCGTCGAGGAGATCGACGCCTACGCGCGCGCCCGCGACCCGCGCGTCGACCAGGTGATGGCGAGCTGTGTGTCCCAGCACCGACAGGTGCTCGTCGTCGGCAGCGACGGCACCTTCGCCGAGGACGTGCGCCCCCTCGTCCGCCTCAACGTGCAGGTGATCGCGAAGGACGGCAGTCGCCGCGAAGTCGGCTACCAGGGCTGCGGCGGTCGTACCGGCTTCGACGCGTTGCAGGACCCGACCCGCTGGAAGGGCCTCGTCGACGAAGCCGTGCGCATGGCGCTGCTCAATCTCGAAGCCGAGCCCTGCCCCGCCGGCAGCATGACCGTCGTGCTCGGCCCGGGCTGGCCCGGCATCCTGCTCCACGAGGCGATCGGCCACGGGCTCGAGGGCGACTTCAACCGCAAGGGGACGTCGGCCTTCGCCGGCCGCGTCGGGGAGCGGGTCGCGGCGCCCGGCGTCACCGTCGTCGACGACGGCACGATTCCGGCGCGACGCGGCTCCCTCAACGTCGACGACGAGGGCACGCCCACCCAGCGCACGACCCTGATCGAGGACGGCATCCTCTGCGGCTACCTCCAGGACCGCCAGAACGCGCACCTGATGGGCGTCGCGCCGACGGGCAACGGACGCCGCGAGAGCTATGCGCACCTGCCGATGCCGCGCATGACCAACACCTTCATGCTCGCCGGCGATGAGGAGCCGGAGGACATCGTGCGCTCGGTCGACCGCGGCATCTACGCCGTGAACTTCGGCGGCGGTCAGGTCGACATCACCAGCGGGAAGTTCGTGTTCTCGGCGAGCGAGGCCTATCGCATCGAGAACGGACGGGTCGGCGCGCCGCTCAAGGGCGCCACGCTGATCGGCAACGGCCCGGACGTCCTGACCCGGGTGTCGAAGATCGGAAACGACCTCGAGCTCGATGCCGGCGTCGGCACCTGCGGCAAGGACGGGCAGTCGGTGCCCGTCGGCGTCGGCCTCCCGACGCTGCGCATCGAAGACCTCACCGTCGGCGGCACCGAGGGATGAGCACGGTTCGCGAACACGCTGCGCTCGCCCTCGAAGCCGTGGCCGCGGCCGGCGCCGACGCCGCCGACGTCGTCGTCGTGGAATCGGATTCCCTCGAGACGCGCGTGCGCGGGGAAGAGATCGACTTCGTGAAGCAGGCGCGCGGACGCACGCTCGGGATCCGGGCGCTCACCCGCGGCAGCGCGGGCATGCGTTCGGCGATCACCTCCACCTGCGACCTCGGCGAGGACGCGATCCGCGCGATGGCGCAGGACGCCGTGGCGCTCTCGCGCGCGACCGCGGAAGACCCGTCAGCAGGCCTCCCCGAAGGCGGGTTCGCCCCGGCCGACGCGCTCCCCGAGCTCGATCTCATCGACGCGGGCGATCGCGCGAGCGGAGTCGACGCGCGCATCGAGGCCGCGAAGCGCGCCGAGAAGGCCGCCCGCGAGACCGACCCGCGCATCACCAACTCCGAGGGCTCCCAGGCATCTTCGGGCTTCGCGCGCGTCGTCTACGGCAACACGGAGGGATTCCTCGGCGAGTACGAATCGGGCTCGCACGGCCTGTTCGCCGAGCCGCTCGCGCGCGAGAACGGCAGCATGCAGCGCGACTACTGGATGACGTCCGCGCGGCGCCTCGCCGATCTCGAAGCGCCCGAAGACGTCGGCCGACGCGCCGCCGAGCGCGCCGTGCGCCGCCTCGGCGCGCGCAAGATCGCCACCTGCGAAGTGCCGGTGATCTTCGATCCGCTGACGGCGGCGAGCCTGTGGCGCCAGGTCGCGGGCCTGGTCAGTGGCTATGCGGTGTATCGCGGGACGAGCTTCCTCGCCGAGAAGCTGGGCGAGCGCGTCGCGAGCGATCGCATCACCCTCGTCGACGACGCCCTGCGCCCGAGCGGCCTCGGCAGTCGCCCCTTCGACGGCGAGGGCCTGCCGAGCCGACGCAATACCGTCCTCGATCGCGGGAAGCTCGCGTCGTTCCTGCTCGACACCTACTCGGCGCGCAAGCTCGGACTGGCCTCGACGGGCAACGCGTCGCGCTCGGCGGGCAGCGCGCCCGGCGTCGGCGCGACGAACCTCGGCCTCGAGCCGGGCGACGCGACCCTCGAAGAGATCATCGCGGACACGCCGAAGGGCCTGCTCGTCACCGAGCTGATCGGGATGGGCTTCAACCCGACCACGGGCGACTATTCGCGCGGCGCCGCGGGCCTGTGGATCGAGAACGGGGCACTCACCCACCCCGTCGAGGAAGTCACGATCGCCGCGAACTTCGGCGACATGCTGGCGAACATCGACGCCGTCGGCAGCGACCTGCTCTGGCTCTCGCGGATCGGATCGCCGAGTGTCCGGGTGTCGAAGATGACCGTCGCGGGAGCGACGTGAACGAACGGACGGACGCGCGGTCGCGACGCGAATCGCACGAGCAAGCCGGCGAAGCCGGCGCGCAGCGAGCCGGAGGCGAGCGAAGCCAGATAGGCGAGCCGGAGGCGAGCGAAGTCGAATGAGCAAGCCCGAAGTGATGCTGGGCCTCGAGATGCCCGACGTGGACGTGTGGTCGGAGCGCGTCGTCGTCGCGCTCGGGCAGAACCCGAACATGTTCACCGGGCCCGGGACGAACACCTACCTCGTCGGTACCGGCGAGGAGCGCATCCTGCTCGACACCGGCCAGGGCGTCGGCGCCTATCTCCCCGTCCTCGAGCAGGCGCTCGAACGCGCCGGCTGCCGCATCCAGGAGATCGTCCTCACCCACGGTCATCCCGATCACATCGGCGGCGCGCGCGACGTCCAGGACGCCCACGGCGCCCTGCGCGTCTCGAAGCTTCCCCACTCGGGCTTCGACGCCGGACACGCGGTCGAGATCACACCGATCGCCGACGGCGCCGTGATCGAGACCGAAGGCGCCACGCTGCGCGCGCTGCACACCCCCGGCCACGCGGAGGACCACCTCTGTTATGTCCTCGAGGAGGAGCGATCCATCTTCTCCGGCGACAACGTGCTCGGCGTCGGCACCACGGTGATCCCCGCCGAAGGCGGCGACCTCCTCGACTACATGAACTCGCTCGAACGGCTGCTCGCCGAGGAGCCGACCGTGATCTATCCCGCACACGGGCCGAAGATCGCCGACGGCACCGCGAAGCTCCAGGAGTACATCGCCCACCGCAACGCGCGCGAGGAGCAGATCCTCGAAGCGATGAGCGCGGGAAACGCCCGCATCCAGGACATCGTGGCGGTGGTCTACGCCGCCTATCCCGAAGCCTTCCATCTGCCGGCGCGCTCCTCGGTCTGCTCCCACCTCCAAAAGCTCGAACGCGAGGGCCGCGCGCGGCGCGAAGGCGACGTGCCGATCGAGGCGCGCTGGGAACGGGTGTGACCCACCCGATCGTGGCCGCCCTCGCGAGCGGCGACGCGGACGAGCGACGCGCGGCGTGCCGGGCGGCGATCGAGGATCCGTCGGCGGTGCTGCTCGTCGACGCCCTCGTCGGCGCGCTGGCGGACCGCGACATCGAGGTGGTGCGCGCCGCGACGCACGCGCTCGAACGCATCGGCCGCCAGCAGGACGACGACGCGGTGCTCACCGCCCTCTCCCCGGCGCTGCGCAGCGACGATCCGCGCCATCGGCTCGAAGCCGCCTGGGCGTGGGCGCGACTCGAGCCGCCGCCGGTGAAGCTCCTGCCCGCGGTCGTATCCGGTCTGGAACACGCACGGGGCGACGCCCGCTGGCGCGCCGCGCGACTGCTCGTCGAGCTCGGGCGCATCCACGGCGAGGTGGCGCCGGTCGTCATCGGTCTCGCCGCGCCGTCCCGCCCACCGGAGGTGCGGCGCATCGCGCTCACCGCGCTGCGCGAGCTCGCGCCCGGGACCCCCGAAACCCTGCTCGTGCATCTCGAGGCGTGCCGGGACACGGATGTCGGTCTCGTGCGACTCGCGTTGACCGGACTCGCCGGGCTGCGACAGGACACCCCCGAAGTCTGGGCTCAGCTCGGGAGCGCACTGACCAAGCACGAAGATCCGATCTGCCGTCGCACCGCCGCGACCGCCATCGCGACCCTCGGCCACCCGCCCGAGGCGGTGCGCGATGCGCTCCGCGAGGCGACATCCGACGCCGACGCCAGCGTCCGCAGTGCCGCCGGGCGCGCACTCTCGCGGCACGAGACGACCGCGCTCCCGGCGACCGAGTCCTGACCTCGGCCACGGCACGCCTCGATCAGCGTTCGACCACGCGCGGTTTTCCCGGGACTCCGAGATCCGCCGCGCGGCGCGCGGTGGTGCTGCCGTGGGTGATCCGTGCGTAGGGCAGCGTGCGGCCGGCGCGGAAGGTTCCGTCACGAGCCGCCTCGGCCGCGAGCTCGGCGTCGTCGTAGTAGGTGGATGCGACGATGAGGGTTCCGAGACGCGATTGCGGCCACGGCCACGAGTTCCCACCCGCGACCGCGTTCGCGATCACGAACCGGATCGCCTCGAGGAGGGCCGGCTTCCCAGGCGCGGTGGTCGCCTCGTAGAGAGAGGGATCCCCATCCCAACGCGCGAGCTCCGCATGCAGGACGAGCACCTCGACGTGCATCGCTTGATAGGTGAGAGAGCTGTCGTCGGACTCGAGGAAGAGACCGTCGCAGCCGGTCGCCCCGCGGCGGAGCTCTTCGGGGAGGCCGCCATACGGTTGAACACCGTGTCGTGTACAGCGCGCATCTCCGACGAACTCCCCGTTCATGCGCGAGCGCTGGAGCGCCATGTGTTCGGCCATCGCCTCCCCCGGCGCCAGGGAGCGAGACGTGGGAGCCTCTTCCTCGAGCGTGGCGATCGCGCCATCGGTGTAACGGGCGATTGCCCAGGCGGCGAGCGAGCCTGCAGCCCCCCAGTTGTTGGCGCGCGTCCGGCTCGCCCACGCGACCTTCGGATACACATGCGCGGCGAGCCAGGCCTGGAACGTGTCGCGATCGGCCTCGGACCACACGGTCGTCGACTCGAGGAGCCTTGCGGTCGCGATCCAGACCGGGATCGAGATCGCCAGCTCGAGGATGCACTGGTTGTCCCCGCCGTAGTCCCCCGTGAGACCGGCGAAGGAATGCGTGTCGACGAGTTCGAGGACGCGCAAGCGCGCCCGCTCCGCCAGCGCCTCCTCGGAGGCGAGATGCGCACCGAGAACCTGGGCGTATGCGTCGGGTGCGCCTTCCTTGAGGTATTTCGTCCGCAGCGGATCGTTCGCGGGATGGCAGCTCTTGCTGTAGGTCGGTCCCGAGGTCACGAACGCGCCGGACACGCTCCCCCAGCGCCAGCTGCGCCGCGCGTCCTCGAGCAGCCGCGCGACCCAGTCCGCCTCGGGCTCGTTTCCGTTCTCCGCAGCCTGCTGGAGCGCGGCGAGCGAAGTGGTCGCCACGAGACCGCTGTCCGCGAGCGCGCTCGACACCGCCAGCTGCGCCGCCGCCCCGGCGAGGAGGAGTCCGAGCGCGGCGGTCCGACGGCGCGATCGCCCCGACCGGCCGCATCTCATCGTCCGCACCTCTTCACGTCCGTGCATCCCTCACCGTATACGGCAGACGAGCCCCTCGATGGCGTGATCACGCTCACCCTTCCCTGGCACGCGACCCCGATTCTAGTCGGTGGCGACGTTCTGCACGCGGTAGGCCGCACCGGTCGGCTCGAAGAGCAGGAAGCGGCCATCGATGTCGAAGCGATCTCCGCCGCCCTGGAAGCGCTCGTAGATCATGCTCCCCGATCCGCCGGTGAACGGCGGATCGTCGCTGAAATCGCTTTCGACCGTCGCGGGAGAAGACCCGGGTGTGATCCCGACGATCCCGTCGCGCGCGTCGTCCGCGGCGAACCCGATCTGGATGACCCCGGTGTCGTAGAGGATCACCTGGAAGGTGTCGCGCCGGTTCTGGCGCACGACCACTTCGCGGAAGGTGACGACGAGCCGATCGGCCTCCTGCAGCACGAACACGCCGCCGTTGCCGCCTTCCGGATCGAGGTCGGCGAAGAGCGGCGCGATGCCCGGCTGGGTGTCGAAAGCCGAGACCGATTCGTCCTCCTCGTCGTCGGCGAAGGAGAAGGTGAGGCGCCCGTTCGAGCTCACGAACACCTGGCCATAGCGAGAGCCGTAGAACGGGAAGACGAAGCCCGACCCGAATGTGACGCGCTCGGCCTCGTCGTCTTCGAGGTCGAGGTCGAGGCCGAGATCGTTCTCGAAACCGAAACGGGCGGCGAGGATCGTACCCACGTCGGTGACGCCGCCGGGCACGGGCGGCGTCGGATCCGAGGTGCCGATCACCCGCGACGAACCCGGGCGCCGCACCTCGACCACGATCTCCTGGGACGTGGGCGACGCCATCGAGAAGCGACCATCCGCCCCGGTGGTATCCGACACGCCCGTGACTCCCCGGATGCGCACGACGGCGCCCGCGAACGAGGCGCCGCTCGGATCGACGACGCGTCCGACGACCGTCGTGCCCGGATCGGGATCCACCGGAAAGCGCTGCTCGCCGGTGCTCGCGTCGAACCCCGCGCGGTCCACGGCGCGCGCCTCGATCCCGATCGCGCTCACGCCGAAGGGAACCGTGTAGGAGATCTGGTAGGGCGCGTTGCGGTCGGTCCCCTCGAGCACCCCGTCGACCCGGAACTCTACGCGGTCGATCCCATCGGCGTCGCTTGCTGTGGCTGCGATCACGATCTGCGCGCCCTCGTTCAACCGGGACCCGGGGGCCGGCGAGACGAGCGTGACGACGGGTGGCGAGGCGCAGTCGGATCCGTCGCAGTCCTGATCGATGCGGTCCCCACAGATCTCGGGCTGCGGATCGATCCGCTCCTGGATCTCGACGAACGAGCCCATCCTGCAGGACAGGATCTGCGGCTGACACTGGCCGACGTCACTCCCGCTGCTCTGATCCGGGATGTCCTCGTCGGAACGGCCGTCGCAGTCGTTGTCCGCGCCATCGCAGACCTCCGAGCTCGGGCCGAAGATCGCAGCGCACTGCACGGCACCGCCGCTTCCATCCGGGCAGCGCGTCAGGCCTTGGCTGCACACACCGACGCCCGCGGCCGTGCAGGACTGGCCCGCGACGCAATTCGCTGCCAGTGCCGCGTCGCCGCCACTGCCGCTGTCCGAGTAGCTGCACGCGGGTCCCAACGCGAGCGCGAGCAACAGCCCGAGCAGCAGGCGCTTCCACCCGACACGCCGCACCGCGCTGGCGGGCGAATCGGAGGCTTCGGTGGGATCGGGAGACGGGTTCAGCATGGACGACTCGAGCGGGCGCCCACTCTACCCCGACGCCCTTCCGTACGGGCGCCCGGAACGCGGGAATATCTTCGCGCCGTGCCGAACGCGAAGCCACCGCGAAGCGGCAATCCGCCTGCATGTGTCCACCCAAACTCCCGCACGGAGACGCCTATCATGAGCGCTCCTACTGCAGGTAGTGAACCGGTCGGAACTCGTAACGGAGGCCGACCGTGCCGATCGTGTTGTCGAAATCGACCGAGGCCCCGAAGCCGCTTCGGTCCTGCTTCACGTAGCGGCCGCCGACCTCGATCGCCAGACGATCTTCGAGGAAGTAGCGCGTCACCTGGAGGTCGACCCAGTACTGCGTAATGCGCGCCGTGGTACTGTCCGGAACCAGCCCGTTGGCCTCGGCCACGAAGAAGGGGCCGGCCGAGGGCACCGGGCTCGGCCCCGCCCTGACCACGCTGCGCACCACCCGTGTCACGTCCTCGCGCTGGTTCCAGTTCGCCCGGGCGCGGATGACCCAGTCGCCGGGCTCGAACTGCACGGTGCCCGTCACCGAATCGCGGATCGTGGTGGCGCTGATCCCCGCCGAGGCTTCCTCCCAGCGGGAGTACTCGACGCTCGCTTCCCCCCAGCGATCCTCGCGCCGCAGGAGCGCCTGGACGAAGCCCGTCACCTCGACCTCATCGTCGGCGCGAGGACGCGTTCCCGGGTCGTATTCGACGAAGCTCCGCTGGCCGAGCTGGCCGGCTGCGGCGGGAGCCGGTTCGACCGGACAATTCGCGAGCGCAAACTGCCCGTTCACCGTCGCGCAACGCGCCGGATCGAAGACGGCCGCCGTGGTATTCGGCCCGGCGTCGGTGCCGCGAAAACGATCGACGGTGGCACCGCGGTCGCGACCGTCGTTGAAGACCGCGATCAGCGCGGGCCCCCCTCGCACCTCGAACGTCGTGGATCGAAACGGCTCCGCACGCAACACCAGACTGCCGTTCAACACGAGGTTTCGGGAACGCGGCGTCCCGCTGGTCTGCTGTTCGTCGAAGCTGCGTTGGCTTCCGAACAGGAGACCGCCGAGAGCGAGATTGGGTCGGAGTTCGTGGATCAGACTCGCCTCACCGTCGAAGCCGAGGCTGTCCGCGCTCTCGCGGTCCGTGAACGTGTAGCTCTGCACGCCCGCGTGGGTCGCTGCGATCCAGTCGCGCTGTACGTAGTGCTCGTAACCGAAATCGGCGACCGCCTTCGTCACGCGACCGTCGCGCCCCGAGAGAGCGTCGGGAACGCCGTCCCCCTCCACGTCGTCGGAACGAACGGTGCGGTAGTGAGAGACCTCCCCGCCCAGGGTCAGCTCGCCATTCGCCATCGGTTTCCACGACAGCTTTCCGCGTCCGTAGTGGCTGTCGTCATCGAGGTCGCTGTTGTCGAAGTAGAAATCGAACGAGGGTCGGTAGACGAGGTCGTAGCGGAACGTGCTCTCCTCGCCCTGGAACGCGACGCCCGGACGGACGCGGTAGTAGGCGTCCGACTCCTCGTCGTCGGGCGTCTTGAAGAGGTTGCTCTGGTGCGTCACGTCCTGCTCGATCGAAAGGATCAGACGGTCCGCGTGCACGGGTGTCGTCGCGAGCACGAGTGCGCCCAGCGGGATCGAGAGGAGACGGAGACGCATGCAGCGGGCTATTCGGGGACGACCACCACGTCGCCCGGCTGCAACACGATGTCGGAGCCGGGTTCCGCGTTCAGGTAGGCGCCGTAGTCGACCGCGTAGGAAACGCGTCGCCCCTCGACGACACGGATCACGCGGATGTCGCTCGTGTTCGCCCACGCGGAGAAGCCGCCCGCCGCGGCGACGGCCTCCACGGCGCCCATCTGTCCGCGCAGCGGGATCGGCCCCGACTGCGCCACGCCGCCGACGACTGTGACCATCTGGCTCTCCGGGCTCACCACGATCACCGTGACGTTCGGGGACCGAATCGAGCTGGACAGCCGCTCGGTGATCACCGCCTTGAGCTCTTCGGGGGTGAGTCCGGCCGCCTGGATGTCGTCGAGGAGCGGGACCGAGATCTTGCCGTCGCGGCGCACCGGAACCTCGGTGGAGAGGTCGGGATGCTTCCACACGGCGATCCTCAGGAGGTCGGGAACCCCGATCACGTAGGGCGTCTCCTCGAAGGTCGCCGCGTTTCCGGCCGGCTCGGGCTGGCCGCGCGTAGCGCAGCCCGAAAGAGCGCCGAGCAGGACGCCCAATGCGACGGTGTGGAGGAGGAATCCGCTCTTCATCTCGTTCTCCCATGCGCGAAAGCGCCGCGCCCGCTTCTTCGCGGACGATCGGCGTGCGGGAGAGTGCCATTCCGACCCCTCCAGGGGTCGGAGAAAATCCCCGTCGGGTGGCGGAAACCGGCAACCGGTAGACCCTTTCCGGCGGTTTCTCTCCCTCGGGCGCGTCACCTAACCAGGTCGCGCGCCACTCTCAAAGCGTCGTGCCCCGTCGCTCGTGAGCCCTAGTCTCGCCCTGCCCTCGCCCGGCCGGCGAAACAGGGGTTTCGAAGGCGCTCGCGGGCCTGTTTCTTGCTAGTGGAAATGATGTTGTGCGGGAAGATGCAGCGGCAGGAGCTCACATTGATTGGTTCGAACGAAAAAGTGGATCTCGGGCAGGAGGCGCTCGTCCAGGAGGGCTTCGGACCCGTGGCGCTCGCGGAAGTCTTGTTCTCCCTCAGCCGTCGGCACGCCCTGCCGTTCAGCGTCCTGGCGCTGTCGGCACGGTCCGGACATGCGAAGAACGCGAGTGAGTTTGGTCATTTGGAGCAGTGCATTGCCGGTGCGCTGCGGCAGACCGACGTGTTCACCCGATGGGGAAAACACGGAAGCTGGCTGGTCTTCTGTCCGTCCACCACCCAGGAGGGAGCCAAAGAGCTCGGACAGCGCGTCCTCTCGCGAGCGGACGAGCGCGCACTGGCTCTCGGAGTGGCCAGCTTCCGCGAAGAGGCCCTCACGCTCCCGGATCTCATCGAGCTCGCAGGGTCCAATCTCGAGGCGACCTACGGGCGACGGGCCGACGCCTCGATCGGACCGGCCGCGGGCACCTGGCCCCTCGCCCCGAGGCGCCGCACGCGCTTCGGGGCGTGGCTCAAGCGCGGCTTCGACGTCACGGCGGTGCTCGCTGCGGCCCCGCTCTGGGCGCCGATCGTCTTCCTGTGCGCGGTCGCCATCTGGCTCTCCGCCCCGAGCGCTCCCGTGCTGTTCCGACAGGAGCGCACCGGGCGGGGCGGGCGGCGTTTCGAGATGCTCAAGTTCCGGACCATGGTGCCTCACGCCGAGGCACTCAAGGAGGAACTCGCGCACCTCAACGAGCTGCAGTGGCCCGATTTCAAGGTCCCCGACGACCCGCGGATCACGGCGGTCGGAAAGCTGTTGCGGAAGACCAGCCTCGACGAGCTTCCCCAGCTCTGGAACGTCCTGCGCGGTGAGATGAGTCTCGTCGGGCCGCGACCGACGTCCTTCTCGCCCGACGACTACGAGGCCTGGCACACCGCCCGACTCGACGTGCCGCCCGGCATCACCGGGCTCTGGCAGATCGAAGCGCGCGCGAGCGCTGAGTTCGACGAGCGACTGCGGCTCGACCTCGAGTACGTCCGCCGCCAGGGTTTCTTCTACGACCTGTGGATCCTGCTGCGGACACTGCCGATCGTGCTCTCGATGAGGGGCGGCCACTAACGTGCCGTCGCTCGACGCGAACGACGAAGACGAGCGCCGACGCATGCGCGATCGCGAGCAGCTCGCCCGCTCGGCCGTCCGAGGCACCGCCTGGGTGGCGGCATCGCGCCTCGCCGGACGTCTGTTGTTCTTCGCCAGCACGGTCGTCCTGGCCCGTCTCCTCGAGCGAGAGGATTTCGGCGTCGCGGCCTACGCCATCGCGGTGATCGCGATGTTCTCGGCCATCCCGGGCCTGGGGCTCGCCCCTGCGCTGATCCACCACCGCGACGACCCGGAGATGCTCGACACGGGCTTCTGGCTCGGACTGCTGGCCGGAGCGACCGGTTTCGCGCTCGTGTGGGTCGCAGCGCCCCTGGCGGGTTGGGCCTTCGCAGATCCGCGCGCCGTCGACGTGACGCGCGCGCTCGGGCTGCTTTTTCCGATCGAGTCTTTGCGCAACGTCCACGCGACGCTGCTCGCACGTCGCCTCGATTTCCGGCGGCGCTTCGTGCCCGAACTGGTGCACGCGACCGGGAAGGGCTTGATCGCGATCGTCCTCGCGCTCGCTGGCTTCGGCTACTGGAGCCTGATCCTCGGAACGGTCGGCGCAGCGGCGCTGGCGGTGCCCGTCTACTGGTGGGTGTTGGACTGGCACCCGCGTTTCCACTTCGATCGCGCCGCCGCGCGCCGATTGCTTCCCTTCGGCGGTCACGTCGTGGCGATCGACCTCCTCGGCGCGCTGATCCGCAACGCCGACTCCGTGCTCGTGGGGCGGCTGCTCGGCGCCGCGACGCTCGGCGTGTACACCCTGGCGTTCCGGATCCCCGACCTCCTGATCCGCAACCTGGCGACGATGCTCGGCCAGGTGCTGCTCCCCGTTTACGCGCGGCTCCAGTCCGACCGGGACGCCGTGCACGCCACCTTCGTCTCCAGCGCGAGCTACGTGTTCGCGCTGACTGCACCGATGGCCGCGGGCCTCGCGCTCCTCGCCGAGCCGGTCGTGGTGGGCTTCTTCTCGGAGAAATGGATCGACGTCGCGACCGTGATTCCGCCGATCTGCCTCTACGCGCTGCTGGCTTCACTCTCGTTCAACGTGGGCGACCTCTACAAGGCGCTCGGAAGGCCGGACGTCCTGACCCGGCTCTCGCTGCTGCGTGCGTCCCTGGTGCTTCCCGCGCTGTGGTACGGCGCGGCGGTCGTCGGCACGCCGGCTGCCGTCGGCTGGGCGCAGGCAGGCGTCGCGGGCGTCGCCCTCGTCGCGAACCTCCTCGTCGCGCAACGCGTGTTCGAGCTGCCCTTGCGTCGCGGCCTCGCCGGACTCGCACCCCCCGCAATCGCGACCGGCTCGATGGCCCTCGCGCTGATCGTCCTGCTTCCCGCGATGAGGGAGCAACCCGCGTGGGGCCAGATCGCGTTGGGCGCGACCGTCGGCGCCGCAGTCTACGTCGTCACGCTGGGCCTGGTCGCTCGCGAGTTCTGCGCCTCAGCGGTGCGTGTGCTCGCCGGCGCACTCCGCCGCCGCAGCGCAACGGCGGAGGCCACACCGTGACGACGCCGCGTGTCGCCTATCTCCTCAACCGCTTCCCGAAGCTCAGCGAGACGTTCGTGACCGACGAGATCCTCGCGCTCGAGCGGCGCGGCACCCGCGCGGTGGTGTGCTCCCTGCGCCCCGGGTCGGCGTCCGACGCCCCGCGCGAAGCGCAGCACCTGATTCGACGCAGGATCTGCTTCGGGGCGCTCAGTCCGGCGGTCTTCCGAGCGCAATGGCACTGGCTGCTCCGGTCGCCCCTGCGCCTGGCGGCGGTCTGGGCGCGCACGATCGCAAGTCACGCTTCGTCTCCGCGCGTCCTCGCGGCAGCCGTCCTCGCGTTGACGCAGGCCGCGACGCTCGCCCGCGAGCTCGAGCGTCGGCGCATCGATCACCTGCACGCCCATTGGGCCACCCACTCCGCCCTCGCCGCCTGGGTGATCCACCGCCTCTCCGGGCTCTCCTACAGCTTCACCACCCACGCCGACGACCTCTACGTCCGACGCCCGATGCTCGAGGAGAAGGTGGGCGCCGCACGCTTCGTCGTCGCGATCTCGGCGTTCGGCGCGCGCTTCCTCGAAAGCCAGCTCCGCGACCCCGACACGGCCCGCGTGCGCGTGGTCCGCTGCGGCGTCGAGGTCGACCGGTTCCGTCCGCTGCCGCCGCCGGGGGATGACGAGATCTTCACGATCGCCTGCATCGCAAGGCTCGAGCCGAAAAAGGGACACCGCGTGCTACTCGACGCGTGCGCGCTTCTCGCCGAGCGCGGCGTGGCGTTCCGCTGTGTCCTCGTCGGGGAGGGACGCGAACGGGCCGCTCTCGAGCGCACCTGCGACGACCCGCGTCTTCGCGGGCGCGTGGAGATGCTGGGCGCGCAGCCCCGGAACGAAGTGGAAAAGGTGATCGGCAAGGCGCATGTCGTCGCGCTCCCGTGTCGCGTGGAGCCGAGCGGCCGCGCCGATGGAATTCCCGTCGCGCTGATGGACGCGATGGCGCTCGAGCGGCCCGTAGTATCGACGACGGTGGCGGGCGTCCCCGAGCTGGTCGAAGACGGGCGCAGCGGACTGCTCGTGGAGCCCGACGACCCGGAGGCCCTCGCCGACGCCCTCGAGCAATTGCGAGACGACCCCGCCCGCGCGCGAAGACTCGCCGCGGCGGGTCGGCGACGCGTGCGGGAAGCCTTCGATGTCGACGTCAATGCGGGACGCCTCGCCCTGCTCTTCGCGTCCGCGCCGGACGACCCCTCACCCGAGGACATCGCGAAAGCGGGGACGGGATGACCGCGCTGGGCCTCGTCCTGTTCTTGGGTTCCGTCGCGCTCGTCGCATGGGCCTATCTGGGCTTTCCGGCACTGCTGGCGCTGCGAGCCCTGCGGCCGGCGCCGCGGCCCCGCACCGACGGCGCATTGCCTAGCGTGAGCCTGGTGATCGCCGTGCACAACGAGTCCGCCGTGATCGACCGGAAGCTCGCCAACCTCGACGCCCTCTCCTACCCGCGCGATCGACTCGAGGTGATCGTCGTCGCCGACGGCTGCGACGACGGCACCTGCGAGCGGGTCGCCTCGCACGCGGGCGCCACTCCTCTCACGCTCGTCGAGCTTTCGCGGGTGGGAAAGAACGCCGCCCTCAACGCGGGAGTCGCCGCCGCGACGGGCGACGTGCTCGTGTTCAGCGATGCCGACACGGCCCTGGACGCAAACGCGCTCGAACGGTTGGTCGCTCCGTTCGCAGACGCTTCCGTGGGCGGCGTGGCCGGCGACTTCAGGTATTCCGACGAGGGCGAAGTCGGCGGCGAGCGCGCCTACTGGTCTTTTGACCGACTCTGGAAGCAGCTCGAGAGCCGAAGCGGCAACGTCACGTCCGCCACGGGTCAGCTCTACGCGCTTCGCCGCGAACTCTTCACTCCCGTTCCCGATGGCGTGACCGACGACTTCTTCGTCTCGACCGGGGTCATCGAGGCGGGAAAGCGGCTCTGGTTCGAACCGACCGCCGTCGGGCGGGGCGCCGCCGCCGACGGACTCGGCGACGAATACGGTCGCAAAGTGCGCGTGATCGGCCGCGGCTTCGCCAGCGTGTGGCAGCGACGGCGGCTCCTCGACCCGCGTCGGACGGGCTTCTACGCCCTCCAGTTGTTCTCCCACAAGGTGCTGCGCCGCCTGGTGGGCATCGCGCTCGTCGGGGCGTTCGTCGGTGCCGCGCTCGCCTGGAACGTGCATCCCGTCTATCGCGTCGCCACGCTCGCCCAGCTCGCGTTCCACGGATTGGCGCTCGCGGGATGGCTCGGGCGCGGCCTTCCGTTTGCGCGGCTGCGTTTCTTCGCGCTGCCCGCCTTCTTCGACGTGGCAAACGCGGCCGCCCTGCATGCCCTCGTGCACTTCTTCCGCGGACGCCAGGCCCGGATCTGGGAGCCCCGGCGCAATCCCGACGAGGCCCTCGAAGGTGCGGCGTCCGCGCGGCGGGGGGCGTAATGGAAGGCATGCTGCTGTTCGCGGTGGGTCTCGCGGGATTGGCGGCGGTGGCGCGCTGGCCCGAATGGGCGGCGCCCTTCTTCACCTTCCTGATCTTCATTCGCTGGTCCGACGCGCTGCGCGCCGAATTCGGCGTGCCGCCTCTCTTCATGCTCGCGGCCCCGGCACTCGTGATGCTGCCGATCGCCCGCTGGCTCGTCACGGGCGCGCAGGTCGGCCGGGAATGGCGGCACACGCTGGTGCTCGCGTCGATCTACGGTGGGGTCTGTATCGGGTCGATGCTCTTTACGCCCGACGTCGAGCGCACCCACGAGGCTTTGAAGAATCAGCTCGACGGCTTCTTCATCCTGATCGTGCTCGTCCTCTCGCTCCGGGACACGGTGGACTTCGACAGGACCCTCTCGGCGATCGTGCTGGCGGGTCTGGTGCTTTCCGGGCTCACGGTCTACCAACAGCTCACCGGGAGCTTCGACGACACCTTCGCGGGCTTCGCCCGCACCGAGCTGCGCAACATCTACGACGACAGCGCCGGCGCCCGCAGCGAAGGCCCGGTCTCGGCGAACTACTTCGCGCTGATCCTGGTCGTCGTCGTGCCGCTCGGCGTGCACCGGCTGCTCCACCGACGCGACCGGCTGGAGCGGGTCGTCGGGGGCGTTGCGGCCGGACTCTCGGTGATCGCGATCGGCTTCACCTACTCGCGCGGCGGATTGGTCGCACTCGCCCTGACGGCACTGCCGATGACGGTCTGGGTCCCGCGCGAACGGCGACGCAGCTTCGCGGTCGCAGCCGCCGTCGCCCTCGTAGCCGGGGGCGTCGCACTCGCGCCCACCCAGTTCGGGCAGCGGGTTGCGGCGCTCGGCGAACTCACGTCGGCCATGCAAGGGGGGACGCCTTCCGACTCCGCGCTCCGGGGACGCATCAGCGAGATGACCTCTGCGGCCATGATGTTCGCCGACCATCCCCTGATGGGAGTGGGCTACGGAAACTTCGAGACCTACTACCACCGCTATGCGCGCGAGCTCGCACTCGACGGCCGGCGCGAGGAGCGACAGGCACACAGTCTCTACCTCGAGGTCGCCGCCGAGACGGGCCTGATCGGCATCGCGGCCTTCGGCTCCCTGCTCTTCTTCGCGTTCACCAGTGTGCTGCGCATGCGGAGCGTCCTGCTCGCATCCGGGCGCGAGACCGAGGCCCAGGCCGCGACCGCGTTCGCGATCGCCCTCTTCGGATACCTCGCCGGATCGGTCTTCCTGCATCTCACCTATCCGCGCTACTTCTGGCTGCTTCTGGGGATCGCGTTCGCCGCCCGGGGCACGGTGGAGCAGCGCGCGCCGGCTGCGATCCAGACGCCCGCCCTCGCCCGGAGTGAAGCCTGACATGGGTGGGATGCTCGAACGGACCCGCATGGTGGCCCGACGTCTCCGGACCGACGTCGCCCACGCCGAGCACGAGCTGCGCCGTTGGCTCGCTGGCGACCTGCCCGGGCCCGATTCCGTGCTCGTCGTGCTGGGTTGCCAACGGTCGGGGACGACCTTGATGACGGAGATCCTCGACGAAGACCCCGACGCGAAGGTCTATCCCGAGCACAGCTCGCTATCGGCCTCCGATCGCCGTAGCCATCTCCGGCTCGGGAACTACGAGACCGTGGCCCGACGCATCGCACGGAGCCGCCACCCGCTCGTCGTCCTGAAGCCGCTCGTGGAGAGTCAGCACGCCGGCACCCTGCTCGATGCCCTCCCGGCCGCCCGCGGGCTGTGGATGTTCCGCCACTACGCCGATGTCACGCGGTCGAACCTCGCACGCTTCGGCAGGGACAACGGGATCCGCAACCTTCGCAGCATCGCTCAGCGCCGTGAGAATGATTGGCGCTCCGAGGCGGTTTCGGAAGAGGTGGCACACGTCGCCTCGCGATTCTTCAGCGAAACGATGAGCCCCTACGACGCCGCGGCGATCTTCTGGTGGGCGCGCAATGCGCTCTACTTCGACCAGGGGCTCGGGGATCGCAACGACCTCCGCACCTGTCGCTATGAAGAGCTCGTCGCCACGCCCGAAGCCGTGATGCGCGGCGTCTATCGCTTCGCAAACCGCGACTACCCGGGCAACCGGATCCTCGCCCGCGTGTCCGATTCCTCCGTGGGGCGTGGCCGGAACGTCGACCTCTCTCACGAGGTGCGCAAGCTCTGCGAGGAGATGCTCGCGCGCCTCGAGCAGGCACACCGGGAAGGAGCGTCGTGCGCGTACTCCAGATGATCGACGAGATGCGGCTGGGCGGTGGAGCCGAGCAGCTCCAGTGCTCGCTTGCGGCGGCCGTTCGAGGCTCGGGCGTCGAGCTGGTGGTGCTGACGCTCCACGAGAACGAGGCCCGCGCCGAGGCCGAGCTCCGCGCGCTCGGCGCGACCGTCGTGAGCCTGCCGTCGCGGCGCTTCGCTTCGCCGACGCGGGCCGTCCGCCTGGCCCGTTTCGTCCGCAGCGGCGATTTCGACGTGATCCACACGCATCTGGTGCGCTCCACGATTCTCGGAGCGCTCGTGGGTCGCGCCGCCGGAATTCCTGTAGTGACGACGCTGCACAACACCCGACCCAGCATCCGACTGCCGCGCGTCCTGCGAGCGCTGGAGACTCTGGTGCTCCGGTCGGTCGTCGACCGGGTGGTGGCGGTCGGCTGGGAGACCGCGGCCGCGAACCGACCGCGCCTCGGCGCGACGCCGGTCGAGGTCATTCCGAACGCAGTGGCGGAGATTCCCGCGCTCGCGGCGACGGAGCGCGACGCGGCGCGGAAGGAGCTCGGCGTCGAACCCGACGAGGTGCTGGCGATGGCCGTCGGGAGGCTGCATCCCCAGAAAGCCTACGGCGATCTGCTCGCCGCATTCGAACGCGTCTGTCGGAACCGTCGCGCGCGCCTCTGCATCGTCGGACGCGGAGGCGAGCGCGAAGCCATCGAGGCCGAGGTCGCACGCCTTGGGCTCGGCGAGCGCGTCACGCTCCTCGGACTGCGCCGCGACGTCCCCCGGCTGCTCGGCGCGAGCGACCTCTACGTGAGCGCCTCGGCATGGGAGGGCCTGCCCGTCGCGACCCTCGAGGCCATGGCCGCCGGACTCCCCGTCGTCGCCACGTCGGTGGGCGACGTGCCCCGCGTCCTCGACGCCGACGCGGGGACGTTGGTGCCAGCGGGCCGTCCTGAGGAACTCGCCCTGGCACTGGATCGCGTCCTCGGGGATCCCGCCCTGCGCGCGCGCCACGGCAAGGCGGCACGGCGGCGCGTCCGCGAGCACTTCGGCGCGGACGCGTGGTCCGCGCGTCTCCTCGCGCTCTACCGGAGATTGTGTCACCGCGATCGCGCCGCGCAGCCATCCGCTCGCGCAGCCACCGAGGAGGACTCGTGCGAATCGCGATGGTGATCCTCGAGTACGCGCCGATCACCGGCGGCGCGCAGCAGCAACTCGCGCAGGTGGCGCCGCGTCTGCGCGCTCGCGGCGTGGACGTTCACGTGCTCACCCGACGCGTAGGCGATCTCCCCGCTCGCGAGGAGATCGACGGCGTTCCGGTGTGGCGTCTCGCGGCACCGGGAACCGGAGTGCGCACGTCGCTCGCGTTCACCGCCTCCTGTGTCGCCCGGCTCCTCGCTTTGCGTCCCGACGTGATCCACGCCTACAGCCTCTTTTCTCCGTCCACCGCTGCGCTCCTGACGCGCGCGGTGACCGGAACCCCCGTCGTCGTGAAGGTGCTGCGCGGTGGCGAGGGCGGCGAGATCCCGCGCATCGAGCGCAAGCCCTTCGCGAAGCCGCGCCTCGCGAGACTCGTCCGCCAGGTGGACCGCTTCATCGCCATCTCCCGCGAGATCGACCTCTCGCTCGCAGCGGCGGGCGTCCCGCCCGAGCGGCGCGTCGCGATCCCCAACGGGGTCGACCTCGCGCGCTTCTCGCCCGGCGACGCGGAGGCGCGCCGAGCGCAGCGCGAATCGCTCGGACTCGGTGACGCACCGACTGCCGTCTACTGCGGACGCCTCGTGCCGGAGAAGAACGTCGATGGACTCCTCGCGGCCTGGCGCAGCGTGCGCCGCCACCACCCCGAGGCGCGCCTGCTCGTCGTGGGCGGCGGCCCGGATGAGCAGGCGCTCCGCCGCGCCGCGGGCGAAGGCGTCGCGTTCCTCGGCGAACGCACCGACGTCGTGCCGGTGCTGCGCGCCGCCGATCTCTTCGTCCTGCCCTCCCGGACCGAAGGGCTCTCGAACGCGCTGCTCGAGGCGATGGCTTGCGGTCTCCCGGTGGTCGCGACCCGGGTCGGGGCGAACGAAGAGGTCGTGCGCGACGGTGAGACCGGCCGGCTCGCCCCGATGGGGGACGACGCCGCGCTCGCGAGCACTCTCGATGCGCTGCTCGCGGATCCCGAACGCGCACGCCTGGGCGCGCGCGGCCGCCAGGTCGTCGCGGCACGTTATGCGCTCGACGGCGTGGTCGAGCAGCTCGCATCCCTCTACGACGAGCTGGCCGCGGGGCGCTCCCGGCGAGCGCACGAGACGACGGCGTCGCCGGCCGGAAGGAGTGGCGCGTGATCTACGTCGTGCTCGGCATGCACAAATCCGGGACCACGCTGATCGCCCGCCTACTCCACGAGGCCGGCATTTCGATGGGCGAGTTCGACGAGCGCCTGGGCTATGCCGAGGGCCAGGTCTTCGAGCGCCGGGCGACGCAGGAGGCGAACCGCGCGCTGCTCCATCGACTCCAGCTCCCGCCCCTCGGCTACCTGCTGCGACGCCCCCACCAGCCGCGCGTCGACGCTGCCGGCCACGTCCAGAACCGCGACTCGCAGGCGTACGTCCGAATCCGAGCCCTCGATCGGCGCCTGGCGCGCGCCGCCGTCGCCGAGCCGCTCGCTCGCGTCGTGGCGTCGTGCGACGCGTCGGGCGGAGACTGGGGTTTCAAGGATCCCCGCTCTTGCCTCACGTACGCCGCGTGGCGACGCGTGCTCCCCGAGCATCGCATCATCGCCGTCACGCGGGGGTTGGGACAGATCCTCGAGCGCACGCGCTCGGGGCCGCGGCACCCGCTGCGCGCGGTGCGCGTGACGCACGCCTGGACCACCTACAACTGGATGCTCCTGCGACATCTCGAGTCCTGCGACCGGCCTTTCCTCGCGCTCTCCTATGAACGACTGATGGAGAGCGACGAATCGCTCGAGCGCCTGGCGGACTTCGTGGGACGACCGCTGCCCGACGTGCGCAAAACGAGCCTCTACCATGCGCGTCGCGACCCGGGGGTTCCCGCCTGGACACGCGCGCTCCGTCCTGTCCTTCCGTTCGACCCGGCCACCCTCGAGAAGAGACTTCGAGAGGTCGTGTCGTGAATCCGACGCATCCCACGCATTCGCGACTGCCGAGTCGCCCGTCCCGGTCCTGAGGAGGTTCCCATGGCAGTGTCCAAGAAAGAGCAGCGACCCATCCGACCCGTCGAGTCTCCCGAGTCTCCGGAGACTCCCGAGACGCGCCCGGGCATCGAACAGCTGCGCGAGATCTACGAGCAGGCCCGGGAGCTGATCGAGCGGCGGCGCCGCGGCTTCCTCGCCGCTGCGGGAGCCACTGGCTTCGTGCTGCTCGCTGCAATCCTCATGCAGACGCCGCTGTATGAATCCTCCTCTCTGCTCCTGGTCAAGTTCGGTCGCGAGCTCGTCTACCAGGCCGAAGTCGGCTCCGAGCAGGCATTCGTCCAACGCGATAAGGAGTCGGTGATCAACTCGGAGCTGGCGATCGCGCGCAGCCGACCGGTGCTCGCGCAGGCGCTCCGCCAGGTGGGCATCGCGGGCGTCTATCCCGACCTGGGAGAGGCGCTGGAAGATCTTCGTGGGCCCGACGGCGAGATCGCGGCGACCGACGACGAGGCGCTGATCTACGCCGAGGGAGTCGAGCGCGTCAGCGCAGTGCTGACGGCGCAGGCGCTCCCCGAAGCCGACGTGCTGAGCCTCGCCTTCCCCCACTCGGACCCGC
>JAHEJV010000405.1 GCA_024638705.1 Deltaproteobacteria bacterium | reverse complement strand
CCGAACTCGATGCCCCCGCTCTTCACATGCGGACACGAGGCGTTCACCTCGAGCCCCTCGACGTGGGGCGCGCCCTGCAAGCGCTTCGCCACCTCGGCATAGCGCGCGATCTCGGTCTCGAAGAGGCTCGCGATCACCGTCACGCCGTCGGGCAGCGCGGGCAGCTTCTCGCGCACGAATGCGTCGACGCCGACATTCTCGAGGCTGATCGCGTTGAGCATCCCCGCCGGCGCTTCGGCGATGCGCACCGGCTTGTTGCCGAAGCGCGGCTCGAGGGTGAGGCTCTTCGCGACGAGACCGCCGATCCGGTTCAGGTCGAGGAACGGCGCGAACTCGGTGCCGTAGCCGAAGGTGCCCGAGGCGGTGAGCACGGGGTTGCGCAACGCGATGCCGCCGAGATCGACGCGCGTGTCGACGCCGGAGGTCGTGCCCGGGTCGTCACTCATGCCAGGCCTTCCCACGCGACCGACTCGGCGCGGAGCACCGGACCGTCGCGGCAGACGAGCGCGAAGCCGCCTTCGCGCAGCGGCGCGGCGCACCCGAGACACACGCCGAACCCACACGCCATCGGGTTCTCGAGCGACACCCAGCAGGGAACGGCGCGCGCCGCCGCGATCTCCGCGGCGGCCGCCATCATCGGCGTCGGGCCGCAGGCGTAGACGCACGTGGCGCCCGGCGCGTCGAGAGACTCGGTGAGCAGCGCCGTCACCAGGCCGGGGTGACCCTGCGAGCCGTCCTCGGTCGCCACACGGAGGGTCGCGTCGAGCGCCTGGAAATCGGACTCGCCCATCAGGTCGCCCGCGGACCGCGCGCCCAGCAGCACCTCGACGGCAACGCCGCGCGACGCCAACCCCGCGGCCAGCTCGTACACCGACGCGATGCCCGTCCCCCCCGCCACGAGGACCGCGCGCGCGCCGGCGGGCGGGTCGGGAAACGGCGTGCCGAGCGGGCCGACGACCCGCATCCGGGCGCCCGGCACGACGTCCGCCATCAATGCCGTTCCGCGACCGTGCACCTTGAAGAGGATCTCGATGCACCGCTCCCCGTTCGCCGGAATCTCGCGGTAGACCGCCATCGGTCGCGGCAGGAGCGGATCGCGGCGCGGCACCGAGCCCAGCTCCCCGGGCGACAGCATCACGAACTGGCCCGGCTCGAACCCCGGCCAGTCGGGCACGGCGAGCACGAGGCGTCGGTTGGGTCCACCCTCGTCGACGATCGCGACGACGCGCCCTTCGCCCCGGATCGGATCGAAGCGACGCGCCAGCGGACTTCCCCCCATCAACTCTTCTCCACCTCGATCCCGTGCGCCTTGATCTTACGAGAGAGGCTCTCGCGCGCGAGCCCGATCGCCTCGGCGGTGCGCGAAATGTTCCATCCGTGCTCGGTGAGGCGCTCGATCAGGAACTCGCGTTCGAAGTTGCGACGCGCCTCGTCGAGATTGAGGTCGTCGCGCTCGGCGCTCGGACCGTTCCGGATCACGTCGGGGAGATCCTTGACGTCGATCGAGCCGCGGGGCGTCATGATCACGAGGCGCTCCATCAGGTTGCGCAGCTCGCGGACGTTGCCGGGCCATGTGTGGCTCTGCAGGAGTCGCATCGCGCGCGCGGTGATCTTCTTCTCCTTCATCCCAGCTTCCGCGCAGAACTCACGGGTGAACTCGCGCGCGAGGATCGGGATGTCGCCCGGGCGTTCGCGCAGGGCGGGCACGCGGAAGGGGATGACGTTGAGGCGGTAGTAGAGGTCTTCGCGGAAGCGCTCCTCCGCGATCTCCTCCTCGAGATCCTTGTTCGTCGCCGCGATCACGCGCACGTCGACGTCGTGCATCTCGGTGCCGCCGACCCGCGCGAAGTTCTGCTCCTGCAGGATGCGGAGCACCTTCGCCTGGGTCATCAGGCTCATGTCCGCGATCTCGTCGAGGAAGATCGTGCCGCCATGGGCGAGCTCGAACTTGCCGATCTTCTGGGCGACGGCGCCGGTGAAGGCGCCCTTCTCATGGCCGAACAGCTCGGACTCGATCAACTCCTCCGGGATCGCCGCGCAGTTCACCTCGACGAAGGGCCCGTCGGCGCGCTTGCTGCGCGCGTGGATCTGGCGCGCGACCAGCTCCTTGCCGGTGCCGTTCTCGCCGGTGATCAAAACCCAGCCGTTGCTAGGCGCCGCGACCTCGATCTGCTTCACGAGCTCCGCGACCTCGGGCGAGTCGCCGATGATCTCGTGGGCGCGCAGGGTCTGGGCGCGCAGCTCGCGGTTCTCGCGGGCGAGCCGTGCCTGATCGAGTGCGTGACCGATCGTCAGCAGCACCTTGTCGATCGAGAGCGGCTTCTCGATGAAGTCGTAGGCGCCGTGCCGCGTGGTGCGCACCGCGGTCTCGACGGTGCCATGACCGCTCATCATCACGACGGGCAGGTCGGGCCAGCGTTCGCGCAGCTCGACGAGGATCTCGACGCCGTCACGTCCGGGCATCGCGATGTCGAGCAGGACGAGATCCGGCACGCCGTCCGCTTCGATCGACTCGAGGGCCTCCTCGCCGTCGCGCGCGGGCGTCGTGTCGAAGCCTTCGTCCGAGAGGATCCCGGCCAGCGAGCGTCGGATCCCGTCTTCGTCGTCGACGATCAGGATCCGGCTCAACGAGCCACCCCGACCGGGACGTCCGCCGGCGCGCCGCTGCGCTCGGTCTCGGCGCGCGGCACGGGCAGCTCGACGACGAAGCGCGTGCCGCGCGGCTCGTTCTGCTGCACGCGGATGTAGCCGCGGTGATCGGCGACGATCCGCGAGACGATCGCCAGCCCGAGCCCGGTGCCGCGCTCCTTCGTGGAGAAGTAGGGCTCGAACACGCGGCGACGATCCTGCACCGGAATGCCGACCCCGTCGTCGGCGACCTCGATGCGCACGCTCTGGAGCAGCGGATCGTGCGCACTCTTCAACACGACCCGACCCGGCGGCGTGACGCCTTCGTCCTCGAGGCGGCGGCGCACGGCGGCCACGGCGTTGTCGATGAGATTCGTGAGCGCGCGACGCATCTGCTCGCGATCGACCTCGACGGTGGGCAGATCGGGCTCCAGGTCGGTCTCGAACTCGACGTGGTCGGTTCCGGCATAACTCGCCATCGCTTCGGTGACGATCTGGTTCAGGTCGTCGGGCTGGGGCTCGGCGTTCGGCAGCCGCGCGAAGTTCTGGAACTCGTCGACCAGGACCTTGAGCGTCTCGACCTGACCGGTGATGGCGTCGACGCACTCCTCGAAGACCTTGCCGTCTTCGGAGGCGTCCTCGAAGCGCTCGCCGAAGCGGCGGCGCAGACGCTGTGCGGAGAGCTGGATCGGCGTGAGCGGATTCTTGATCTCGTGGGCGATGCGTCGGGCCACTTCCCGCCACGCGGCCATCCGCTGCACCTTCACGAGCTGGGTGTAGTCGTCGAACACGACTACGGTGCCGAGCACTTCACCGGCTTCGTCGTGCATCACGGTGAGCGTGACGAAGAGCGTGGCGACGTCGTCGTCGAGCGGCACCTGCACCTGCCGGCGGATGCTCTCGCGCACGCCCGGTCGCAGCGCGCCCGAGAGCTCTTCGATCACGGCGGTGAGCTCCGGTCGGTGCACGACCTCGGCGAGCTTCTGTCCGAGCAGGCCGGTGCCAGCCGGGATCCCGAGGTAGCGCTGCGCCGACGGGTTGATCGTGCTGATGCGCCCCTCCGCGTCCACCGACACGACGCCCGCGCCGACGGTGCCGAGCACGATCTCCATGTAGCGACGACGGCGTTCGAGCTCGGTGGCCGAGCGTTCGAGGCCGCTGCGCGCGTCGCGGAGGTCGCGGA
>JAHEJV010000404.1 GCA_024638705.1 Deltaproteobacteria bacterium | reverse complement strand
ACCCCGTCGAGCCGTCCGGGCGCCGCGGGGGAGGGCCGGGGGGGACCAGCGTGCTCAGACAACGAGGCCTGCGGCCTCTGAACTCGCCCGCGTTGGTCCCCCCCGACCCTCCTCGCGCACGATCTCTCCGGCCGCCGGGATCCGCCGTCCTTGCCCGTTCGGGGGGGCGGGCCGGCGTGACCGTTCGAGGCGAGTTCAGAGGCCGGAGGCCTCGTTGTCTGGGGAGCGAATGGTCACGCCGGCCCGGCCCCGGCGGCGGTCGCGCGCGAGAGAGCGGTCGCGCCTCCAAGCGAGAGACCGATCCGTCAGACCGGACTAACGAGGGTGCGGCCCCTTCTTGCGCACCAGCGTCATCGCGTGGAACGGGCGCCCCTCGCGCGCGAACTTGCGCTCGTAGTTCGACCCCACCAGCTCGCCCGGCTGCGCCGACTCGACGGCGGCGAACGGCCGCCGCTCGAAGAGATGCGCGCATCGTTCCGCGAGCGCCTCGTACCACGTCCACAGGTCGTCGTGGTCCGTCACGAGCCGGAGCTGTCCGTCCGGGGCGAGGACGCGGTGGAAGTCGGCGAGCGATCGCTCTTGCGCGACGCGACGCTTGTGATGCCGCTTCTTCGGCCAGGGGTCGGAGAAGTAGAGATGAACCACCGTCGCGATCGCGTCGGGGCACCGGTAGCGCACGAACTCCGTCGCGTCGGCGTGGAGGATTCGCACGTTGGCGAGCGCCCGCCGTCGCGCGCGGTCGGCGGCGTGGCGGTAGAACGCCCGGGCCTGCTCGATGCCCAGGTAGTTGACGTCGCGGCCGTCCTCCGCCTGCTGGACGAGGAACGTCCCCTTGCCGCAGCCGATCTCGATCTCGAAGGGCCGGTCCGGCGCATCGAACCACGCGCGCGGGTCCACGCGGGCGGCATCCGGGCGCTCGGCGTCGAAGGGCGGCAGGTCGTCCGCCTCCAGGCCGTGGCCGGCCGTCACGAGGTCGCGCCCGCTAATCCCCATGGACCACCATGATCTCGTCCAGCGCCTTGCGGGAGAGGTTGGGCACGGTGCAGTCCTCCGCCGGATAGCCCACGGGGATCAGGAGATACGGCCGTTCGTGGGGCGGTCGCCCGAGGATCTTGGAGAGAAACTTCATCGGGCTCGGCGTATGGGTGAGGGTCACCAGGCCCGCCAGGTGAATGGCGGTGAGGAGCATGCCCGTGGCGATGCCCACGGACTCGTTGATGTAGTAGACCTGGTCGGTGTCGGAGTCCGGTCGATCGTCGCGCACCATCTTGAAGACGACGATCAGCCACGGTGCGATCTCGAGGAAGGGCTTGTGCTCGTCGGTTCCCAGCGGTGCGAGATCGCGCAGCCACTCCTCGTTGGCCCGCCGCTCGTAGAACGCGCGTTCCTCCTCCTCGGCGGCCGCGCGGATTGCCTTCTTGGTCGCGGGATCCTGCACGGCGACGAACCGCCAGGGCTGCTTGTTCGCCCCGCTCGGCGCCGTGCCGGCGGCGGCGATGATGTTCTCGATCACCGCCCGGGGCACCGGGCGGTCGGAGAAGAACCGCACCGAGCGTCGCTGCTGCATCACCTCGCGGAACCGGCGCGAGGCGTCCTCGGCGGGAAGCTCGGGGACGTACGGACGGTAGGGGAGATGAGGCGCGGTGGAGGTCATCGGGGGCTCGCTTTTGGTTTCGCACGGATCTAGGCTCGATCCTGGAGCGTTCCGCGCGGCGGAGGGTAACGCGATGCGTCAGTGTATTCGGTGGCTCGTGTTGTTCGCGACCCTGCCGGCCCTCGGGCTGGCCGTGGCGCCGGCGATGGCCGGCGGGAACCGCAACGCGGCGACCTGGTATCGCCGCGCGTTCGCGGAGCTCGACGCGTTCAACCGGGCCGAATGGGACGTGATCGAGGCCTACCGCGCCGATCCGAGCGGGCCGCCGCCCCCCGCCCTCCGGCAGGCGTTGGCGAAGGGCACGGCGGCGATGGACTTCGTCCGTCGCGGCGCCGAGCAGGGCTACGCCGACTACGACCTCGACTACTCGCTCGGCGCCGAGCTGCAGCTGCCGCATCTGGCGCGGCTCCGGAACCTCACGAAGCTCATGCAGGCCGACGTCTACGTTCGGCTTCACGACGGCGACAGCGCGGGGGCCTCGCGGCAGGTGGCGGCGATGTACCGGGCCGCCGGTCACTGCACGGACGACCGGATCCTCATCAGCTCGCTCGTGGGCAACTCGGTCTTCCAGGTCACCGACCAGGCGGCGCAGATTGCGATCGACCGCGCGGCGTTCGGGCCGGGCGAGAGCGCCCTGGTGCTGGGGGCGGTGGAGTCGCTCGACGAGGCGGATCCGTTCGCGGTGGCGGAGGCGCTGGTCGGGGAGCAGGACTTCCTCGTCGGCTGGATGGAGCGTGAATACGGCGGGCAGGAGCAGCGACAGGCGATGGTCGATGGCGACATGTTCTGGCTGACCGGCAGTGGCGAGGCGGAGCGCGAGATGGCCGCCATGTCCGACGACGAGTTCGCGCAGTCGATCGGCGACTACGACCAGATGATGGGCGAGGTGGTCGCGGCGTTCGCCAACGAGGATCGCGAGGCCGGACGCGCCGAGCTCGTGGCGATCTACGACCGGTTCGAGGAGGGTGATCACGGGCTCCTCGCGCATCTCATGACCCCGGCCTTCCTCCGCGTGTTCGACCAGATGGAGGCCTCGGCGGCGCAGGTGGCCGGGCGCCGCGCGGTGCTCGAGGCGCTCGCGGCCGGCACGCGCAAGCCCGAGGACGAGGCGAACGCCGCGGTGGACTACCTGCGGGCGATCGAGCTGATCCGGGAGATGGAGCCGGAGCGGCTGGGGGTCTTGACGGCGTACGCGGCGGGCGAATCCGGGGGCGAATCGGGGGGCGAGTCGGAGGGCGAGTCGGAGGGGTTGCGGGAGTCTATCGGGGTGACGGGGCCGATCGTTGCGGCGGCCCGCGCCGGCTCCGAGAAGCGGCGGTGCGACTTCTCGTACCTCCGGGGGCGGGGTATTCCGGGTTTCGCACCGGCGTACGTTCCGGGGATGTGTGATCTCTTCCGCGTGCTGCACGCCGATGCGCGGCGTCATCTCGAGGCGGGTGACGGGGCCGCGGCGGCCGACCGGCTCGCGATCGCGTACCGGGTCGTCGCTCATCTGGGCCGCGACGAGGTGCTGCTCAGCGCGATCGTGGCGCACGACGCCTTCCAACGGACGGATGCGCTCGTCGGACCCGCGCTGACCGCAGGGATCCTCGGTGTCGATGAGCGAGCCGCGCTGGCCGACGCGGCCCAGCGGATCGGGCGCAAGGACCCGTTCGGCTACGTGGACGCCCTCGCCGCCGAGCGCGGGCACGTGGAGCGGCTCGTCGGGCTCCGCGTGGCCCACGAGGCGCCCCGGTTCGAGGAGATCATGGACAGCGCGAAGCACGTGAGCGGCGAGGAGGCACTGTACGTTCTCGCCGTGCGCGACACGCTCGAGGGCGACGCGTCCGCGGGGCCCGACCTCACCCGACGGCTCGACGGCGCGATCTCGGTCGAGACGCTGGCGATGGTGCGGGCCGAGGCACGGCTGCTGGCGCCGCAGTACAGGGCGGGCGAGATCGACCTCTACCGCGACCGCGAGGTGCCGAAGATCGCCGACGTGTCCGATCGCATGCGATCGGCGCGAGGCGACCTGCGACGGGGGCTCGCGCGGTTGCAGCCGGAACGGCCGAACGCCGCACCGCGTCATCCGGCGATCGAGCCCGGGTCGCCCTAGCCGGGTCGCCCTAGCCGGGTCGCCCTAGCCGGGTCGCCCTAGCCGGGTCGTCCTAGCCGGGTCGCCCTAGCCGGTCGGCTTCCGCCAGT
>JAHEJV010000091.1 GCA_024638705.1 Deltaproteobacteria bacterium | reverse complement strand
CCACCGCGGGGCCGCCGCCGAGAAGCCGGAGATCGCGATAGCGCGTATCGGTCGCGATCTCCTCGAACCGGCCGAGCAGCCTCTGGAACTCGGCATCGAGCGCGGCCCTCGCACCGGCAGCGAGCGTTCCGTTCGCGGATTCGATCGCCAGGAGCTTGGCGCGCAGCAGCAGTCGCCATTGCTCGCGCAGCCCCCCGTTCCCAGGTCCCGCTTCGAGGGTCCGAGCCACCATGCGAAGGAACCGGAGCTGTTGCTGCACACCGGCCGGGAACCATCTGATCCAGCTCCCCAATCGCCACGCGTTCTCCGCCGTCGTCAAGTCGAGGTGTTCGAAGACGTGGGCCAGGGCGTAGTTCGGAAGGCGCGCGACGAGCTGGATGCTCTCGAAGCAGATCGCATTTGGCTCCCCGACGGCGGAGAAACCCGCGAAGATCTTGACGCCGTCCACCTCGGTCTCGGTCGCGAGCCGCTGGAGGTGTTCCACTCTCTGCCGGAAGCGGGCATCGAGGCGGGCTCTTTCGTCGTCGGGGGTGCGGGGATCCATCGCCGCGGACGCATAGCTCTGCATCGCCAGGGACTGGCGCAATGCGAAGCGCTCGCCGCTCTCGAGCCCATCCAGGAACGCGAATGCCCGGGAATCCGGGACCCGGTAGAGCCCTGCGCACAGATCGAAGTCGGATCGGGCGGCCCTCCCCGCGTCACCGAGGGCCACGTCGAGCAGCCGCACCGAGCCCGGCCACGCCACGAAGACGGGCTCGCTGTCCGCGAGCATCGGTTGCCCCGACAAGACGGTCAAGAACGCCAGGAACGCGACCCGGCTCGATCCGCGAAGCTTTCGCACGCCAGTCTCACTTCCGGGGGGCGTGAAGGCGACCGATCCTAGTCATCGCACGCACATCCCCCATCCGTAGAACCGTCCAAACCGCCATGCGGTTTCTACGGGGCGTGCTCGGAACGGGAGAGACGGTCACCCGGCGTTGTTCTTCGTCCTCGGCACCGGTGCGCGCCCGGTCGCGTGCTCCAGAATTCGCGAACGCCCCCGGTCTAAGCGACCGGGGGCGTTTTCGTTGGCGGGGTCACTCGCCGCGCAGGCGGCCCAGCCAGTGCTCCATCTGCCGGCCCGCGGCTTCGCGTCCGCCGAGGCCGAAGGAGAGGGCGAAGGCAACGGCGATCGCGCCGAGCGTCAGGCCGAAGGCGAGGTTGACGATGTCGTCGGCGAGGCCCATCGCGCGCAGGCCCATCGCGAGGACGACGCCGAGGATCGCGAAGCGGGTGATGCCGGCGATGCTCTCCGAGCCCTCCCCGGACATGCGGCCCACGGCCGCGCTGGCCAGATTCGACAGCCAGAAGCCCACGGCGATGATCACCAGACCGAGCAGCACCTGTCCGCCGAACGCGATCAGCATCGCGACGATCTCGGACACCTGTGCGAACCCGAGGCGGTTGGCCGCCTCGACGGTCGCGAACAACATCACGAAGAACACCACGAGCCGGCCGACGAGCTTCGACGGTGTCGTCTCCGCGGGAACGATGGCCCCGAGCCCCGCGCGCTCCGGCAGCTGGTCGAAGCCCGCACCGCCGAGCAGGCTCGTGGCCAGCTCGGCGATGAAGCTCGACACCATGTACGCGACCGCCAGGATCAGCGCGGCGCCGAACACGTTCGGGATCGCCGTCATGAAGGCCCCGAGCATTTCGGTCGCCGGCTCCGAGATCGCGGCGATCTGCAGCGTGTTGAGCGCGGCGATCAGCGCCGGCACGAATACGAACACGTAGACGACCAGACCGACGAGCTTCGAGAGCGTCGTGTTGCCCTGCAGGCCGGCCCGCTCGCCGAGACGATCGGCGCCGGCGGCGGCCAGGAGGTTCGCGACCAGATCGCGCAGGATCTTCGCGACGAACCAGCCGACCCCGCCGATGACCACGGCGCCCAGCACGTTCGGCAGCATCGACAGCAGCTGGTCGACCATGCCCTGCACCGGCTCGAGCAGGCCCTGCATCTCGAGCGCGCCCAGAATGGCCGGCAGGAACAGCAGGATCACCAGCCAGTAGAGCACCGAGGCGAGGCTCTCGCTCATCGGGCGCATCCCGGCCTCGCCGCTCAGTCGCTCGTCGAGCGACGTGGCGGCGAGCGCGCGCGACACCAGCGAGCGCGCCACGGTGGCCAGCACCCAGGCGACGAGCAGCAGCACGCCGCCGGCGATCAGCTTCGGGACGAAGCCGAGCAGCTGGTCCACGAGGCCCTGCATCGAGCCAGAGACCTGCTGCAGGTTCAGGGCGTTGAAGAAGGCCACCAGGACGAGCGCCAGGACGACGTAGTAGGGGACGGCCGCCACGCCCTTCTCGACATCGATGGCGCTGCCCGTGCTCGCCTCGATGCGCTGGTTCGCGCCGAGCGCGGCCAGGCCGCGGCGCACGATCGCGCGGATCACCACGGCCACGATCCAGCCGACCAGCAAGATCAGCAGCGCGCCGCCGATGCTCGGGATCGTCTCCCCGAGCTGCGTGGCGAGCGATTCGTAGAGTGCGCTGAAGTCCATGGCTAGTGCTCCACCTTGGGCGGCAGCTGCTTCGCCTCCTCGATCCAACTCTTGACGACTCTCGCGCTCGGATCGCGACGCGTCAGATTCTTCGACTCGTTCACCTCGGCGCACCGGGTCGCGAGGTTCTCGGCGTTGCGCTGGGCCAGCTCGCGAACGCTGTCGACGCCGGCACACTCGAGCAGCTCCGCGAACTCGGGGCCGATGCCGCGCACGCGACACAGGTCGACCATGTTGACCCAGTCGAGCAGCTTCGCCTCGGGAATGCCCGTCTTCTCGGACAGCTCCTTGCGTCCCGGCCGGGTGCAGCCGCTCTCGAGCAGATCGCGGGTCTGGGTGATCCCGGCGGCGCGAAGCTTCTCCCCGAACGCGGGGCCGATGCCCTCGATTTCTTCGATCTTCCTGTACGCCATGGCTGCGCTTCCTCTCGATTGCGGCCGCGCGGAGACGCACGGGCTCGTCGGTGTGATGGGGCAGGTCGACGCGAGCGGGCTCGGTCGACGCTCTCGAGGGGTCAATGCGGGATTCCCGCATTCCGTCACACGCGGTGCCGAAATCCGGGCCCCCCGCTCCCGGGCCCAGTCGGAATCCCCACACCGCCGTCGGTCCGCGTCGCGCCGCGGTGGGTGCCTACGCGGGTCTGGGCGAAGCGGGCTCGACGGGATCGTGCGGCTCCGACTCGCGCCCCCGCACCACGCGCTGACCACGGTTCGGACCGTGCGTCTCGGTCACCACCGTGCACTGGCCGGCGTCGCCGTCGCGTTCGTAGAAGAGCACGACCCAGTCGTCGGTGTGGCCGAGCTCGTGCGCGCGGGCCGTGTTGGAGAACAATGCGGTGAAGTGCCAGTCATCGCGTTCGCAGTGGAGGATCGGAAGCCAGGCTTCGCGGCCGGGATTGAAGCGGCGCGGCGCGATGCGTCGCAGCTCGCCGCGGGAGGCGCGTTCGCGGTACTCGGCATCGACGGCGAGCAGCGTCGCGACGTCCGGACGCGAGGCGGTCGCCAGGCTTCGCGATCCTCCGGCGCTTTCGCGCCGTCGCGCCCGTGTGCGCGTAGAGCGCGCGAGCACGGCCTCGAGCTGCTGGCGCACGGCGCGCACCCGCCGCGATCCGAAGCCGGGCACTTGGCCGAGGCGGCCGTCGTGTGCGGCCTGCTCGAGCTCCTCCAGGGTCTCGACGTGCAGCTCGTGGTGGATGCGCCGGGCGAGCTCCGGCCCGATGCCGGCGATCGACGCGAACAGGCCTTCGGGCGAGACCTCGCCCTCGAGCCGCTCGAGCAGCGTCAGGCCGCCGCTGCGCGCCAGCTCCGCGACGTGGGCCGCGATCGTCGGTCCGATCGTCGGGAGCGCGTCGACGGCGGCGAGTCCGCCGCGCGCCAGCACGTCGACGAGCGGCTCGGGATGGTCCCGGATCGTGCCCGCAGCGCGGCGGTAGGCGCCCACCCGGAAGGGATTCGCCTCCTGGGACTCGAGCAGATCGGCGACGCGCTCCAGCACGTCCGCCATCTCGCTGTTCCCGATCGTCGAGGCCTCGTCCTTCATCCTCCCCAGAGTCTGTGGCCGGAAGGCAGGATGTCCAGGGGCGGTGTGCGGCCTCCGGCCTTTCGGCGCCCGGCGCTCGTGACCCGGCACGCGCCTCCCTACAATGCGGTCGAGCCCCGGGAGGATCCATGAGCGCCGCTTCGTCTCCGTACACCGTCATCACTGCCGACTCCCACGCCGGCGCGAGCGTCGAAACCTACCGCGACTACCTCGACCAGAAGCACCGGGCGCTCTTCGACGAGTGGCGCGCCGGCTACAAGAACCCGCAGCGCAAACACATCGGGAGCAAGAAGCACAAGAACTGGGACGACGCCGAGCGCGGGCGCGACATGGAGGCCGAGGGCGTCGCCGGCGAGATCATCTTTCCGAACACGGTGCCGCCGTTCTTCCGCACGAGCGTGCTCATCTGCGGCAACCCGTCGGCGAAGGACTTTCCGCTCTGGCTCGAGGGCATCCGCGCGCACAACCGCTGGCTGGTCGACTTCTGTGCCGAGGCGCCCGAACGACGGGCGGGCATCGGCCTCGTCTACCTGAACGACATCGACGAGGCCATCGAGGACGTACAGTGGATCGCCAAGCACGGGCTGCGCGGCGGCATCCTGCTCCCCCACGTCCCGCCCGACTGCACCCACATCACGCCGCTCTATGCGCCGGAGCTGGACCGCTTCTGGGCCGTGTGTCAGGACGCCGGCGTCGTCCTCAACCAGCACGGGGGCACCGGCTCGCCCGACTACGGGCCGTACGCGGTGTCGCTGCCGATCCGTTTGGTCGAGACGGCCTTCTACTCGACGCGCAGCCTGCCGCACCTGCTGATGTCGGGCGTCTTCGAGCGCTTCCCGAAGCTCCGGTACATCACCACCGAGAGCGGCTGCGCGTGGGCGCCCGAGATGCTCGCGAAGCTCGACCGCTTCTGGAAGCTGATCCAGACCGGCGCCGTCGGCGAGTTCTCGTTTCCGGAAGGCGTGATGCCGTCGGAGCCGCCGAGTGACACCGCGAAGCGCAACTGCCACTACGGGGCGAGCTCACCGTCGCCGCGCGAGCTGGCCGGACGTCACGAGATCGGCGTCGAGCGCATCCTCTGGGGCAGCGACTATCCCCACTACGAGGGCACGTTTCCGCATTCGCGCCTCGCGATCCGGCACACCTTCCACGACAAGCCCGAGCCCGAGGTGCGCGCGATCCTCGGCGAGAACGCCGCGAAGCTCTACGACTTCGACCTCGAGAAGCTGGCGCCGTGGGCGGCGAAGTTCGGCCCGACGCCCGGGGAGGTCTCCGTCCCGCTTTCCGAGGACGAGTTCCCGAAGAAGACCCACACGAACGCGTTCGCGCGTTAGGCGCGTCCGGTCACGCCGGGGCTGGCTCCGCGGCGTTCAAGAGCCAGGCGGGGATCGCGACGCAGAGGATCTCGAGCAGTAGCGCCATCGCGGTGTAGGAAGAGAACTCGCCGCCGAGGAGGGCCGCGGCCAGTCGCGCGGTGAAGAGACCCGCGCCGAGGAACGCGATCGTCAGCAGGGCGGGGCGCACGAGGCTCGCGCGGACGAGCGCGGCGCCGGCCAGCGCACCGATCGCGACCTGGAGGCCGCCGTACATCGCTCGGAGCTCGATCGTCCCTGTCGTCGACACGGCAGTGACGCCGGCGGCTTCGGTGAGGAAGCCGGGGGTCAAGAAGCAGTACAGCCCGTAGGGCAGCCAGATGAGCGCCGAGACGCCGAGGAAGAGACGGTCCATGCGGGTTCCTCCGCGCCGCACCCTAACCCGAGGGGGACGCCGCGCCTAGAGGCCGTCGAATGCCGGGTGATAGCGGCACTCGCCGGACGCGCCGTCGAGCGCGCCGGCAACGAGCGCCTGGACGAAGAAGGCGGGATTCGGGCCGGGCTTGCCGTAGTAGAGGCCGTAGCGCCACGCAGGCTCGAATCCGAAGCGCGGGTAGTAGTCGGGGTGCCCGAGCACGAAGACGGTCTGCGCGCCGACCTCGCTGCACGCGGCCAGACCCGCTTCGACGAGCGCCGAACCGATACCCTGTCGCTGACACGCAGGAGTGACGGCCATCGGGGCGAGTCCCAGCGCGGGATGCGCGCCTGCCGGCGTTTCGATCGAGACCGGTGTGAACAGGATGTGGCCCACCACGCCTTCCCCATCGCGCTCCGCGACCAGGGAGATCTGCGGGTCGGTGCGCCCGCGCAGCGCTTCGACGAGCGCCGCCTCGCCATTCGTGGAGAATGCGCGGATCAGGACGTTCTGTACGACGGAGCGATCCGCGGCCGTTTCCTCGCGAATCGAATCGGTGCTCACTGCACCTGCCTGCGCACGTAGCGGCCGTTTTCGAATCGCTCGAACACCTGCTCGACCAGGGGGCTGCGGATCGGCGCCCCGGAATCGTCCGGATCGAGGTGGCGATCCGCGACGTACGTCGTGTGCGCCGCGCCGTCGACGATCACGTGATACCACGGCCGGTCGCGCGGCGGACGCGAGCGCGCCACCTGCTCGTACCACTCGTCCGTTCCGCGGAACACCTCGTCCAAATCGAAGACGACGCCGCGATAGCCGAAGCGGAGGTGGACGACGAGTTGGCCGACGGAGAAACGCAGATCGGTTTCGCTCACTCCGCAACGCTACCGCGCGAGCCCCGCGGAGTCGCACGGCTAGAGTCTCGTTCGGGAATGGAGGAGTGCATGTCCGTGGTCTCGCGTGCCACCGCACGAGAAGACGCAGAGTTCGCGCGCATCCGCTGGTCCGAGGCGCTGGCGTCGGAGGAGTCGCGACCGGGATGGGGCGGCCTCGCGTTCCGATCACGCCTGGTCGACCACCGCCGTCAGCTCGTCGACGTCGCGCCGGAGCAGGCGTTCCTCCCGATCGAGCGGATCGGTGGCGAGAACGGCTGGTATCACGCCGACTGGCTCTGGGGCGTGCGCGGCGCGTTCGACCGGCTGATCGGCGGTGTCGGCGCGCGGCGCCAGCGACGCGATCCGGAGGATCTGCGCCCGGGTGACCCGGTCGACTTCTGGCGTGTCGAAGAAATCGACCCGCCGAAGCTCCTGCGGCTCCGAGCGGAGATGAAGGTGCCGGGACGCGTGTGGCTGCAGTTCGAAGTGACGGCGCGCGAGGGGGGCGGCGCCGAGATCGCCCAGACGGCCGTGTTCGATCCAGCGGGATGGGCCGGCCGTGTCTACTGGCACGGACTCTGGCCGCTGCACGACTACGTGTTCGGGGGAATGCTGCGTCGGATCGCCGAGTCTGCCGTTCGTTGCGCCGCGTGAGCGATCCGATTCACGCGGCGCAGGCCGGGCGCAGTGTCTCGCCGGCCAGGTCCCAGATGCGCGGGAAGTCGGGATGGTCGGCCGCGTGCCGGTAGGTGTGCGACCACAGCACTTCCTCTGCTGCGACGAGGAAGGCGCCCGGCATCCGCCAGATGTCTCCGTTGCGCTCGCCGTTGGCATGACCCTTTTCCTCGGCTCGCTTCTTTGCCGCCCAGACGGCGGGCTGGAACATCTCGATCATCCCGCCGCGTCCGATGCCGAGTGCGTCGTAGATCTCCGCATCGGGGTCGGCGACTGCCCGTGCCTGCGGCCACGCGCGCCGCAGTAGCGCCTTGCCTTCCATCACGCTGCCCTGGTAGAAGAACAGCACTTCGGGATAGGTACTGTCGGCTTCGCAGATCGCGCGCAGATCGCCGATCGTCTCGCGACAGAAAACGCACCCGAGATGCCGCAGGAAGACGAGCAGATGCAGTCCGTCGCCGAGCTGGTCGCGCAGCGTTCCGGGGGAGAGGTTCACCCCGCCGACCGGACGATCGAGCAGGGTTTCGGGGAGTCGATCACCGCGCCCGACACGTTTCATGACGCGGCCCACTGCTCACGGTTTTCGCGTTGCACTTGCGCGGCGGTCTTCTGAGCGCCACGGACGCGCTCGCGCAGACCGCGCACGGCGAGCCGTCCGACGATCTGGAAGAGCAGGTCGACGACCGGGTCGGCGAGCTTGCGCAGACCCTCGAGCTCGATGCGCGCCTCGTAGGTCACGCGCGTCCCACCAGACCGCTCGACGAAGGTCACCTCGTCGATCGAGCGGAAGCCGTCGTCGACGCCCACCAGCACGAGCCGATGAGGTCGCTCGTAGGTGCGGATCTCGTACTCGATCGGAAGCGCCCGACCCAGCAGTGAGACCGACACCCGGAAGCGACTGCCGAGACCGACCGGATCGGGCGTGAGCTGCTCGGCCTCCGTGACGCTCGGGTCCCACTCGGCCGTCTTCGAGAAGTCGGCGAGATAGTCGAAGGCCTCCTCGATCGGAAGCGGCAGGTCGATCGCGTCGATGTAGCGCGCCATCAGTTCCACACCTGGCCGGGCGTGGCCGCTTCGCGCAGCGCCGCGACCGACGGCCGTTCGCCGAGGCTCGCCAGCGCGTCGAGCTGGATCTGCCGCACCCGCTCGCGCGAGATCCCGAGGCGGTTGCCGATCTCCTGGAGCGTGAGCTCCTCGCCGTCGCGCAGGCCGAAGCGCATCTCGAGAATCTGGCGCTCGCGGTCGGGCAGGTGTTCGAGCTCGGCCGAGAGCACCGCTCCGATGCGATGGCCGTCGAGGCCCGCGTCCGGGTCGACCGGGTCGGGTTCGGCGAGACGGTCGCCGAGCGGAATCGCGTCTTCGTCCCCCATCGGCGTGTCGAGCGACTCGTGATGGGCGAAGGCGAGCTGCGTCTGCTCGACCAGCTCCGCCGAGACGCCGATCGCGTCGGCGACTTCGTCCGGCGACGGATTCGCGGAGCGCGTTCCGGCGATCTCCCAGGCGTTGCGCTGCTTGAGGCGCGCTTCGTACATGTGGGAGGGCACGCGAACCGTCCGCGAGTCGCGCTGGATCGCGCGGATCATCGCCTGCTCGATCCACCAGACGGCGTAGGTCGAGAAGCGGTAGCCGAGATCGGGGTCGAACTTCTCGACGGCGCGGAGGAGGCCGACATTGCCTTCCTGGATCAGGTCGGCGAGCGCGACGCCCTGTCCGACGAAGCGCTTCGCGACGCCGACGACCAGGCGCAGGTTGTGCGCGGCCAGCGTTCGTCGCGCCTCGCCACGCTGCTCGAGGGCGGCCTCCGCGTCGCGCAGGGAGGCGGGGACACCGCGCTGCGTGATGCCGAGAGCGGCGCGCCGCGATCGCACGGACTCGCCGCTGCGCATGTCGTGGAGCGACCGCAGCTCGAGGGCGATGCTCTCGAGCAGCTCGAAGAGCAGATTCGCGGAGGAGAGGGTGTCGGAGATCGTCGCGTCGAGGGACTTGCGACCCGAGCCCGACTTCGCACCGCGCTGCTCGATCAGGCGGGACACGACGCTGAGGCGCTCGTCGATGAAGGCCGTCCAGTCCGTGTCGGTGTCGCCGCGGGCTTCGTGGGCCATCAGGCCGGTGACACGCCCTTGGGCCTGCCGCTCCGCCCAGCGCTCCATCACCAGCTCGGCGACGCCGGGCGTCCGCACGATCGCCGCTCGGAAGACGGCTTCTTGCTCGCGCATCTCGCGAGCGAGCTCGCCCGTCCGTTCGGGCGTGAGCACCGGTCGCTGGCGCAGGTCGGCGAAGTAGCGGTCGAGCAGACTCATCGAGCCGTCAGCGGCTCCGGATTCTCGGGCGATACGCGGGTTCCGGGACTCTCTCATGACGCTTCCTCCTTGGCATTTCTCTGCCATCAGTCGGAAGGTACAACGGATATCTTTACATGTAAAGATTTATTTGTACAAAAAGTTCCACCTGTCGAGATTCTGGCGTTCTCCAGTCGTTGGGATCTGGCTTCGGTGGGCCCCCGGGACCTTCGAAAACGACCTCGGCAGGCCGATCGCCAGCTCCTCGGAGCCGCTCTCGCGTCGCTTCGGGCATCCTGCTCTCGGACCGATCCTGGAGTCGCCGGGCGCTCACGAGGCCGGCGACGCCGGTGCCTCCGCGATTCATCGCGAATCCGGACGCGCCATCAGCGCGTGCGTCACCCACCATTCGCGGCCCGCGCGATAACCGAAGAGCTCGGCGCAGGCGAGGAAGAACAGGCGCCAGCGCTGGTGCCACCGCGCGGCGTCCTCGCGCCCGTAGGTCGCGGCGAGGATCGGCCGGAGGGCCTCGGCGTGCGCGTCCTGCCGTTCGAGCCAGGCTTCGCACGTCTTCTGGTAGTGCGTGCCGCTGATGCGCCAGTGCTTCTCGACGAGTAGATCGCGCTGCGTGTGCAGGAGGAGATCGTCGGACGGCATCATGCCGCCCGAGAAGAAGAATCGTCCCATCCAGTCGTCCGGGCCGGTCGTCTCGTAGGGGTAGGAGCGTTCGCGGTGGGCGAAGTGATGGACGAAGAGCTTGCCGTCCGTTTCCAGCCAGGTCGTGATGCGCGAGAGCAGCAGCGCGTGGTTGCGCACGTGCTCGAACATCTCGACGGAGACGACGCGATCGAAGCGCGGATCGGGCGAGAAGTGGTTGACGTCGGCCGTCACGACGTCGAGGTTGCCGAGGCCGCGTGTCGCAGCGCGCGCCAGGATGAACTCGCGCTGCGGCTTCGAGTTGGACACGGCGAGCACGTGCGTGTCCGGAAATCGCGCGGCGATCCAGAGCGACAGCGACCCCCAGCCGCAGCCGAGGTCGAGGACGCGCATGCCGTCCTCGATCTCCGCTCGTTCACACGTGAGCTGGAGCATCGCGCGCTCGGACTCCTCGAGATCGTGCACGCCAGGGCCCCAGTAGCCGCAGCTGTACTTGAGATGCGGCCCGAGAATGCGCTCGAAGAAAGCAGGCGGCACTTCGTAGTGCTGCTCGTTTGCCGCGTCGGTTTCGAGCGCGATTGCGCTCATCTCCCGCTCCTGCCGGAATGCCGCCTCGGCGCGGGCCACCGCTTCCGGGTCCGGGAGCGCGAGGTCGCGCAGGCGTCGGCGCAACATTTCACGGATTCCGAAGCGGATCAGGAAGTCGGGGAGGCGGCCGTTCTCGGCGAGTTGGGTGCCAAGCATGGGTCATCTCCGTTCGCGCGGGCACTCTCCGCGTCTACTCCCTCGCCACGTCGTGATCCTGGCACATCCGACAGCTTGGGCCAGGAAAAACCTGTACGATCGGTCATTACCCAGATCGATCCGGGCAAGGCTCTATTTGATACTTCGTGATCGAAAACATAGCTATAAGCCCGCTACTTGCGACTCGATCGCCAGCATGGAATCTGGACAGACTCCGGATCTTGTCTAACTTGTGAATATGAAGGCACAGGACATCGAGGATCCCACCTACCCGCTGCGCGCGGCGTCCCGACTGACGGGCCTCTCGCCGGAGGTGCTGCGCGCCTGGGAGCGGCGCTATGGCGTCGTCGAGCCACTGCGGACTCCGGGAGGGACCCGGCGGTACACCGCCCGCGATCTCGAGAGGCTGCGGCGCGTGAAGGCGGCCGTCGACGCCGGACATCGCATCAGTTCGGTCGCGAAGTTCGACGACGCCGAGCTCGACCGTTGCTCCCAGCCGACGCCTGCGACTCCCGCGACCGGAACGGAGGCGGTCCTCGCGGCGCTCGACCGCCTCGACGCGAACGAAGCGCAGCGTCTGTTCTCGATCGAGCTCGCCTCGCGCGGGCCGGTCGCCTTCGCGCGCGACTTCGCGCTCCCGCTCGTGCAGGAGATCGGCAGCCGCTGGGTGGACGATCGCATGACGATCGCTTCGGAGCACCTCGCTTCTGGCGTGCTCCGGTCGCTCTTCGGAAGCGCGCTCACTCCCTCTTCGGCCGCGCGCCTAGGGCCGACGATCGTCTTCACGACGCCGAGCGGCGAGCGCCATGAGCTCGGGCTCCAGATCGCGGCGCTGACCGCGATGGGCGCCGGCGCGAATCCGGTCTTCCTCGGCGCCGAGCTCCCCGTCGAATCGATGCTCGGGGCCGTCGAGCAGGCGGATGCGGCGGTGCTCGCGTTGAGCATCGTGACGATTGCCACCGACAAGGCCGAGGCGGCCGTCCGCGCTGTGCGTGCGGGCCTCGACGACCGCGTCCACATCTGGCTCGGAGGGTCCGGCGCGGCGCACCTCGATCCGATCGACGGTGTCGAGTGCATCCTCGACCTGTCCGAGCTCGAACACCGCGTCGCGCTGCTCGCCTTCGAATAGGCGCCGTACGGGCGAGGCGCGACGGGCTACGGTTTCGGGATGGCCACGCGCATCGAGACGGACACGATGGGTCCGGTCGAGGTCCCCGAAGACGCCTGCTGGGGCGCGCAGACCCAACGCAGCCTCGAGCACTTCGCGATCGGCTCCGAGCGACTACCGCCGGTTTTCGTCCGCGCCTACGCGCTCGTCAAACAGGCCGCGGCCGAGGCGAACGCCGCGCTCGGTGTCCTCGAAGCCGAGATCGCGGGGTTCATCGCGACGGCGGCCGCGGAGGTCGCCGGAGGGGAGCACGGTGACGCGTTTCCGCTGACGATCTGGCACTCCGGCTCGGGCACCCAGACGAACATGAACGTGAACGAAGTGATCGCGAACCGCGCGAACGAGCTCGCGGGAGGTCGGCGCGGCGAGAAGTCTCCGGTCCACCCCAACGACCACGTGAATCGCGGTCAGTCGACGAACGACACGTTTCCGACCGCGATGCACGTCGCAGCATCGCTGCTCCTCGACGATGCGCTCGCGCCGGCCCTCGACGCGCTACTCGCGACGCTCGACGCGAAGGCGAAGCAGACGCGCAGCCTCGCGAAGATCGGCCGCACCCATCTCCAGGATGCGACGCCGCTCACGCTCGGGCAGGAAATCGGGGGCTGGGCCGCGCAGCTGCGCCTCGCCCGCGACGCGATCGCGTCGGGAGCGCCGCGGCGAAACCAGCTCGCGGTCGGCGGCACGGCCGTCGGCACCGGGTTGAACACGCATCCCGATTTCGCCGCGGAGGTCGTCGCGCGGCTTGCCGCGAAGACCGGAATCGCCTTCGCGGGTGCGCCGGACAAGTTCGCGGCGCTCGCGGGACACGAAGCGATGGTCGAGCTCTCGGGAGCGCTCGCGACCCTGGCCGCGGCGCTCCAGAAGGTCGCCAACGACGTGCGCTGGCTCGCGTCGGGTCCGCGCTGCGGGCTCGGCGAGATCGCGATCCCGGAGAACGAACCGGGATCGTCGATCATGCCGGGTAAGGTCAATCCCTCCCAGGCGGAGGCGGTCATCATGGTCTGTCTCCAGGTCCAGGGGCTGCACACGGCCGTCGTCGCCGCGGGCGGTCAGGGAAACTTCGAGCTCAACGTCTGCAAGCCGTTGATCGCCTATGACGTGCTCACCCAGATCCAGCTGCTCGCCGACGCGATCGCCAGCTTCGATCGTCACTGCGTCGTCGGGCTCGAGCCGATCGAGGCCGCCCTCGCCGAATCGGTCGAGCGGTCGCTCATGCTCGTGACCGCACTCGCTCCGCACGTCGGCTATGACGCGGCCGCGCGCATTGCGAAGAAGGCCCACGCCGAGGGCACGACGCTGCGCGATGCCGCGCTCGCTCTCGGCAGTCTCGACGCGGAGCAGTTCGACGCGTGGGTGCGCGTCGAGCGGATGCTCGGTCCGAGCGCGGACTAGGGGCTCAGGGCGCGTCGGCCTTCCGCTTCCGCGGCGCGCGCGGAACGAGCCCGAGCTCGGCGTCGAGGGCGTCCGTCATCGCGTTGAGCGGGGCGTCGAGCGCGCGCGGCGCGTCTTCGTCGAAGGCCTCGTCGGGGATGTCGGTGACGTCGACCGGGGCGCCGAACTCGCACACGACGCGCGCAAAGGGCAGGGGAAGGAGCGTGCCGTCCCAGCTGCCGAACTGGATCGCCGGGCTCGCGCTGAACGCGGTGGGGATGAGCGGAGCGCCGGTCATCCGCGCGACGTGGGCGATGCCGCTCTTCGACACGCGCGCCGGGCCGCGCGGGCCGTCGGTGAGGATGGTGATGACGGCGCCGGCGCGCGTGAGCCGCACCAGGTTCTTCACCAGCGAGAACTGACCGCGCGAGCTCGAGCCGCGCGGCGGGTCGGCGAATCCCATGCGCCGGGCGATGGCGGCGATCCGCTCGCCGTCGCGGCTCATGCTGATCGGGACGTGCACGTTCTCGTCGCGGAACACGTAGGACCCGATCAGCAGGTTGCGGTGCCAGACGGCGGTGAGGATGCCGCCGTCGTGGCCGACCACGAGCGGGTTCTCGCCGCGGATCTCGACCCGCCAGGTGGCTCCGAGGACGCGGAGCGCGCCGGCGATCAGCCAGAGCATCAGTCGAATCGCGCGCTCTTGCATGCCGCCGCGCTGGCCTAACGCGACCCCAGGCGGGTGAGCTCGCGTTTCGACGTCTTCTTGATGAAGTCGCAGAACAGACGCTCGGCGTTCGCGGTGCAGGGCGTCGCGACGGCCTTCTCGAAG
>JAHEJV010000090.1 GCA_024638705.1 Deltaproteobacteria bacterium | reverse complement strand
GGCAGCCGGTCTGGGAGAACACGAGCGAAGTGACCGACGCCTGCTGGCGCGAAGTGACCTACGACATCTCCGACGTCGCGGATGGTGCGTCGACGCTCTACCTGCGCTGGACGATGGGCACGACGGACTCGAGCTATCGGTACACCGGCTGGAACATCGACGACGTCGAGATCCGCGCTCTTCCCGAGCCGCGCGCAATCTGGGCGTTCGCGTCGGCGTGCGCGCTGCTCGTGCTGCTTCGCCGCCGCTAGTCCTCGCTCGGCACCCCGAAGCGCTCGCGATATTCCGCATAACGCTCGTCGATCGCCTCACGCGAAAGCCCGAAGTCGGCCGGGTCGTAGCGGTGGCGGCCGTGGACGTCCTGGGGGCGGTCGCGCATCCAGGTTTGCATACGCTTCTCGTGGAGCGGGGACACCTCGGCGCCGAAGTGGGCGTAGAGCCCGCGCACGGCGGCGACCGGGTCGGCCATCAGGTCGGCGTAGAGCAGGTGGGCGCACCAGGGATCGTCGCCCTGCTTCCGGTCGAACTCGACGCCCCGGCTCACGGCGTGGTGCAGCTTCGCGTCCCACTCGGCGCCGATCGCGTGCGGATCGATCCGGCTCGCCCCGAGGCTCTGGAGCGCGGCGTTCAGGCTGACCGTCGACGGGACGACCTTCGCCGGGTCGCGGTGGGTCCAGACGACGCGCGCGTCGGGGTAGAACTCGAGCATCGCTTCGAGCGACCACAGGTGTTGCGGCGTCTTCAGCGACCAGGTCTCGGTGGGGATCCGCGATTGCAGCACCTGGAGCGCGAGACGGTGCATCGCGTAGGCGCCGCGCATGTCGGTGTTCTGCAGCCACTTCCCGTAGCTCGGCACGTAGGCCTGCGTCTCGATCAGGAGCGAGCGCAGGTCGAGGAAGAGCAGCGTCACGCACTCGGTCGCGAGGGTGGCGCCCATCGGGTGCATCGCGCGGATCGCCGGATTCAGCGCCTGGAGCTGCTCGCTCTGCTTCGTCGACGCCGCGATGCGCGGATCCTCGGCGTGGGTGGCGAGGTCGGGCGGCGGCACCGGACTGCCGGCTTCCCAGGCGAGCAGCGGGCGCACGGTGGGATCGAGGGCGAGGAGCAGGGAGAGCAACGTCGTGCCGGTGCGCGGGAGCCCGACGACGATCCAAGGCCGCTCGATCGACTCGTCGCGCACCTCCGGATGGTCCGCCGCATGACGGATCAGCCGCAGCCGCGTTTCGAGAGCGTTCGTCAGCAACCCGCGCAGCGCCATGCGACCGAAGGTGCTGAGATTCGCCTCGAGGTGGAGCGAGAGGCAGAGCACTTCGAGGGCTTCTTCCCAGCCCGTTCCGCCGAAGTCGTCGCTGCCCGCGCGCTTCTTCGCCGCGCGCACGATCGAGTCGGGTTCGAGCGAGGGCAGCTCGAAGCCGAGAGGGCGCAGGCCCGCGCCCAGCAGGTTCAGCCCGCGGAGCAGGTTCGAGTGGAGCCCGGCGTCGCGAAACGTGACGTCGGGCTCGCTCACGCGCGGATCTCCACCGCGGTGCGACCCGTCGTGCGGCGCGCCTCGTGGTCTTCGAGCGCCGACGCCACCTCGCCGAGCGCGACCGTGCGCCGCAGGAGCGGGCGGATCTTCTTCTCCTCCCACCAGCGCAGCAGCTCGGCGTGCGCCGCGTCGCCTACCTCGCGCGGGAAGGGGTTGAAGCCGGCGCGCCGCAGCCCGGGCGGCAGCGCGCTCACGTAGCCGAGCATCACTCCGACGATCTCGATGTTGGCCGTGGCGAGCGGACGCAGCGGCACGCCGGTCTGGCCGTTCTCGGGATCGTCGGAGAAACCGGCCGCGAGATAGCGGCCCTCGCGCGCGGTGCAGGTCCACGACTTCGCCGTCGTCGGGCCGGCGACGAGGTCGCACACGACGTCGACGCCGCGCTCGTTCGTCAGTTCGAGCACGCGCTCGGTGAAATCTTCCGTCTTGTAGTCGATCGCGACGTCCGCGCCGAGCTCGCGACACAGCGCCGTCTTCTCCGGGCCGCCGGCCGTCGCGAACACGCGCGCGCCGCGGGCGACACCGAGCTGGATCGCGGCCATGCCCACGCCGCTGGCGCCCGCGTGCACGAGCAGCGTCTCGCCCGCTGCGAGCCGCGCGCGGCGGAAGAGACCGAGGTGCATCGTGTGGTAGGGGATCAGGAAGGTGGTGGCTTCGGCGGCCGACGCGGTGGGCGGCGCCTCGAAGACGCCGTCGACCGGCGCGATCGCAAGCTCGGCGAGGCCGCCCGTGGCCATCGCGGTCAGCGCCACGACGCGTCGTCCCACCCAGCCTTCCGCGCCGTCGCCCGCGGCTTCCACCTCGCCGCAGACGTCCATGCCCAACGTGAAGGGCAGCGGCGGGAGATAGGTGACGCGCCGTCCGTAGCAGCGGTCGACGTCGTTGAAGTTGAGCGACGCCGCCTCGACGCGGACGCGCACCTGGCCGGGCGCCGGTTCGGGTCGATCGACGTCGCGTAGCTCGAGCGCTTGGGTCGGTCGTGCGTGACGGATCACTTGCAGGGCCTTCATCGGGTTCGCTCCATCGGTCTGCGCGTCACTCGGTCTCCGCGCCGGTCAGTCGCCGTTCCCGTCGTGTCCTTCGCTCAGTCCCCGAAACAGGTGTCGACCAGCCGCCCCGACTCGACCCACGGGTGGTCGATGGGCACGAGCTTCTTCTGACCCGCCACATCGTCGAGCAGCACCGGCGCGATGTCCCCGCCGCGGACGGCCGCCATCACGCCGTACTGCCCGTCGGCGATCATCTCGGCGGCGGTCGTCCCCAGACGCGTCGACAGCACGCGATCGAAGGCCGACGGCGTGCCGCCGCGCAACAGGTGCCCCAGGATCGTCAGCCGCGACTCCTGTCCGGTGAGGTCTTCGAGCGCCTCGGTGAGCTTTAGGGTGTGGTCGGTGGACTCGGCGTGGAACGCATCGAGCTGTTCGGAGAAGACGCGCCGCTCTTCCTTGTCGGTCGCCGCTTCGCGTCTGGCGAGGAGGTCGGCCACCTCCTCGTGCTGCGCGCGGCTCATCGATCCCTCCGCGACGGCGACGATGCTGAAGTGCTTCCCCGCCCGGCTCCGCGCGCGGATCGCCTCGGCCACGCGCTCCGCCTCGTAGGGGATCTCCGGAATCAGGATCACGTCGGCGCCGCCGGCGAGCCCGGCGCCGAGCGTCAGCCAACCCGCGCGGTGTCCCATCAACTCGACGACGATGATCCGGTTGTGGCTCGTCGCGGTGGAGTGGAGCCGGTCGATCGCCTCGGTGCCGGTCTGCATCGCGGTGTCGAAGCCGAAGGTGATGTCGGTGCCGGCGACGTCGTTGTCGATCGTCTTCGGCAGGGTGACGATGTTCAGACCCTTCTTCTGGAGGCGCAGGGCGTTCTTCTGGGTGCCGCCCCCGCCGATGCAGACGAGGCAATCGAGGCGGTGCTTCTCGTAGGTCTCGACGACCGCGTCGGTCATGTCGAGCACCTTCCCACCGACCGGCATCTTGTGCGGCTTGTCGCGGCTCGTGCCGAGGATGGTGCCGCCGTCGGTGAGGATCCCGGAGAGCAGGTCGACGTCGAGCTTCTTGGAGCGGTCACGCACGACGCCGCGGAAGCCGTCGAGGAAGCCGAGCACGTCCATGTCGTAGCGGGTGATGGCGGCCTTGCCGAAGCCGCGGATCGCCGCGTTCAATCCGGGACAGTCGCCGCCGCTGGTGAGGATGCCGATGTGTTTCGCCACGTGCGCATGCTAGCCCGACACCCTGCGCTTGCCCCGGCCCGGCGGGCGGGGTATCGACGCTCCATGTCCCGCATGCACCGGCTCTGGGCGCTGCTCTTCAAGACCTTCCGCAGCCGCCGCATGCGCTGGTTCCTCGAGCGGGCGAAGCCAGGTCCGGACGACGTGATCCTCGACGTCGGTGGCTACCCGACGACCTGGACGGGCCTCGAAACGCCGGTCCGACGCATCGACATCCTGAACGTGCACGAGATCGAGTGGGCCCCGGAGTCGGCCCCGTCCTTCGAGGTCCGCACGATCGTCGGAGACGGCCGCGCGCTCGACCTCCCCGATGGCGCCTACGACGTCGTGTTCTCGAACAGCGTGATCGAGCACGTCGGCGACTGGCAGGCCCAGCGCGACTTCGCCCGCGAGGTGTCGCGCGTGGGGCGCACGCTCTGGGTGCAGACGCCGGCGCGCGCGTTCCCCGTCGAGCCGCACTACCTCACGCCCTTCGTGCACTACCTGCCGCGCGCGTGGCAGAAGCGCGTGCTGCGCAACGCCTCGGTGTGGGGCTGGATCGCGCGGCCGTCGCAGGAGCAGGTGGACGCGACCGTCGACGAGATCCGCCTGCTCACCCACCGCCAGATGCGCGAGCTCTTCCCCGATTGCGAGATCCTGCGCGAGCGCGTGCTCGGCCTGACGAAGAGCTACATCGCGGTGCGGGTGGCGGCGCGGCCGGGCTGATCGCCGCAGATGGCGTCGAGACCGGCGTCGATGTGCAATCGACCGGCAACTCCGCGAGAAAGTCGGTCGCCTCCGCGACACAACGGTCGGACGGCCGCCACTTCAATAGAACGAGATGCGGCGCCCCGATTCGAGAACCCTCCTGCTCGCGACGGCACTCGTCGCGTTCTTCGTCTGCGCCACCCCGGCGCTCGCCCAGATCGGCGGCTGCACGCCGGACACGAGTGATGCGATCGTCGTCGTGATGGAGACGCCGCTCGGCGACATCCCGATCGCGCTCTACCCGAACACCGCGCCCCTGACGGTGCAGAACTTCCTCGACTACGCCGACCGCGGCGACTACGACGGCTCGCTCGTGCATCGCAGCGTCCCCGGCTTCGTGATCCAGGGCGGGGGATACCGTGAGGAGAGCGGCGCCTACGCCGTGATTCCGACCGACCCGCCGGTGACGAACGAGCCGTGTCTGTCGAACACCGAGGGCACCGTCGCGATGGCGCGCGTGGGCGGTCAGCCGAACAGCGCCACGAGCCAGTGGTTCGTCAATCTCGTCGACAACACTTCCCTCGACTCGGTCGCCGGCGGCTTCACGGCGTTCGGGCGGGTCGTCGGTGACGGGATGGAGGTGGCGCTCGCGATCGCAAGCCTGCCGCGCTTCGACACGCTGACCTACCTCGAGTTTCCGTTCAATCACGTGTTCAGCGACCTCCCCCTCTTCTCGCTGCCGGTGGATCCGCCCGGCGGCTACGGCTGTTCGCGGGCCGCGCCCGTGTTCGGACTGTTCGCCGAGAACGGCAGCGGCTTCATCGCGGACCCGTTGCGCACCGGGTCGCTGCTCGTCCCCATCCTGCTCGATCCGCAGTGCACGGGCAGCGGAGCGACCGGACCGCCGGTGCAGCCGTGCGATACGGCGAACGGACGCGTGGTGTACGAGATCGATCTCGCCAACCAGACGTTCTTCCAGCCGCCGATCGCGATGAGCTGCGACGCGGTGGCCGAGTCCGAGGATTCGTGGGCGCAGCGTCGCGCCGGGACGACCGCGCAGCTGCTGGCCGAGGACGTCGCGGTCGTCACCGTGCCCGAGCCGTCGGCGGCATGGATGCGCGCGTGCGGACTCCTGGCGCTCGCCGGGCTCGCGCGTCGCCGCCACCGCTGAACCGGCTACGGTGGCGGGATGGATGCAACCGAACAGGGCGTGAACCGGCCTCTCTGGCAGATCCTCTTTGCGCTCAGCTACGCCGCGCTCGCTGTACAGCGCGTCATCGTCGGCCATCTCACGATCGACGGCAGCGCCGACCCGGCGCTCGTCGCCACCTGGGCGCTCGTCGTCGCCTTTGCCGCCGCGACTGCCGTCGGGGTGTGGATCGAGCGCTCCTGGGCCGTCGCGACGCTCGTCGGGACGGGCGTGTTGCTGGTGGTCGCGACGCTCCAGCAGGTGTGGCTGGGCACACTCCCGGTGGCGGCCTCCGTGTCGGAGATGAGCATCGTCGCGCTGATCACGGGCGCGCTCGCGCTGGCCCTGCGCCACGGCGAGCGGCATCCGGCGAACGAGCCGGTCGAACGCGATGCGCAACCCGAAGCGAAGCCGTCGCAGCGCGACGGTCGTTCCTTCAGGCGATCATAGAATTCGCATGCCCGCCGAACCGCGAGAGAATTGTCCGTCCGGCGTCGATGCCGCCGACGTCTGTCGGCACGATGCGTGTGCCTGACGATGGGGACGCGGCGCTACGGACGCTACACCGTCGAGACCTCGAACGAGACGAAGGTGCTCTTTCCGGACGCCGGCGTCACGAAGGGCGACGTGATCGACTACTACGAGTCGGTCTCCGACGCGATCCTGCCGGTGCTGCGCGAGCGCGCGATCGCGATGGAGCGCTTTCCCGACGGCATCGGGAAGGATGGCTTCCACCAGAAGCAGGCGGGCGACTACTTTCCCGACTGGATCGAGACGACGCGCGTCAGCAAGGAAGATGGCGGGAAGCAGGACCTCGTCGTGTGCGGCAACTGCGCGACCCTCGCCTATCTCGCGAACCAGGCAGCGATCGAGCTGCACCCCTGGCTCTCGCGCCGCGACCGCCCGCGCCATCCCGACCAGCTGGTCTTCGACCTCGACCCCCCCAGCGACGACTTCGCTCCGGTGCGGCGCGCCGCGCGACGCGTCAGGTCCCTGCTCGAGGAGCTGGAGCTGCCGACCTTCGCGAAGCTGACCGGTTCGTCGGGTCTCCACGTCGTCGTCCCCCTCGACCGACGCGAGGACTTCGATGCGGTGCGGGACTTTGCACGCGGCGTCGCGCGTCTCCTCGCCGCCCGTCACCCCGACGACCTCACCACCGAGCAGCGCGTCGCGAAGCGCGGCGGGCGCCTCTACCTCGACATCGGCCGCAACGCCTACGCCCAGACCGCGGTGGCGGCGTGGTCGCTGCGCGCACGGCCCGGCGCGCCGGTGGCGGCGCCGATCGCGTGGGAAGAGCTGGAGGAGAAGGGCACGGGCGCCCGCGCCTTCGACGTGAAGAGCGCCCCGAAGCGCTTTGCCGCGGGAGCCGACCCCTGGAAGGGGATGATGCGCCGCGCGCGCTCGTTGGACGGGCCGCGACGACGTCTTTCCGAGGCGTCGCAAGCCGATCGGCCGCCTAGACTGTCGCGATGAGCGAAGAAGTCTCCGACCACACTCCGCGCGGCCCCGACGTGATCCGCACGCACAAGCGTGGCATCTGGCTGCTGAAGAACCCGGCCACGAACAAGGGCCTCGCATTCACACCCGAAGAGCGCGACGTCTTCGGACTCCACGGGCTGTTGCCCGCGACCGTCCTTCCGATCGAGCGGCAGGTCGAGCTGGAGATCGAGCACCTCCACGAGAAGGCCACGGACCTCGAGAAGTACATCGACCTCGCCGGGCTGCTCCACCGCAACGAGGTGCTCTTCTACCGTGTGCTCGTCGAGCACCTCCAGGAGCTGATGCCGATCGTCTACACGCCGACCGTGGGCGAGGCGTGCCAGCGCTTCAGCCACATCGTGCGCGACATGCGCGGCCTGTGGCTCACGCCGGACGACCAGGCCCGCATCCCCGAGGTGCTGCGCAACTACCCCTACCAGGACATCCGGCTCATCGTCGTCACCGACAACGAGCGCATCCTCGGCCTCGGCGACTTGGGCGCCGGCGGCATGGGCATACCCGTCGGCAAGCTCGCCCTCTACGTGGCTGGCGCGGGCATCCACCCCTCGAAGGTGCTGCCGGTGAGCCTCGACGTCGGAACCAACAACGAGTCGCTGCTCGACGACCCGCACTACGTAGGCCACCGTGCGCCTCGCATCACCGGACGCGACTACGACGACTTCATCGAGGCCTTCGTCGAGGGCGTGTGTGAGGTGTTCCCCCGTGCTCTCTTGCAGTGGGAGGACTTTCACAAGCGCAACGCCTTCTCGATCCTCGAGAAGCACCGCCGTCGGCTCCCCTCGTTCAACGACGACATCCAGGGCACCGCCGCGGTGGCCGTCGCCGGTGTGCTCGCGGCGCTGCGCATCACGAAGCAGACGATGGGCGAGCAGCGGATCGTCTTCCTCGGCGCAGGCGAGGCGTGCACCGGAATCGCCGGGCTGTTCGCCGCGGCGATGCGCGAGGAGGGTGCCAGCGAGGAAGCGATCCGAGCGTCGCGTCTCGTCTTCGACTCGAAGGGCCTGCTGCGCGAGAGCGACGACATCGCCGACCCCCACAAGAAGGCGCTCGCGGCGCCCCGGGACGTGCTCTCGCGCTACGGGCTCGCCGGAGACGATGCCACCTCGCCCGAGGACGCGATCCGCGCGATGAAGCCGACGGTGCTCGTCGGGGCCACCGCCACGCCGGGCACCTTCACCCGCGAGATGATCGAGGAGATGGCGCGGCACGTGGAGCGTCCCGTCGTGATGCCGCTCTCGAATCCGACGAGCAAGGCCGAATGCTCCGCAGAAGAAGCGATCGCGTGGAGCGGCGGTCGCGCGCTGGTGGCGACGGGTTCGCCCTTCGACGACGTCGAGCACGAGGGCGAGCGGCACGTGATCGGCCAGGCGAACAACGTCTTCATCTTCCCTGGCGTCGGCATGGGGACGATCGTGGCCGAGGCGCGAGAGGTGGACGAGTCGTTCTTCCTCGTTGCAGCGCGCGAGCTGGCGGCAGCGGTGGGTGAGGAGCGCCTCGCGGTGGGCGCGCTCTTGCCGGAACAGTCGCGACTGCGCGAGGCGAGCGCCCGCGTGGCGTCTGCGGTGCTGCGCCACGCGATCGAGCGGGGGCTCGCGCGCGACGGGCTCGACCCGGCCGTTGCCGATCGAGAGATCGCGGCGGCGAGCTGGTTCCCGGACTACATCCCGCTGGAGGCCGCCGGCGACGATTGAGCGCCCCGGCGAAGTCGCCTAACGCGGCACCTCGAGGCTCTGCGGCAGGCCGTAGAGCTCGACCATGTTTCCGGCGCAGATCCAGTACCGCTCGTTCGCGGACACGTCGAGCATCGTCTCCTCCACGATCTTGCGGCTGTAGGGCCAGTCGCAGCCGTGGTGGGGGTAGTCGGTGCTCCACGCCATGTTGCGGATGCCGACGGCGTGGCGGTTGCGGATGCCGGTGCGGTCCTGGATGAACGTGCACGTGAAGTGGTTGCGGAAATAGTGGCTCGGCAGGTGCTTGATCTCGAGCCCCGTGTGGACGCGGTTGCGCCAGTAGAAGTTGTCCACCTGCTCGAGCGCCTCCGGGATCCAGCCCACCTCGGTCTCGACGCCGACGATCTGGAGCTTCGGGATGCGCTCGAACAGGCCGCTCATGATCAGCTCGAACATGATCGGCGGGAAGAGCTGCATGCCCGAGAGCGCCATGCTCGCGATCGCGGCGGGGCCTTCGATGGTGGGCTTCGGATCGCGCTTGCGCTGGATGCGGATGTGGATGGAGACCGGCATGCCGAGGTCGGCCGCGGCCTGGAAGAAAGGCTCGTCGTCGGCGCAGAGGTCGTCGCCGCCCGACGGCCAGGAGGTGATGATGCAGCCGCGCGCGCCCATCTCCCGGCAGCGCGAGAGCTCTGCGATGCCTTCGTCGACGCCGAGGTTCGGCATCTGGGCGAGGAAGAAGAGACGCTCCGGGTCGGCCGCGCAGAACTCCTGGGCCATGTAGTCGTTGTAGGCGCGGACGCCGGCGCGGTGGAAGTCGCGGTCAACGTTACCCATGAAGTAGTACATGGTGCGCTGGCTGGGATAGATGAACTCGGCGTCGACGCCGTCGAAGTCCATGTCCTCGAGGCGGCTCTTCCCTTCCCAGCAGCCCTTGCGGACGGTGTCGTAGGTGTACCCCTTCCACTTGATGTCCTCGAAGCGCATGCCCGGCGTCGCTACGAGGCCGATGTACATCAGCGGGCCGCCCTTCACGAACTCCCACGCGTCGCCGCCCTCTTCGTCCTTCACCAGACGCGGCGCGCGGTCTTGATACTCCGAGGGCAGCCAGCGCTCCCAGATGTGGGGCGGCTCGACGACATGGCAGTCGGCATCGATCAGGCGGTACTCGCGCATCGGGGTTTCCTCGCTGGCACGCTCGCGGGCGCGGGAAGAAGTAGATCTGACGGTGTGTCAGATTCGCACCTTAGCCGCCGGGGCGAGGTCGTGTCAATCGCCGCAAGCGGCGCCGCGCCGCGCGCAGCGAGGCGAAGCCGAGCGAAGTCGAAAGGCGGCCTCCGGATGGCGCGCAGGCCCGATGCTGGAATCATCGAGCCCGCGTGCGACAGGGAGACCGCTTCGCAGATCTCCGGCGTGCAGCCCAGGCGGCGCCGCGCCGCGCGCAGCACAGCGACCGTGTCAGCCGAGCAGGGGCGCCAGGGCGGCCGCATCCATGTACTCGTCGAGCCGGTGGATCTGGCCGTCCACGACTTCCACGACCAGGCACGCCGGGCACTCGACCGGGCGGCCGTCCGGAGCCGTCGCGCGCAGGACGTGCTGCTGGACGTAGCCCCGCGGCGTGGGCGCGACCCGCACCTCCTCGTAGCGGAGGTCCTTCACGTCGCGCGCGAGGAAGGCGACGATCTTCAGCATCTGGCGGCGGTTCAGCTCGCGACCGTCGATGTTGCGCCAGCCGATCATGTCGTCGTGATAGAGCGCGCCGACCGCGTCGACGTCGCCGGAGGTGAGGGCGTCGCGCAGACGCTGCGCCACTTCGATCGCGTCGGGTCCGGGCATGGCGAGACGCTAGCCGAGTGCGCCTTCGTCGCGCAGCGCGGCGAGCTCTTCGTCGCTGCACTCGAGTACGTCGCGCAGGACCGCATCGGTGCTCGCGCCGAGCGGGTCGGCGGGGGCCGTGTCCGTATCGGCGCGCGAGAGACGCACGGGAAACGCCGGGCCGACGTAGTCCGACGGCGTTTCGGCGTCGGGGTGTCGCAGGGGCACCAACGCTTCCCGGTGTCGCACCTGGGGATCGTCCACCGCGCTGAACGCGCCCTGCACCGGGCCGACGGGCGCGCCGATCGCGCGGAAGCGCTCGACGACGACGTCGGTCTTCTGCGTGCGACACCAATCCGCGACGACCCCGTTCACGGCGTCGCGGTTCTGCAATCGCGAAGCCGGAGTGGGCCAGGCCTTCGCGAGCTCGGGTCGCCCGACCACCGCCGCCATCTCCTCCCACTGACCCTGCGCCGTCACGACGACGGCCACCCAGCCGTCGGCGGTGCGGTAGACGTCGAGCGGCGCGCCGCGCGGATCCCCGTTGCCGACGCGCTCGGGCACGCCGCGTGCCGCGTACTCGTCGAGCGGCTCGTCCCAGAGCAGGCTGACGAGCGCATCGAGCATCGCGACGTCCACCTTCTGGCCGCGTCCTTCCGGGTCGCGGTCGCGCTGGCGCAGCGCTGCGACGATGCCGAGCGCGGCGTAGACCGCCGGCACCTGGTCGCCGACGGTGGCGCCCACCTTCGTCGGCGGTCCATCCGGGAAGCCCGTCTTCGCCATCAACCCGCTCATCGCCTGCACGACGAGGTCGAGGCTCGAGCGCCGTGCATAGGGGCCGTCGTGTCCGTAGCCGGTGATCGAGCAGTGCACGAGGCGCGGGTTCAGCGCTTCGAGGGTGTCGTCGTCGAGCCCGAGACGCGCGAGTGCGCCGGGCACGAAGTTCTCGACGAGCACGTCGCTCTTCGCGAGCAGGCGGCGGAACAGCGCGAGCCCGGCCTCGTTCTTGAGGTCGAGGACGACGCTCTTCTTGCCGCGGCCGCGACGCAGCGGCGAGAGGCCGAGGTCGCGGGGGCCGCGCTCGCCGCGATGCACCCCGTCCGGTCCGACCCACGGCGGCGCCTGCCACGTCACGTCGCCGCCCGGCGCTTCGACGCGGATCACCTCGGCCCCGAGCGACGCCAGCAGCCAGGCGCACACGGGTCCGGACACGATGCGGCTCGCGTCGACGACGCGGATGCCTTCGAGGGGTTTCATGGCGGGCATGGTAAGCGGGGACGCGCCGTCGCAACACGGTAGAATGCGCCGACCATGAGCTGGGAGAAGGAAGTCGAGCAGCTGCGCCAGCGCCGCGAGGCCGCCGCGAAGATGGGCGGCGCCGAGGCGGTCGCAAAGCACCACGAGCGCGGTCGTCTCACGGTGCGCGAGCGGATCGACGCCCTCGTCGACAAGGAGAGCTTTCGCGAGCGCGGCGGCATCGCCGGCGTCTCCGAGACCGACGACGAAGGCAACCTCGTCGATTTCACCCCGACCAACGCCGTGATCGGAAACGCGACGATCGAAGGACGCCCCGTCGTCGTCTGCGGCGACGACTTCACGCTTCGCGGCGGCGCCTACTCGCCGGCCGGGATGGCGAAGGCCGAGTACGCCGATCGCCTCGCCACGCGGCTGCGCGTGCCCAACGTGCGCCTGCTCGAGGCGGGCGGCGCCTCGGTGTCGGGCGTCACCGGCGTCCGCGGCCGGTCGGGCTACGACTTCGTCGCCGGCGCCACGTCCAACGCCGCACTGCTCGAAGCGCGCGCCACCGTGCCGCTGGTCTCCGCCGCGCTCGGCCCCGTCGCGGGCTATCCCGCCGGACGCCTCGTCGCCGCGCACTTCTCGCTGATGACGAAGGACACCGCGCAGGTGCTCGTCGGCGGTCCGGCGCTCGTCGCGCGCGCGACGAAGGAGACCGTCACGAAGGAAGAGCTCGGCAGCGCCGACATCCACACGAAGAACGGCGTCGTCGACAACACCGCAGTGGACGAAGCCGACGCGTGGCGTCAGATCCGGGCCTTCCTCTCCTATCTCCCGTCGAACGTGTGGGAAGCGCCGCCGGTGCGCGGTTGCTCCGACCCGCGCGATCGCGTCGAGGAGAAGCTGCTCTCGGTCGTTCCGCGCCAGAGCCGACGCGCGTACAAGATGCGCCGCATCCTCGGCTGGGTGCTCGACGAGGGCTCCTTCTTCGAGCTGACGCCGGGCTACGGGCGCACCCAGATCACCGGGCTCGCGCGCGTCGCCGGGCATCCCGTCGGCGTGCTCGCGAACGACCCGTACATCTACGGCGGCGCGATGACGGCCGACGGCGCGCAGAAGCTGCGCCGCTTCGTCGAGCTCTGCGACACCTTCCACCTGCCGATCGTGTCCTTCATGGACGAGCCCGGCTTCATGATCGGCACCGAAGCCGAGAAGGCCGGCACGATCCGCTACGGGATGGAGGCGATGTTCGCGGTGAACCAGAGCAGCGTGCCCTGGCACACGGTGATCGTGCGCAAGAGCTTCGGCGTCGCCGCCGGGCTGCATCTCGGGCCGGGCGGCACGGTGGTGGCGTGGCCGTCGGCGCAGAGCGGCTCGCTTCCGGTGGAGAGTGGTGTCGAGCTGGCCTACGGACGCGAGATCGCCGAGGCCGCCGATCCCGACGCGCGGCGCCGCGAGCTCGAAGAGCAATACGCGAGCCAGCAGTCGATGTTCCCGCGCGCCGAGGACTTCGGTGTGCACGACCTGATCGACCCGCGCGAGACGCGCGCCGTGCTCTGCGACTGGATCGACGAGATCCAGACCGTGCTGGCGCTCCAGCGCGGACCGCGCGCCTACTCGCCCCGTCCCTGACCGATCGCCGGCTAACGCCGCCGATAGACCGGCTCCCGCTCCTCGGCGCGCGCCGCCTTCATCTCCGCGTAGTCGTCCGAGGCCTGTACGAGCGTCTGCGTGATCGCCTCTTCCTGGATCGAGGCCAAAACCAGCGGATCCGCCATGCGCGCGAGGGTGCGGCGGAACATCTTCACGGCGAAGGCCGAGTGTCTAGCGATCGCGTGGGCCATCTCGAGGCAGGTCTCGTCGAGCTGATCGTCCGGGACGACGCGCGACACGACGCCGTGGCGCAGCGCCTCCTCGGCGTCGAGAATGCGGCCGGTGAGCGCGAGGTCGGCGGCGATGCCGTGGCCCGCCATCTGGAAGAGGCGCGCGGTGCCACCCGAGTCGGGCACGACGCCGTGCAGGATCTCGGGCAGGCGCATGCGCGCGCTCTCGCCGGCGACGCGCAGGTCGCAGAGCAGGGCGCGCTCGAAGGAGCCGCCGATCACCCAGCCCTTCAGCGCCACGAGGATGGGCGCCTCGAGGGCGAAGAAGCCCTGCGTGCCGGCGTGGCCGCGCTCGATGAAGTCGAGGTTCGAGACGTCCTCGGTGCGCACGCCGAGCTGCGTCGTGTCGCGCCCGGACGAGAACGACTTCCCCTCGCCGCGCCACACGACGGCGCGCACGTCGTCGCGGGTGCGCAGCTCGTCGAGTGCGGCGAAGAGCTGCTGGTCCATCTCGTCGTTCGCCGCGTTGTGCTTCCCGGGCCGGTTGTTGCTGAGGATCGCGACGGGGCCGTCGTAGTCGAGTTTGATGAGGGGGTCGGACACGGGGGCTCCTGCTCGTTATTCGGGCGTGTACCAGATCGGCGACGTCCAGGCTCGTTCCTGCACCGTCCTGGGATAGGCCTCGTCGCAGCAGGCTTCCCAGCCGGGACGGATCGTGCCCGGCGCCTCGCACGCGACGCCCGCCGCGTTGCACGCGAAGGTGCTCCAGCGGCAG
>JAHEJV010000403.1 GCA_024638705.1 Deltaproteobacteria bacterium | reverse complement strand
GCCGTCCTCGCCGATCGCCACGGCCTCGAGCCGCGCGCGTTCCTCGAGCGCGGCGAGATCGTCGTGCACGGCACCACCACCGCCGACAACACGATGATCGAGATGAACGGCGCGACGACGGGCCTGATCACCACCGAGGGGCATCGCGACGAGATCGAGATCCGCCGCGGCTACAAGGAGAGCATCTGGGACCCGGCCTATCCGCCGCCGGCCCCGATCGCCCGACGTCGCCACCGCTTCGGCATCCCCGAACGTCTCGATTTCCGCGGCGAGGTCGTGCGTCCGCTCGACGAAGAGGCAGTGCGCCGGGCGGCGCGGCGTCTGGCGCGTCAGGGAATCGAGTCGGTGGCGGTCTGCTTCCTGTTCTCGTTCCTGAATCCGGCGCACGAACGGCGCGTGCGCGAGATCCTGGCGGAGGAGCACCCCGACGCGCGCGTCTCGCTCTCCCACGAGGTGATGCCGACGGCGCCCGAGTTCGAGCGCACCAGCACCACGCTGGTCGACGCCTACGTCGGACCGAAGCTCTCGCGCTATCTCGATCGGCTCTCGGCGGTGCTGCGCGACGGCGGTTATGCGCACGACCTGCTGATCATGCAGAGCAACGGCGGCATCATGACCGCCGACCAGCTGGCGAAGCGCGCCGTCGCGGCGCTCGGCTCCGGTCCGACGGGCGGGGTGCGCGGCGCCTGCGCCGTCGCCGAGCTGTCCGGCGTGAAGGATTTCATCGCCATCGACATGGGTGGCACGAGCTACGAGGCGTGCCTCGTGAAGGGCGGCGAGCCGGAGATCCGCTCGTTCTGGAACTGGCAGCACCGCTATCTGGTCGGCCTGCCGATGGTGGAGATGCACTCGATCGGCGCCGGCGGCGGCTCGATCGCGACGGTCGAGGCCGGCGTGCTGCGCGTCGGGCCCGAGAGCGCGAAGGCCGACCCGGGTCCGATCTGTTACGGCCGCGGCGGCACGAAGCCCACCGTCACCGATGCGAACGTCGTGCTCGGCTACGTGAATCCGGAAGCGCTGTGCGGCGGCGAGTTCAAGCTCACCGCCGACGGCGTGCGCGAAGCGATCGCCGGGCAGGTCGGCGAGCCGCTCGGTCTCGACGTCGTCGGGGCGGCGCACGGCATCTTCCGCATCGTCAACGCGAACATGGCGAACGCGATCCGGCGCGTCTCCTCCGAGGCGGGCCACGATCCGCGCGACTTCCACATGGTGGTCTACGGCGGCAACGGGCCGGTGCACGCGCCGGTGCAGGCCGAAGAGCTCGGCATCACGAAGCTCCTCGTGCCGAAGACCTCGCCGGCGTTCTCCGCGCTCGGGCTCTTGATCGCCGACTACGTCGTCGACCGGCAGCGCTCCTACATCACGCCGTCGTCGCGCGCCGATGCGCGGCAAGTGAACGAGCTGCTCGAGGCGCTCGAGGGCGAGGCGGAAGCGGAGCTGCGCGCCGCGGGCCTGTCCCGGGACGACCTCGACTTCCGTCGCTTCGTGAACCTCTGCTACCCCGGCCAGACCTTCGACATGGCCGTGCCCGCGATCCACCAGGGCGGCCGCATGACCGACGCCGACCTCGCCGCGACCGTGGCTGCCTTCCACGATCTCCACGAAGAGCTGCACGCCTACGCCTCGCGCGACGAGGAGCCGGTGGTGCGCTCGGTGCGCGTGCAGACGCTCGGTCGCACGACGCCGCTCGAGCTCACGCGTAGCGCGGAGGCGGTGGGCCCGCTCGACGACGCGCTGCTTTCGCGGCGTCCCGCCTTCTTCGACGGAGGCTTCGTCGACACACCGGTCTACGACGGCGACCGCATCGGCGTGGGGCATCGCATCGAGGGCCCGGCGATCATCGAAGAGCGCTTCACCACGATCGTGCTCCACCCCGGCCACACGGCCGAGCTCGACGCCTTCGGAAGCTACGCGATCACGCTCGCCTAGCTCCGTCTCCCTTCCACCACCGAGGATCCCATGAACCAGAAGACCCGAGCCGATGGCCTCATCGATCTCGACACCACCGACGTCGATCGCTGGATCGGCAAGCCGCTCGGCGGCGCGCGGCTGATCGAGCCGATCGCGAAGAACGACCTGCGCCGCTGGGCCCAGGGGATGGCCAACCCGAACCCGCTCTACTACGACGAGGACTTCGCGACGGAGAGCCGCTTCGGACGCATGGTCGCGCCCCAGTCCTTCGGCGTGTGCACCGACACCAGCCACGGCGCCGGACCGGCGATCCAGGGCGTGATCCCCGGCCAGCACATGATCTTCGGCGGCGACGAGTGGTGGTTCTTCGGCGGACGCATCGAGGTGGGCGACGTCATCAACCACGACCGCATGCTCTTCGACTACAAGGTGGCGGAGACGAAGTTCGCCGGGCCGACGATGTTCTCGCGCGGCGACACGACCTACATCAACCAGCACGGTCAGGTGCTCTGCAAGCAGCGCTCGACGTCGGTGCGCTACCTGGCCGAGAACGCGCGCAAGCTCGGCATGTTCAAGGACAACGTGCCGCGCACCTGGACCGACCAGGAGCTCGAAGACCTCGAGAAGGCGAAGCTCGAGTACTACCAGAGCTTCAACGACCTCGGGCACGGCAAGCGCCTGTTCGTGAAGGTGGGCGACGAGCTGCCGACGCGGCCTATCGGGCCGCACAGCATCGCCACCTTCACCACCGAGTGGCGCGCCTATCTCATGACGGTGTGGGGCGCCTCGCGCGAGTTCGGCGAGAGCAGCACCCTCGAAGCCGGCTGGCTGCCGGAGATGTCGCGCGACAAGGAAGGCGCGAAGATCGACCCGACCAACGCCGACGGCCTCTACAAGGGGCCCTCCCGCGGCCACGTGCAGACGCGTTATGCGCAGCTGATCGGAATGCCACGCGAGTACGGCTACGGCGCGTCGATGGGTGCGTGGATCCTCGACTATCTCACCAACTGGTGCGGCGAGTGGGGCACGATCGTGCACTCCAACATGCAATACCGCGCGCCGGCGTTCTCCGGCGACGTCACCTACCTGAACGGCGAGGTCGTGGCGCTCGATCACGACACGGCCGCCGGCCCGATCGCCGCCGTGAAGGTGGTGATGACGAACCAGGACGACGTGGTGATGGCGCAGGGGCAGGCCGAGGTCGAGCTGCCGGCGCCCTAGCCGCTCTTCGCGAGCCCGAGGAACCAACGTGACGCCGCCCGACCCGTCCGATCCGCGCCTCACCTTCGGCCATTTCCTGGCCGACGCGGCCGCGCGTCACGGCGGTCGCACAGCCGTCGTGTCCGAGGAGCGCAGCCTCACATACGCCGAGCTGCACGACGAGGTGCGCGCGCTCGCGCGGGGCCTCGTCGGCGCCGGTGTGGTGAAGGGCGCGCGGGTCGCGGTGTGGATGGCGAACTCACCCGAGTGGATCGTCGCGGCCTACGCCGTGGGCAGCCTCGGCGCGGTGCTCGTGCCGGTGAACACCTTTGCGAGCGGGTCCGAGCGCGATCACATCCTGCGGCACAGCGATGCGTCGGTGTTGCTGATGCAGCCGAGCCTCGGAAAGCACCGCTTCCTCGACGACCTGCGCGCGTCGCGGCCGGGCATCGCCGACGGTCTTTCCGGGAGCCTGCGGGTGCGCGCACTACCGCAGCTGCGCCGCGTCGTTTGTCTCGGCGAATCCCCCGGCGGCGGCGTCGACGACTGGGAGAGCCTGCTCGCGCGCGGCGCCGACGTGCCCGACGCGCTCCTCGACGACCTGATCGGCGAAGTCGACCCCTGCGACGACGGGCTGATCATCTACACGTCGGGCACGACGGGGCAGCCGAAGGGCGTGCTGCACACCCAGCGCGCCGCCGTCTTCCAGGGCCATCGCTTCGCCGACTTCATGCGCTTCACCGAAGAC
>JAHEJV010000089.1 GCA_024638705.1 Deltaproteobacteria bacterium | reverse complement strand
GCGCGCCAGCTCGCGTCGGGCCCCACCGTCGCCTACGCGCGCATGAAGGCGAATCTCGACCGCGCCTCGCAGGTCGACTTTCCGACTGCGCTCGCCCACGAGGCCGAAGCGACGGTGGCCACGGCGCAGACCGCAGATCATCGCGAGGCGGTGGCCGCGTTCGTCGCGCGGCGCGAACCCCTGTTCGAAGGGCGCTAGTCGTGCGCTGGGTCGCACTCGCTGGGGTCGGGTGGGCGCTCTGGGCGCTTCCCGCCGCAGCGACCGACCCGGTGCTCTTCACGTCGGCCCAGGCCTTCCTCGACCGCCAGCTCGACAAGTTTGCCCACCCGGGCGACTACCCGGCGGGCTTCGCGTCGGCGCGCCTCGTCCAGACCTACGACGTCCCGCCGCCGCAGTTCATGGGCGCGGACCACCCGCTCGCCCATCGCGCCGACGTCTACGACTCGGCGCTCGCGGCGATCCTCTTCGCCGCGGCGGGCGACCTCGCGCGGGCACGAGAGCTCGTGGATGGCTTGCGCCTCTTGCAGTCGCTCGATCCCTTCGGCGACGGTCGGCTGCGGTCTTCCTACTACGCGAACGATCTGCTCGCGCCGGGGAACACCGGCCCGTCGATCGATTCGCCGAACGCGACGGTGGGCAACAACGCCTGGGCGGGCATCGCGCTCGTGCGCTTCTTCGTCGCGGCGACGGCGGCGGATCTCCTCACGCCGGCCCTGCGCGCTGGCTATCTCGACGCCGCGAAGGATGCCGCGTCCTGGATCGATGCCCACACGCGCCAGGACGACGCGACCGGCGGCTATTCGCTCGGGGAGGACGGTAGCGGCGCGCTGCTGTTCGGCACGCCACATGCGCGCAGCACCGAGCACAACCTCGGTGTCTACGTCCTCGCGCAGAACCTCGCCGCACTCGACCCCGGCCAACCGCTGTGGGCGGACATGGCGGATCACGCGGCGGCCTTCGTGGCGGTCATGTACGACGCGAGCGGAGACCGCTATTTCACGGGCACCCGCGACGACGGCGGCGGCGGGCTCGAGATCAATCCCACCCCGATCCCCGCGGACACCCAGACCTGGACGGCGCTCGCCGCCGTCGACGTCGCGGCGCGCCGCGCGACGACGATGCGGATGATCGCGGACACGCCGCTCGGCGATGTGGAGGCGCTGCTCGTCGAGGACGACGTCGGGGGCGGCGCCGTGTTCTGGGGCGTGCGTTTCAGCACCGGCGGCGACCACATCCAATGCGAGGAGACCGGGAGCCATGCGCTCGCGCTCGCGATCGGCATCGAGGCGGGTTGGCTGGCTCCGGAGGGAGGCGAACCGGCGGACCTCTGGACGAGCGAGCTCGCCGCAACGCTCGCGGAGCTCGATGCGATGCGCACGGACGCACCGGGCGCCGATCCCGGCGGCATCGGTCTCGTCGCGACGCCGTGGCCCGGAGGGGCGCACAGCGGCTTCGAGGGTCCGGGCGATCCGCCGACATACGGAAACCTGCGCCACGTCGCGAGCACCGCCTGGACGGCGTTCGCCGTGCGCGCGGCAGCGGGCGACACGTCGGTGAATCCGCTGCCCGAGCCGGGTCGGGACGCGATGCTCGTGTTGGCGTTCGCGGGACTGTTCGCGTTGCGGCGCCTGCGCGAGCGGCCGTAGGTTCAGTCTCCGTCGCGCCGCGCGACCAGCTTCTCCGCCTCGCGCAGCTCGGGGAAGTCGCGCCCCTGCCAGATCTCCGCGAGCTGCGCGTAGCGTTCGCGCGCCGCGGCCGGGTCGCCGGCGGCGGCGTGAGCGCGCGCCACGCCGAGCACCGAGAGCGCGCGGCGGGGCATGCGCAACAGTGACTCGGAGAAGGCCGCGATGGCTTCGTCGGGGCGTCCCGCCTCGAGCAGCGCCTCGCCGTAGAGCTCGTGGGCGGGCTTGTTCGGTCGCGCCGGACCTCGCGGCAGCGGCATCGCCTCGGCGATCGCGACCGACTCGGCGAGGAGAGCGAGGCCGCCGTCTTCGTCGCCGCGGGCGATCGCGAGCGTTCCGGACACCTGCTTCGCCATGATCGCGAGCGGCTTCGCCGTGCGGCGATAGAACGACTCGCCCTCGGCGGCCTTCGCCGCGTGTCGCGCGAGGCCGGCCGCGGCGCGTTCCGCCAGGTCGAGGTCGCCGAGCTTCACCGCGGAGAGGCCGGTCGCATAGAGCTCCGGGGCCGGGGAGTCCTCGCCGATCGCCGTCGTCGCCCACTGTCGTGTCTCGATGACGTGTCGCGCCCTCATCAGCGGGTGCGACGTCGCGACGCGTCCCTCGTGTTCGTCGCGGGTGAGCAGGCCGTCGAGGATGTCGATCCACGCCTGCGAACGCGCGTAGTCGCCGCGTTGCAGGTCGCCGTACTGGCCCCAGTCGATCGCGTGGGTCATGTCGCCGGCGCTGTCGCCGGGCTCGAAGAGATCGACCGCGGCCTGGTAGGCCGACTGGTTTCCCGTCGACACCTCGTCCCACATGCCGAGCTGGATGAAGATGTGGCTCGGCATGTGGCGCGCATGGGAGACGGCCGGCGCGATGCTCGCGAACTTCCGCGCGGCGGGCAGCGCGAGGATCGCGTGGATCGGGTCGTCGAAGGCGTGGATCGTGTAATGGGCGGCGCCGGGATGGTCGGGATCGCGGTGGAAGAGGTCGAGGGCGATCGATCCGGAGAGGACGCGCTTTCGCTCCCCCGCTTCGCCGGCCGCACCGCCGGCGCTGATCAGCGAGAGCGCGTAGTGGGCGCGCACCTCGTCGTCCCCGGGATGGGCCGCGAAGAGATCGCGCATCGCTTCCATGTGCGCCGTGCGCCGGGCGTGGAGGTCGCCCTCGCCGTAGAAGAGCGCTTCGACCGCGCGGACGAAGCCGTTCTCGCGATCGGTGGGCGCTTTCGCGAGGCGCTCTTCGGGCGTCGCGCCGAGGCGCGCGAGGATCGCCTGCGGCGTCTCGCGATCCCACTCCGGCAGGAAGGGGTGGTTGTAACAGAGCGACTCGCCCCAGTAGGCCAGCGCGAAGTCGGGGTCGAGCTTCTGGGCGGCCTGGAACTCGGCGCGCGCCTGCTTGAAGCCGAAGCTGTGCAGGATCGTGGCGCCGCGCAGGAAGTGCGCCTGCGCTTCGGCCGACCGGGTCGAGGTCGGGAAGTCGATCGCGCCGACGTCGCGGTTTGCGTCCCGCGCCGGCGTCGACGGCGTCCCGGCACAGGCCGTGAGGATCGCGAGCAGGGGAAGAAGGCTCCAGCGCATCGTCGTCCCTCCAGTGGGCTTTGCCCGTGCGGTCAGGCGTGTTGGCTCGACACCGCCACCACCTCTCCCGTCATGTACGAGGCGTAGTCGCTCGCGAGGAAGACCATCACGTTCGCGATCTCCCAGGGCTCGGCGGCGCGACCGAAGGCCTCGCGGCCGACCAGCTCCTCGAGCAGGCCGTCGGGGGTCACCTTCGACAGGAACTCGTGCATGGCGAGGCTCGGCGACACCGCGTTGATGCGCACGCCGTGCTCGGCGGCTTCCATCGCCGAGCAGCGCGTGAAGGCCATCACACCGGCCTTCGCGGCGGCGTAGTGCGACTGGCCCGGCTGGGCGCGCCAGCCGAGCACCGACGCGTTGTTCACGATCGCGCCGGTCTTGCGCTGTGTCATGTGCGGCAGAACCGCGCGCGTCATGCGGAACACCGAGGTAAGCGTGACGTCGAGCACCGTGCTCCACTGCACGTCGGTCATCTCGGTGACGTGGGCGAAGCCGCCGAGGCCGGCGTTGTTGATCAGCACGTCGATGTGGCCTAGCTCCTCGATCGCACCGGCGATCAGCGCGTCGACCTGCTCCTGGTCGGTGACGTTGCACAGGCGCGTCGGGGCGGGTGCGCCGCTGGCGTCGGGGAGCTTTGCCGCGGCCTCGGCGAGGCGGCGCTCGTGCAGGTCGGAGATCAGGACGCGGGCGCCTTCCTCCTGGCAGCGCTTTGCGACGGAGAAGCCGATGCCGGTGCCGGCGGCGGCCGTGACGACGACGGTCTTGCCTTCGAGAAGCTTGTGACCGGCCGGTGCTGTGGGAATCGTGATGGGCATGATGTCAGGCCGGCGGCCGAGGTTCGCGCGGGAGGCCTAGCGCGCGTTCGGCGATCAGGTTGCGCTGGATCTGGTTCGAACCGGCGTAGATCGTCTCGGCGCGGGTGAAGAGGAAGAGGCGCTGCAGCGCGCCGAGCTGGTACGGGAAGCCCTCGCCGATCTCGGCTTCGGGCCCGAGCACGTCCATCGCGAGCTTCCCGAGATTGCGGTGCCAGGTGGCCCAGTAGATCTTCGTGACGAACGAGGCGGGCGGCAGCTCGCCGGGGCCCGCGCTCTCGTCGGAAAGCACGCGCAGCGCGTTGTAGCGCATGATCTCGAGGCCGATCCACGCGTCGGCGAGGCGCTGGCGCAGCAGCGGATCGTCCGCCGCGCCGTTCTCCTTCGCGACGGCGATGAGCTCGGCGAGCTCGTTCTGGAAGAGGATGTTCTGGCCGAGCGTGGAGGCGCCGCGCTCGAAGGCGAGGGTGCCGTTGGAGACCTTCCAGCCCTCGCCCGGCGCACCGACGATGTTGTCGGCCGCGGTGCGCGCGCCGTCGAAGAAGGTCTCGCTGAACTCGGCGGTGCCGGTGATCTGCGGGATCGGACGGATCTCGACGCCGTCCTGCTTCATCGGCACGAGCAGGTAGGAGAGACCGCGGTGCTTCGGCGCGTCGGGGTCGGTGCGGCAGAGCGCGAAGCACCAGTGGCTCCACTCCGACCACGAGGTCCACACCTTCTGGCCGTCGATCACCCACTCGTCGCCGTCGCTTCCGCTCTCGAGCCGGGCGCGGGTCTGCACGTTGGCGAGATCGGAGCCCGCGTTCGGCTCCGAATAGCCCTGACACCAGAGCTCCTCGCCGCGCAGGATCGGCGGCAGGAAGCGCTGCTTCTGTGCGTCGCTGCCGAAGGCGACGAGGGTGGGCCCGAGCAGGTTCTCGCCGATGTGGCCGATGCGTCCCGGCGCGCGCGCGCGGGCGTACTCCTCGTAGAAGATCACCTGCCGCGCGAGTGAGGCGCCCTTGCCGCCGCACTCGGTCGGCCAGCCGAGGCCGATCCACCCGGCTTCGCCGAGGCGTTTCTCCCAGGCGATCCGTTCGTCGACGAAGGCGGTCTCGTCGCCGGGGCCGCCGCGACCGCGCGCCATCGAAAACGGTCCGGACAGCTCGGTTTCGAGCCAATCCTTCACCTCGTCTCTGAAGGCTTCGTCCTCGGGGTCGAATCGCAGATGCAAAGGCGGGGACTCCTCGCGGGGTTCAGGGACATTACGATACGCTTCGGATCGTATGCAAGCGAACGCCCCGATTCCATGAGTGATCCCGCCAAGGAGCGCACCCTGCCGCGGATGGTCGACGCCGCCGTCGCGGCGTACGGCGACCGTCCCGCCATCGAGGACGGCGACGTCCGCTTCACGTTCGCCGAGCTCGGCGAGGCTTCCTCGCGCGCGGCGCGCGCGTTCGTCGCGGCGGGGGTGCAGCACGGTGACCGCGTCGCAGTGTGGGCGCCGAACGTCGCCGAGTGGGTCGTCGCGGCGATCGGCTTCCAGCGCATCGGCGCGGTGCTCGTGCCGGTGAGTACGCGCTACAAGGGCGCCGAAGCCGCCTACGTGTTGCAGAAGAGCGGCGCGAAGATGCTCGTCACGATCGCCGGCTTCCTCGACACGGACTACGTCGGCATGCTCGCCGACCAGGACCTGCCCGACCTCGAGCGCATCGTGTTGCTGCGCGGTGAGGCGCCGGGCGCCCAGGGCTGGGACGACTTCCTCGCGTCGGGTGACGCGGTGCCCGAAGCCGACGTCCGCGCGCGCGGCGAGGCGGTTTCCGAGAACGATCTCCTCGACATGCTCTTCACCTCGGGCACGACCGGAAAGCCGAAGGGCGTGATGACCGCGCACGGTCAGAACCTCGCCGTGTTCGAGACGTGGTCCGGCGGGGTCGGGCTCACCGAAGGCGACCGCTATCTCGTCGTGGCGCCGTTCTTCCACTCTTTCGGCTACAAGGCCGGCTGGCTCTCGGCGGTGATGCGCGGCGCGACGATCTTTCCGCACCCGGTGTTCGACGCGTCCGACGTGCTGCGACGCATCGAGGCCGAGCGCATCAACGTGCTGCCCGGCGCGCCCACGATCTACCAGTCGCTGCTCGCCGCGCCGGACCGCGCGAAGGTCGACATCTCCTCGCTGCGCCTCGCCGTCACCGGCGCGGCCGCGATCCCCGTCGAGCTGATCCACCAGATGAGGGACGAGCTCGGCTTCGATCGCGTGCTCACCGCCTATGGGCTCACCGAATCCTGCGGCACGGTGACGATGTGCTCGCCCGACGACGACGCCGAGACGATCGCCACCACGTCGGGCCGCGCGATTCCCGGCGTCGAGGTGCGCTGCGTCGACCCGGACGGCAAGCCCGTCCCCACCGGCGAGCCGGGTGAGATCCTCGTGCGCGGCTACAACGTCATGCAGGGCTACTTCGACGCCGACGACCAGACGGCCGACGCGATCGACGCCGACGGCTGGCTCCACACCGGCGACATCGGCGTGCTCGACGCGCGCGGCAACCTGCGCATCACCGATCGCCTCAAAGACATGTTCATCATGGGCGGGTTCAACTGCTACCCGGCCGAGATCGAGAACCTGATGTTCGCCCACGAGGACATCGCGCAGGTCGCGGTGATCGGGGTGCCGGACGAGCGCATGGGCGAGGTGGGGATGGCCTTCGTCGTGCCCGCGCCGGGCGCGACGATCGACCGCGACGCGCTCCACGCGTGGTGTCGCGAGCAGATGGCGAACTACAAGGTGCCGCGTCGCATCGAGCTGGTGAGCGAGCTGCCGGTGAACGCGGGCGGCAAGGTCGACAAGCTCGAGCTGCGCCGGCGGGCCGCCGCCGCGTGATCACGGGCCGCACGCTCTGGGAGCTGGTCGAAGCACGCGCGGCACAGACCCCGGATGCGCTCTTCGCCGTCGACGAGACCGACCGGGCGCTCACCTTCGCGGAGTACCGCGACGCGGCGCTTCGCACCGCCGCCGGCCTGCACCGGTGCGGCGTCGCGGAGGGCACGGCGGTGTCCTGGGTGCTTCCGACGACGCTCGAAGCGCTGGTGCTGTGCGCGGCGCTCGCGCGTCTCGGCGCGGTGCAGAACCCGATCCTGCCGATCTACCGCGAGCGCGAGGTGCGCTTCGTCACGAGCCAGACCCGCGCGCGGCTCCTCTGCGTGCCGCCGCCGTTCCGCGGCTTCGACTATCCCGCGATGGCGGAGACGCTGCGCGGCGAGCGCGGCGATCTCGACGTCCTGGTCGTGGAGCCGGAGTCGTTGCCGAAGGACGCCCCCGACTCGCTGCCGCCGCCACCGGACCCGCACGCGCCCGCCGACGCGCCGGTGCGCTGGGTCTTCTACACGTCCGGCACGACGGCCGACCCGAAGGGCGCTCGGCACACCGACGCGACGCTGATGGCCACGTTCACCGGCATGGCGCAGGTGCTCGAGACCGGGCCCGACGACCGACACGGCCTGGTGTTTCCGCTCACCCACATCGGCGGCGTCGGCTGGCTGATCGCGGGGCTGCTCACCGGCTTCGCCCACATCGTCGTGGCGATCTTCGACCCGGAGAAGACGATCCCGCTGCTCGCGAAGCACGGCGTGACGCTCGCCGGCGCGGGCACGGCCTTCCACCAGGCCTACCTCGCCGCCCAGCGCGAGCGACCGGCGGCGCCGCTCTTTCCGCGCGTGCGCGCGTTCCCGGGCGGCGGCGCGCCGAAGCCGCCCCAGCTCCACTATGACCTGAAGAACGAGCTGGGCGGGGTGGGCATCGTGTCGGGCTATGGGCTCACCGAGTGTCCGATCATCGCGATGAACCGCGTGAGCGACCCCGACGCGAAGCTCGCCCACACCGAGGGTCCGGTGAATCCGCCGGGCGCAGAGCTGCGCGTGGTGAAGGGCGACGGCAGCGTCGCGGCACCGGGCGAGGAGGGCGAGCTGCGCGCGCGCGGTCCGCAGCTCTTCCGCGGGTATCTCGACGCGAGCCTCGACGCAGCCGCCTTCGACGTGGATGGTTTCTTCCGCACCGGCGATCTCGGCTTCCTCGACGCGGACGGCTTCGTGACGGTGACCGGGCGCCTGAAGGACGTGATCATCCGCAAGGGCGAGAACATCTCCGCGAAGGAGGTGGAGGATCTGCTCTACGACCACCCGAAGGTGTTGGACGTCGCGGTGATCGGGCTGCCCGACCCGGCGTTGGGCGAGCGGTGCTGTGCCGTGGTGGCATGTGGCGAGGAAGCGCTCGGGTTCGACGAGATGGTGGCGTTTCTGAAATCGCGTGAGCTGATGATGCAGAAGGTTCCGGAGCAGCTGGAGATCGTGGAGGCGGTGCCTCGGAATGCGGCGGGGAAGATCGAGAAGAACGCGCTTCGCGAGCGGTTCTCGGGTTAGGTGGTTCGCCTTCGGCGCTCTCGCTCCCCGTGGGTTGCCCGGGGTTCAGGGGGACGTCCCCTACCTGGCCGGCGGGCGTTTCCTGAACTTCCGGATGCCGGGCGCGCTTAACATCGGGGACGTCCCCCTGAACCCCGGGCTGTTCGAGCGGTGGCTGGGATGTCCCCGTGAACCTCGGGCTGTTCAGGAGGATTTGCGGATTCCGTCCAGGGCCATCTTGACGATGGGGGCGACGTGTCTGGCGGTGATGCGGCCGCGGCTGAAGAAGTTGCGGACGGTGATCGGGCCGAGGATGAAGTCGGAGGCGAGGTCGAGGTCGGTGTCGGCGGGGATCTCGCCGCGGTCGATGCCGCGTTGCAGGGCGCGGAGGAGAGGCTGGCGGCGGCCGCGGACGACGGGGGCGAAGAGGTCCATGAGCTCGGGGTTGTGCGGGAGCTCGCCGGCGAGGCTGGGCATGATCGCGCTGAGCGGCGACGCGTCGTACATGTCGAGGTAGCTCTTGAGCATGCGCTCGAGGTCGGTGACGAGGTCGCCGGTATCGGCTTCCTCGAGGCCGGGGAGGTCGCCGAAGGCCTCGATGACGAGCGGCAGCTTCGACGACCAGCGGCGGTAGATCGTCGCCTTGCCGACACCCGCGCGCGTCGCCACGCCCTCCACCGTCAGGCCCGAGTAGCCGACCTCCGCCAGCAGGGCGAGGGTCGCGTCGAGGATCGCGCGGTGGGCCTCTTCGCTGCGGGGGCGTCCCGCGGTGGTGCTGGGCGTGGCATCGGACGGCAGAGGCTGGCTCCTCGAATTCCGATACTGTACGTCTCGTTAATCGATTCGTCACGGCGCGCGCCGCGGCCGGCTGGACACGATCGGGGAGGGCCCGCATCCTGCCGCCGCACGATGCGCAAGCGACCGGGGGGTGCATGAGCGATCGAAGAGCGGAGTTGAGCGCGGCCACGGCGGCCGTGCGCTCGGCGGCACGGGCGTGCCGCACGGTGCAGCAGCGGCTGGTCCGGCCGGAGACGCTGGAGAAGAAGGACAAGAGCCCCGTCACGGTCGCCGACTTCGCGTCCCAGGCGATCGTCTGTGCCGGTCTCGAGGCGGCGCTGCCCGACGATGTGATCGTCGGCGAAGAGGACTCGGCGTCGCTGCGCGAGTCGTCGCAGGCGATGCTTTTGCGCGCGGTCGTCGAGCGGGTCGCGGAGGAGCGCGGCGCGGCCGACGTCGATCGGGTGCTCGCGTGGATCGACCGCGGCAACGCCGACGCCTCGACCGACCGCTACTGGACGCTCGATCCGATCGACGGCACGAAGGGCTTCCTGCGCGGCGAGCAGTACGCGATCGCGCTCGCGCTGATCGAGAACGGCGAGGTCGTGATGGGCCTGCTCGGCTGCCCGAACCTTCCCCTTGGCGACGACCTGGGCGCGCTGTTCACGGCGGTGCGCGGCGAGCCCACCCAGATGGCGTCGCTCTGGGATGCCGACGCGCCGAGTGCGCCGGTGGCGGTCGCGGCGCTCGAGCGCGCGTCGCAGGCGCGCTTCTGCGAGTCGGTGGAGTCGGGGCACTCCGACCAGAGCGAGTCGGCGCGGATCGCGGCCGATCTCGGCATCGAAACCGATCCGTTCCGCATCGACAGTCAGTGCAAGTACGCCGCGGTCGCGCGCAACGACGCGTCGATCTACCTGCGACTGCCGACGCGGGTGGGCTACGAGGAGAAGATCTGGGACCACGCGGCCGGATCGATCGTCGTCGAGTGTGCCGGCGGGCGTGTGACCGACGTGGATGGCAAGGCGCTCGACTTCACCTGCGGTCCGACGCTGAAGCGCAACAGCGGCGTGGTGGCGACTTGTGGGAGCATTCACGACGAAGTGATTGCCTCGGTCGTGAAGGTGCGCGCGGCGGGTTAGTTTCGCCGCTTCGCTTCGAGTGCGCCGCGGCCGGGTGCATGGGGACATCCCCTACCAGGCCGGCGTTGCGTTCTCTGTGCTTCGTTGGCGCATGGCGCGCTGAACATCGGGGATGTCCCCATGCACCCGGCCGCTACGGACGGGGTTTGCGGCGGCGCTTCTGCACGATCCGGTGGGGCGGGGTCGTGGGGGAGCGCCGGGATCTTCAGCGCGCCATGAGTTTGCGGAGAGCAGGTGAGGCACCGCCGGCCTGGTAGGGGAGGTCCCCCTGACTCCGGCCGCGACCGGGCGCGGAATCGAGGGTTCTCTCGCGCGCGGCAGCGGGCGGAGGGGGCTCCGGGACGTAGATCTCGTTCACTGCGACCTTGACGCGTTGGCCGGGGGGGAGGGGGTCGTGGGTGAAGAGGTTGTTCACGACGGACGTGAAGGTGGGGTCCCACTGGTTGCCGACGCGTTCGGAGAGGGCGAGGAGGGTCTCGCCTTCGCGGGCGCGGACGGTGCGCAGGCGCAGCTCTTCGATCGAGCCCTTCTCCTCGGCGGAGAGGGGCCGGAAGCTCTGGGCGTACTTGCGGAGCAGACCCTGGTATTTGCGGATGTTGCCGCCGCCGACGAGGCGGTAGACGCGGCCGTCGTGGGCCACCCAGGTGATCTCGGCGTTCATGTCGCCGCGCGGGGTCTGCACGACCGTGACGGCGCGGAAGCCGTAGAGATCGCCGACGCGCACGGGGGTGCCCTGGTTCAGCCGGATCTGTTCGTTCTCGGCGAACTGGCGCGCGGCGGCGACCGGGTCGCTGCCCTGGCCCTGGAGCTCGAGGATCGCCACGCCGTCGCCCTTCGATGAGACGGCGAACACGCGTTGGGGCTCGTTGCGGATCGTCCATCCGTGCGGGAACCGGAGGGTGAAGTCGAGGTCGAGGTGGAAGAAACGATCCTCGACGATGACCCCCTCGGACGCCGGACGCGTCACGGCCATGCCCTCGATGCGATCGAGATACGCGTCGCGCGCCTCGGTGTAGGAGGGGTAGCGGCTGCCGAGCCCGGTGCCGGTCGCCGGCGCCTTCCATGACTCGCTTTGCGCGCGCGCGGCGGCTTCGACCATGCGCTCGCGCGTCGCGGGGTGGGTGGCGAAGTAGGTCTGGGGCATCGAGAAGCCCTGGCTGAGCTTCGTGTAGTTGTCGAGAGCGGTGAGGAAGCGCGCCATGCCGTCCGGCGCGACCCCGCTCTTCGTGGCGATGTCCTGGCCGATCTGGTCGGCCTGGCGCTCCTGGGCGCGCGCATAACGCGCGATCGGGTCGCCGGCGATGCTCTCCGACGAATGGGTCTCCTCGCTGCTGCCGCTCATCAGGTCGCTGAGCAGCGTGGCGAGGCCGAGGGTGTTCACGTGGGCCTGGATCTTCGCCGAGTGGCGCGCAGCGACGTGGCCGATCTCGTGCCCGAGCACGTGGGCGAGCTCGGCTTCGGTGTTCGCCAGCACCAGCAGGCCACGCGAGACGAAGATGTGTCCGCCCGGCAGCGCGAAGGCGTTCGGCTCGGGCATCTCGACGATCTGGAACTCGTAGTCGACGTCGAGACGCGGCGAGTTGACGGCGAGCGTTTCCCCGACCTCCGCGACGTACTCGGTCAGCTCGGAGTCGGTGACGATCCCGACGCTCGCCGAGATCTCGCGCACCGCCTGCTCGTCGATGCGCTGCTCGTCCTCGGGAGTCATCAGCACGACTTCGCGGCGGCCGGTCGCCGGGTTGACCGAGGTGCTGCACGAGAGCAGGAGCGCGAGAACGCTCGCCATCGCGAGGATGGGAGGGATGGGGCGGGGCATGGCCCCGCGATCTTAGCGGGGTCCTATCGGAGGCTGCGCCTGCGCCCGAGAAAGACCATCGCGGCGCCGCCGACGCCGAGCAGGAGCAGCAGACCCGGCTCGGGGGCGAAGGTGACGGTGAGCCGGGTGATCTGGCCCGCGAGATCGTTGGTGCCGTCGAGACCGATCGACGTGGTCTGGGTGCCCGAAACGAGCTGCACCACGCCGCCGGTCGCCGCGGTCGAGGACGGTCCCGACACCGGGCCCTGGACGAAGCCCATGTCGGTGAGGAAGCCGGTGCCGCCGTTGATCGTGCGATAGCTGACCGTCGTCGTCTTGATCGTCCACGGGTTGCCGGCGACCGTGAGCTGGCTCGGCCCCGCGCCGTCGACCATGAACGTGCCGCCGACGCCCGGGCCGAGGGCCACGCCGCCCGTGGTCTGGCTGAGATCGACGGCGATCGAGCTCGGGCAGCCCGAGAGGTTGCAGATGCGAATCGTTCCCGCGGCGGCCAGGGTGTCCTGGGTGAGCGAGAGGGAGGTGTTCTGGGCAGCGCCGAAGATCGGCGCGAAGACGCCGGGACTCCCGCCCGGACCGACGTTCGTCGGGTTGATGCGGATGCCGTCGAAGCGGATCTCGTCGACGCCGATGCCCGGCGTGGCGGTGACGGTCGCGTCGATCTGGGCGAAGGGTCGGGTGAGCTGGAGCGTGTGCAGCGTCGGACCGCTGCCCGCGCCGTTCACGATCGCGACGCCGGTGCCGGTCGCCGACACCTCGTCGATGACGCCGTTCTGAGAGAAGCGGATCGCCTGCTCTCCCGAGAACGAAAGGTTCTCGGCGGCAGCGGGGTCCGCGGGGAAGGAGGCGAGCGCGAAGAGCGCGGCGAGCGTGAGGCGTGCGATCATCCGGAAGCGTGACTCCTTGGGGCGGACCCGCAGGATTCTCTCATATCTCGAAGCCGCGAAAAAGGAAGCCGCCGTAACGCGTGATCGCGGCTGCCAGCCCGACAGGTGCTGGCGGGACGGACGCACGCGAGGGAAAGTTCCGATTCGCTTCCGGAGGAGATCCCATGGCCATCTACGAGCCGATCGAATCGTCCGAACCGCGTCGCCGCTATCGCCTGCTGAGCCCGGTCGATCGCCAACCGATCGGCGAGCTCGACTGCATGACCGAGAGCGACGTGGCCCTCGCGCTCGAGCGCGCGCGCAAGGCGCAGCCGGGCTGGGCCGCGACGCCGATGGCCGAGCGCGCCGCCATCATGCGCCGCGTGATCGACCTCCTGCTCGAGAACCCGGAACGCGTCACCGACGTGGTGATTCGCGAGACCGGAAAGACGGCGAACGAGGCGTTCAGCATGGAGATCTACTCCTCCTGCGACGCCCTCAACTACTACGCGAAGAACGCCGCGAAGTTCCTGAAGCCCGAGAAGCGCCGCATCCATGGCATCCTCGGCATCGCGAAGCAGCTGCGCGTCGTCTACAAGCCGCTCGGCGTCGTCGGGATCATCGTCCCGTGGAACGGTCCCTTCGTGCTGGCGGTGAACCAGACCTGCCAGGCGCTGATGGCCGGCAACGCGGTCCTGCTCAAGGGCTCGGAAGTGACGCCGTACTCGACCGCGCTGGCGGGCGAGCTCTTCCGCGAAGCCGGGCTGCCGGACGGTGTGCTCGAGATCGTGATGGGCGACGGCCAGACCGGCGCGGCGCTCGTCGAGTCGGGGGTCGACAAGGTCTCCTTCACGGGCAGCGTCGCGACGGGGCGCAAGGTGGCCGAGGCGTGCGGACGTCAGCTGATTCCGGTCACCCTCGAGCTGGGCGGCAAGGACGCGATGATCGTGTGCGAGGACGCCGACCTCGATCGCGCCGCCGCCGGGGCGCTGATCGGCTCGTGCATGAACACCGGCCAGTACTGCTGCGGCACCGAGCGCATCTACGCCGTGGAATCGGTGCACGACGAGCTGGTCGAGAAGGTCGTCGCCGGCGCGAAGGCGATGCGCCAGGGAAGCGCCGGCGAACAGGACATCGGCGCGATCTTCTGGGATCGTCAGCTCGACATCATCGACGCGCACGTAAAGGACGCCGTGGCGAAGGGCGCGCAGGTGCGGACGGGCGGGCGGCGCACTCCCGATCTGCCCGGCCTCTACTACGAGCCGACCGTGCTCACCGACGTCACCCACGACATGGCGGTGATGACCGAGGAGACCTTCGGGCCGGTCATCTCGATCATGAAGGTCGCGAACGAGGAGGAGGCGCTGCAGCGCGCCAACGACTCGGACTACGGCCTCAACGGAGGCGTCTGGACGAAGGACAAGG